>CAZZXL010000171.1:0-10432 GCA_964658035.1 uncultured Acetobacteraceae bacterium
AAAGCTGGTGCAACTTGCGGCTGAGCGCTACAAGATACCGGTCAGGAGACCGTTCGAAGAACTTCCAGAAAAGCAGCAGAAGCTGTTGTTGTACGGCCCGGCCGCCGGCGAGTCACCGCGCACCGGCTTCCATGGCGTGTTTGCGTGGCTGCGTGATTCGCTGGCGGAGTCAAAGTCGGAAACCTATCGCGACTGGATGCTGAACTACATGTCGGCCGCGACGTGTCCAGTCTGCCAGGGACGCCGTTTGCGGCCGGAATCGCTTGCGGTGAAGGTGGGCAGCCGGTCCATTGCCGAGTTCACTGCCCTGCCCCTGCGTCGTGCGCTCGATGCAGCCCGGGAGCTGAAGTTCAATGAGCGCGAGACCATGATTGCGGAGCGGCTTCGCCGGGAGATAGTCGAACGGCTGGAGTTCCTGGTTGCCGTGGGGCTGAACTATCTTTCACTCGATCGCAATGCGGCGACGCTCTCGGGCGGTGAAGGCCAGCGCATCCGCTTAGCAACACAGATCGGCTCGCGGCTGCGTGGTGTTCTCTACGTGCTGGACGAACCGTCGATTGGCTTGCATCAGCGGGACAATATCCGGCTGATCCAGGCACTTGAATCGTTGCGTGACCTGGGCAATACGGTGCTGGTCGTCGAGCATGACGAAGATACGATCCGGAAGGCGGATTATGTTCTCGACCTGGGCCCGGGAGCGGGCAAGCTGGGCGGCCACGTGGTCGCCGAGGGGACACCGCAGCAAATTATGGACACGCCCGCGTCGCTGACAGGGCGGTACCTTTCCGGCGCAACCACAGTCCTTCACCGGGACGAGCCGCGCGCCGTTGGGCCGCGGGTGCCATATATCAAGCCAGCCGAAAGAAAAGAACGTCCGACGCTCGCTGACCTGGGACGGCCGGTAGAAAAGACGGGCGGATGGATCACCGTCGAAGGCGCACGGTCGCATAACCTTCGCGAAGTGACCGCGCACTTCCCGTTGAACGTGATGACGGTCGTGACCGGGGTTTCAGGCTCGGGTAAAAGTACGCTGGTGAATGACATTCTGTACCGCGCACTGGCCCGTGAACTTTACCGGTCGCGCGAGGTGCCGGGCGAACACACGAAGGTGATCGGGGTGGAGCAGATTGATAAGGCAATCCGCATCGACCAGGCGCCGATCGGCAGGACGCCGCGTTCAAACCCGGCGACCTACACAGGAGTTTTCTCAGCGATCCGCGACATCTTTGCCGTGCTGCCGGAATCGCGGGAACGCGGCTACAAGCCTGGCCGGTTCTCTTTCAACGTGAGTGGCGGGCGCTGCGAAGCCTGCCAGGGTGATGGCCAGAAGCGCATCGAGATGAACTTTCTGCCGGATGTCTACGTGCTCTGCGATGTCTGTAATGGCCGTCGTTACAACCAGGAGACGCTGGCGGTCAAGTTCAATGGCTACTCCATCGCCGACATCCTGGACCTGTCGATCGAAGATGCGCTGCCGGTGTTGACTGACATTCCCACTGTCCGGCAGAAGCTGCAGACGCTGGTCGATGTGGGCCTGGGCTATATTCATCTCGGCCAGTCGGCGACGACGCTGTCCGGCGGCGAAGCGCAGAGGATGAAGCTGGCGAAGGAGCTTTCGAAGCGGCAGACGGGCAAGACCCTCTACCTGCTGGATGAGCCGACGACGGGGCTGCATTTTGATGATGTACGGAAGCTGCTGGAGGTGTTGCACCGGCTGGCTGACCTGGGGAATACGGTCATCATCATCGAGCATAATCTCGATGTGATCCGTAATGCTGACTGGATCCTCGACCTGGGTCCTGAGGGCGGCGAAGAGGGCGGCATGATTGTGGCCGAGGGGACGCCCGCCATGGTAGCGGCGACGCCCGGCTCGTACACGGGAGAATTTCTGCGACGTCATTACCCGGCGATCGAAACGGAGAAGGCGGTTGCGTCGTCGAAGCGCCGCAGTCGTAAGCTTTCTGCTTGAGTGCCTGCCGGCCGCAAGCTGCCGCTGACGATAGAATCAGCTTAGCCCCGTACCCTTTGCTGAGCATTCAACGTTCAGTCTTCATCTCTCCGACTGTCTACCGCTGACCACTCACCCATGTCGATCGATCCCGAAGCAAGTTCACGCGCAGATGTAGAAGTGTTTCCACCGGCCCCGTCTGTTGAAGACCACGCCCAGACGGTGCCGGTGATCTTTCGGCGCACGCCGCGGATTCCGAATATAGGGCATGCGCTGGTGTTCCTGGCGGTATTTGGCGGCGCGCTGGTACTGGTGCAGACGCTGGCCTTGGGCCTTGCCTTGGGCTTCAAGTGGTTCCCGCACAAGACTTACCTGCAATTGATGAAGGAGCCGCGACTGCTGGTGCCGGCGTCGTTTGTCTCGTACCTGCTGGGCGGGCTCGTGGCGATCGCCATCTTTTCGGCCTGGTGGCATCGGCCGTTTGCCGAGGGCGTGCACTGGAACCTGGCCCGGGCGCGCCGGCAGCGATGGTGGCTGATCGGCACAGGGATCGGCGTCAGCGTGGTGGTGCAGGTACTGTCGAACTTCCTACCGATACCGAAGGAGCTGCCGATTGATGACTTTTTCCAGAAGCCGATCGACGTCTGGATTGTCGCGGTCTTCGGCATCTTTATTGCGCCTGTTTTTGAGGAACTGGCCTTTCGCGGCTTCCTTCTACCCTCCCTCGCGACGTCCTGGGATTGGGTGACGATGCGGCTTTCAAAGAGGATCGCGGTGGAGCGAGGCGAGGCTGAGCTTGTTCCCCTGGGAGCTTATGCACCGCTGGCTGATCCGGCATGGAGCCCGGGAGCTATCGTCTTCGCTTCAACGCTCACCAGCATTGCATTTGCGCTGCTGCATGCGGACCAACTGGCCCACGCCTACGCGCCGCTGGCAGTGTTGTTCTGCGTCAGCCTGGTACTGTGTGCCGTGCGCATACGGTACCACTCACTGGCCGCGAGCGCGATGGTCCACGCCTGCTACAACGGGACCATCTTTGCGCTGCTGTTCTTTGCCACGAGCGGCTTTCGTCATCTAGAAAAGCTGAAGCAGTAGTTGGCCTGAAGGTAGAGAATTGCGGGGGCCGCACGGCTGGGTGGGAGAGAGACCGGGGGTCCGTTCGACTCGCTGCGCTTCGCTCAGGATGACAAAATTGCCGGGCTTCAACTGTGGCCGAGGATGGGGTGGGCTTCGTATGGCTGTTCGAGCGACTTGATTTCCTCCGGGGTGAGCTTGATCTCGAGCGCTTTGATCGCTTCATCCAGGTGCGGCATTTTGCTGGCGCCGATGATCGGTGAAGCCACGCCCGGTTTGCTGAGGATCCAGGCTAACGCGATCTGCGAATTACTGACGCCGCGCTGTTTGGCTACTTCGGTCAAACGGTCAACGACGGTGTAATCGGAGTCCTTGTAGTAGAGGCCCTGCGCGTAGTCATCTGTTTTGGCGCGGGTGGTTTCGCCCCTGCCTTCGCCACGTTTACGGTTGCCGGCGAGGAAGCCGCGGGCCAGCGGACTCCAAGGAATGAGCCCGACCTTCTCGTCCAAACACAGCGGAATCATCTCGCGTTCTTCTTCGCGATAGACCAGGTTGTAATGATTCTGCATGGTCACAAAACGAGCGAGGCCATTCTGCCTGGAGAATTGCAACATCTTGAGGAACTGCCAGGCAAACATCGAAGACGCGCCAATGTAGAGCGCCTTGCCGGCGCGTACAACATCATTCAAGGCCTCAAGCGTTTCTTCGATCGGCGTATGTGGATCAAAGCGATGAATCTGGTAGAGGTCGACGTAGTCCGTTCCGAGTCTGCGGAGACTATTGTCGATGGCCTGCATGATGTGTTTGCGCGAGAGTCCCTGGTCATTGGGGTCATCGCTCATCGGGTTGAAGACTTTCGTCGCAAGTACCAGTTTGTCCCGCGACGGCCCGAATTCTTTTAACGCCTTGCCGGTCACCTCTTCACTCGCGCCCAGTGAATAGACATCGGCAGTATCAAAGAAGTTGATGCCAGCTTCAATCGCTCTCTTGAAGAATGGCATTGATTCATTCTCTTCCAGAATCCACTCGCGCCACTTTTTCGAGCCGTAGGTCATGGTGCCGAGGCAGATGCGCGACACCTTGGTGCCGGTTGATCCCAGGTTTACATACTCCATTGTTTTCTCCCTGCCTCTTGAGATGAGGGGGAAGTCTTTAGAGTTTCAGCTCCGTTCGAGGGACAGATTCTGCATTGACCCTGTTGTAAAAAAAATACTGGCCCCTTCGAATCGAGCATGAATGGCGGCCGGTCCTCAACGTTTACAAGACGAGTCTGCATGGCCGGAGCGCCGACACTTGCGCGCCTGCCTCGCCTCAGCCGACACTGTAAGGCATGAACGCGCCTGATCCCCGCTCGGCCCTGCTGTCCCTGCTCGCACGTATTTCTTTCAAGCTCGGCCACTTCACGCTTTCCTCCGGTGGCACCAGCGACTACTACATTGACTGCCGCACCACTACCCTGCACGCGGAGGGCGGACGGCTGACCGGCCTGGCTATTCTCGACCTGCTGGCAAAACACCACCTGCATCCGCACGCGGTTGGTGGCTTGACGATGGGGGCTGACCCGATCGTGTCAAACGTTGCAACAGCGAGTGCCTACCATGCTCTGAAGGCGCCGGAGGCCAGGCTGATTCATGGATTCCTGGTGCGCAAGGCGGAGAAGGCGCATGGAACCGGACGGCGCATCGAGGGATTTTTCGAGAAGGATGCACCGGTGCTGATCGTCGATGACGTCTGCACCACGGGCGGCTCGACCATTACTGCCATCGAGGCCGCAAAAGAAGCAGGCATGCGCGTGATTGGGGTCGTGTGCCTGGTGGAGCGGCAGGAAGCGAAAGGCCGCGCGGCGGTTGAAGATGCTGCTAACGGCGCGCCGTTCCTCAGTCTGTTCACTGCGAATGATGTGCGCGCGGAGCATGTCAAATCGATGCCTATGTAATTGCGGGTCAAAACAAAAGCCGGAGCGAGAGCCCCGGCTTTTTGTGGAACGATATATCTCAAGCGCGCAGACTACTGTGCTGGTGGTTGTGCCTGCGAGACAGTCGAACTGCCTGAACCCTGCGGCATATTCGAGAGCAGTTGAATCTCAACACGGCGGTTCTTGGCGCGCCCGGCAGCAGTATTGTTTGGCGCAACTTCCTGGTCCTTGCCTATCCCAATCAGGTAGAACTTGTGCGCCGGGATGTTGTATTTCGAGGCTACATACTGCACGACGGCTTGTGCGCGCCGCTGGCTCAGGTCGTAGTTATAAGCAGCCGAACCTACCGAATCAGTACCACCGGTTACTTCAAGAATGTAGCCCCTGCTGTTGGCAAGCTGTGCGGCGAACTGGTCAAGCTGCTGTTTGTCGGTCTTGGTGAGAGCGTCTTTGTTAAAGCCGAAGGTGACTGACGCATCCGCGACCTGTTTGTAGTTATCAAGGTTTGACACAACGCTGGCAAGAGAGTCAGACCGGTTGACGGCATCCTGTGCAGCCTGCTGGGCTGTACCTGCCGCAGTGGTTGCCTGCTGGGCGTTCTGCGTCGCCGTGTTGGCTGATTGCTGGGCCTGTGCAATACCTTTGGTGGCGCTGTCATTCGCATTCTGCAAATTGCGATTGTTCGTTGCCGTCTGATCGTCGAGTTCGTTTGTCTTCTGCGCCAGGGGAGCCGTCTGGCTCTTGACGTAATTCTTGGTGGCACAGCCGCTGCTGAAGATGAGCAGCATGGATGCCGCGACACAACTTAGACCTGCTGTTTTATTTGAAACATTGCTGACAATCCGGGACATATATGTTCATTCCTTTCAGGAAAGGGAGGCCGGCAGTGATTTTTGCGGCGGCCTCATGCGTAGCAGTACTTACGGACTACGCTATTGTTCTTTGTGCTGAGATGCAAGGAGAGGGCAAAAGATTTCCTTCCAAACGGGCCCTCGATAAGGGCATAGCAGGCTGGGAGCGCAGGAGAGCGTGTAGCTTTTACGCGTCTTTCGGCAGGAACCCACCAGGCGTCCGTAAGCGATAGACTTAATGGGAAGAATCTTCACGAAATGGACCTAGAACAGAAAATTCGGACGATTCCCAACGGCCCGGGCGTGTACCTGTATAAAAACGCCGAGGGTGAAGTGATCTACGTGGGGAAGGCGAAGAATCTTCGCTCGCGCACGCGCTCTTACCTGCTGGATGCCTCGCAGGCGAACGCGAAGACCGGTTCGCTGATGCGGGAAGCTGTAGATATCGACTACATCCTGGTCGACAACGAGCATGAAGCGCTCGCGCTTGAAAACAACCTGATCAAGCAGCGCAAGCCGCGCTTCAATATTCTTCTGCGCGATGACAAGACCTATCCCTATGTGAAGTTGACTCTGGGCGATCGCCACCCCAAAGTATTTGTGACCAGGAAGCTGCGCAAAGATGGGGGCGCCTATTACGGACCTTACTTTCCGGGCAACCTGGCGTATCGCATAGCCGAGTTGATTCATCGTAGTTTTCTGCTACCCAGTTGCAAGGTCGATCTTTCGCGGTATCATCCGCGACCCTGCCTGCAGTACTACATCAAGCGGTGCCTGGGCCCGTGTGTCGAGAACCTGACAAGCCCCGAAGCGTACAAGGAGGCGGTCCGCGATGCACGCCTCTTTCTTGAAGGACGACAGGCCGAGTTAGCCAGGAGCATCGAGGTACGGATGGCAGAAGCGGCCATGTCGGAGCAGTTCGAACTGGCGGCAAAGTATCGCGACCAACTGGTCACCATAGAGCAGCTGGGTGAAAAACAACGTATTGCCAGTGCGGACAACGACGATGCCGATGTCTTCGGCTACCACTATGAGAATGGCATGCTGGCGGTGGATCTCTTCCATATGCGCGGTGGAAAGATCGTCGACCGGCGCAACATGTTCTGGGAAGAGCTGCCAGACCTGCTGCTGGATGATCTGACCGATGATGCTTCTGCATCCACGAATACGAATAAGGACAACTTCGATCCGGCGGCGTTCTTTTCTGCCTTGCTGAAGCAGTTGTATATCGATCAGAGTTATGTACCGCGCAGCATTCTTGTGCCCATCGACTTTCCTGACCGCGAAGCACTCTGCTCGCTGCTGGCAGAAAAAAGCAAGCACAAGGTGGAACTGGCAGCGCCGCAGCGCGGAGACAAACGGTCACTCGTCGACCTGGTGGCGCAGAATGCCAAGCAGAGTTATGACCAGCGCTTTCGAGTGCTGCAACCATCGATGAAAGCAATCCAGGAAACGCTCCAGGATACTCTCCTGCTGCCGGAGTTACCGCGCCGCATTGAGTGCTTCGACATCTCTCACATCCAAGGTGCGGAGACGGTTGCCTCGCTGGTGGTATGGGAAGACGGCGCGATGAAGAAGTCAGATTATCGCAAGTTCCAGATCAAGACGGTTACGGGCGTCGATGATTTCGCTTCCATGCGCGAAGTGGTCACGCGACGGTACAAGCGACTGGTAGATGAGAACAAGCCCTTCCCTTCTTTGATTCTGATTGATGGAGGCCTGGGACAATTGCATGCTGCTGCGGGTGCGCTTGAAGCGCTGGGGATTACGACCCAGCCGATAGCTTCGATTGCGAAACGCGAAGAAGTTATTTACCTCTATGGCCAGGAAGACGAACCGATCGTGCTGGAGCGTCGGTCTCCTGTGCTGCACCTGGTTCAAAAGGTGCGCGATGAATCGCACCGCTTCGCCATTACTTACCATCGCAAACGGCGCGAGATACGCGACCGGCACTCTGACCTGCTTGACATTCCCGGCATCGGATCGCTGACGCGCACCCGCCTGGTACAGCATTTTGGTTCGCAGCGCGCCATCCAGCAGGCAACACTCGAAGCACTTACGGCGGTCGTGCCCCGCAAGCTTGCACAGGCAATCTATACCCACTTCCATACTGAAGAGGCCAGGCTGGCAGCGGACCTGGTCACTACCGGAGCCGGGGAGGTAGTCGAGACGACGCTGGTAACTATTTCCGAGGTTGCGGACTAGGTCAGTTCCATAGCCGGTGGGAATTCACAAGCCTGGCCCTCCCGTGGAGAAAGAGCCAAGCCAGCTTTGCCGTCTGCTTTGCACCTGCAGGAGCAGGTTAGAGCAGTTACGCAATTTGAGAGCGGTCCTCCAGCTACTGCAGAACTACTCTAGCTAATTGTCCGAGTTTGTAAGTCAATGGTTACGGTATCGTCTGGAGTTTTGGTGGTTGCGCCATCTTCTGCCGGATGAAATTCAATCGTCATCGTGGTCGCGTTCACGACGATCCGCAGGTACCCGTAGTGGGTGTCATCGTAGCTGGCGAGGGTAAGTGACTTATCCACCACGGCAGGCGTACGCAAGGCATTGCCGCTGGCAAGGGTGCGCATCACTACCAGGTCATGCCCGCCCATGCCGGCTACAAAATACGGAATGGTGTTCCCTGCAATGGTTCGGGTGTACCGCTGATAGTTATGAGTATGTGCAGACAACACGGCATGCGGCCAGAAACCGGCCTGGGTCGCGGCAGCATCCAGGTCCTGCAGCATACGCGGACTGCCACCGTGGTTCACGCCACCTGTAAATGGCGGGTGGTGAACTGCAATCAATACAGCGCCCGTATAGTTTTCTGTCTTGCAACGTGTAAGTGCCGCAGTAAGGAAGCTGATCTGCCTGTCATCAAGAGTAGGACGCGTACCGCCTTCGCTTGAGATGACTCCGGGGTCTTCAAGCACGTTGCTATAGACACCGAGGATACGCACAAACGGAGCGTCAAAAGTAAAGTAAACGCCGGGCTGAATCATCGCAGTGCGCGACAGACCGGCAGCATCTGGTGAATGCGTCGCAGTTGCGGAACAGAAGTTGCGAAGATAGGCATCGAGGGTCGGTACGGTGGAACTCGGCGCCAGCACGCCATCATGATTGCCGGGAATAGCTACGATGGGCGCGGGATAATTACGGTAAGGCTCATAGAACTGATCGTAATAGTAGGCAGCTTCCCCGAAATAGTAGACAACGTCGCCCAGGTGATAGAAGAAGGACGGAACCTCCGCGGCATTCTCCTCGGTAAAGTCGCCGACCATCTTATCGGCCACAAGGGACTGCGTAGCCGGCCCCTTCACACTGCCGGTATCACCCACGGTATGAAAGACGATCTGTCCGGAACCCTGGATGGCAGCGGTACGTGCGGGACCATTGGAGCCAAGAGTTTCACTCAAGGTAAGGATTGGTTCAGCCACGCCTCCGACCGGCTGCGGAACTGCTTCGACCCTCGCAACTTCTTTCAGATTTTGATCGGTCACCGGATCTTTGAAGGAAGTGGGATCGGCACTGGGCACAGGCTGCGCGAAGACCGGGCTGCCTGTCGTCCCGCCTTCGCCGGTAGGAGTGCTGCCCTTGGTGGGATGATGTTTTGGCGGGTGGGTCTTTGTCTTCTTAATCACGGGGGCTCCGATCTTTATGTCTGCCGATGGTGAAACGATGAATGAGATACCCGTCGATCGGGGATAACTCGATTGTGCATGATGGATGTTAAAGCTTTGTGTTAGAAAGCTTTAAATACAATCAAAGATCTGATTCGCCTTTTGTTCGCCACATAGGCATAATAGTAAATGTAAACGTCATGGAACTGCCACCGCTTACCTCACTCCGTCGGTTTGATACACACCGGTTGCTGCCGGCTAAGTACAGCCAGCACTACGAGTCGGTGTTGACACGGCTTGTTGACGGTGCGGAGGAGCCGGAAGACCTGCAGAATATCTTTTGCCTGGATAATGCGACGAATGCGCGACTGCTGGCCGAAGAGGGGCGGGCGCTGGATATTACCGCGCGCGAACTGGTCGTGAATGTGCCGCAGGCTCACGTGGTGAATGCGGCCTTTACTCATCCGAATCCGCTGGGGGCGCGCTTTTCGTCTCCGCATCGGGGGGCATGGTATGCCGCCTTTGAACTTGGAACATCGAAGGCGGAAGTACTTTTTCATAAGTCGGTGGAATACGCCGAAATCAATTGGCAGGAACGCGAGGAGGTAGTGTATGACGACTACCTGGCCGACTTTACGGCGACCTTCCACGATGTTCGCGATGAGGTAGTCAGAAGCTACCTGGCAGGCACGCCGACTTTTCTCGCAGAGCAGGCATCGCTGGCAGAACAGGTACTGAGTTCAAGTGAACGGCTGGGGCCGGTGCTGCTGCCTGATCCGATTGAAGCGACTGGAGAGGATGAACAGCAGGGCGGCTTTGCTGAAGGCCCGGAGGCAGAAAGCAAGAACCCGTTCGCTGCCTGTTTGAGCGCAACGAGTTATGTGGCGTCGGAGAAGCTGGCGGAGGATTTGCTTGCGGCAGGGTCGCTTGGCCTGATCTACCAGAGTGTCCGTAAGCCCGGAGGTACATGTATTGCCTGTTTTCGCCCGTCCATTGTTTCCAATGTCCGCAAGGGTCCTCGCTACAAACTGCTTTGGAC
>CAZZXL010000172.1:0-10358 GCA_964658035.1 uncultured Acetobacteraceae bacterium
ATGAGATCTTTCTCAAATTTAATTTGCCGAATAAGGCTTGAAATGAACGTCGAGGTTAAGCCATCGATGAAGCACTGTGCCTTTCCTTCGGAATGCCCCCGATATACGTAGACATCAGTTAGACTTCATCATCACCATCATCTGCAGGATTGTCCACCAAGGTTTATCGAGGCCCCGCACATGCAAAAGGTTCTCTACAGGCTCGCCGTCACCACTCTCTCACTTGCCGTAATGAGCGTCATCGCACACCCTGCGGCTCACGCGCAGGCGCCACGGCACTATACGGGCACAATCCAGTCCTTGGACACACATCCATTGCCGGACTGGTTCAAAGACGCCAAGCTGGGCATCTTCGTCCACTGGGGCCTCTACTCCGTGCCCGGATGGGCGCCGATCACGCACCCGGATCACGACTTTGCTTCGACGAACTACATCATCAACAATCCCTACGCCGAGTGGTATTACAACCCCATGCGTATCGAAGGATCGCCGACGTGGAAATACCATCGCGAACACTACGGCGCTAATTACAACTACTACAATTTTGCGCCGATCTTCGACAAGGAAAGCAGCAAGTTAGATCCCGCAGTGTGGGCCCAGACATTCAAAGATGCAGGAGCCAGGTATGTGGTGCTCACGACCAAGCATCACGAGGGCTTCACCCTATGGCCGAGCGAGCAGAAGAATCCAACGCTGGCCGCCGACAGGCAGCATGCAACCAAAGACCTGGTCGGTGAAGTGACGGACGCCGTGCGTAAACAGGGGCTGAAGATGGGGCTCTATTACTCCGGCGGATATGACTGGACGTTCGCCCCCGGGCCGATCAAGGTTGCCTCTGATTACAAAACCGTCCAGCCCCAGAGCGCCGCCTACGGGGCGTATGTGGATGCGCAATACCGTGAACTGATCGCCCGCTACCATCCGTCGGTGCTTTGGAATGACATTGGCTATCCGACAAGCGGCCATGCAGCGCAGATTGAAGCGGAGTACTACAACGCTGTGCCGAATGGCGTAGTCGACGATCGCTTCAGTATTAAACACTCCGATTACACTTCCCCGGAATACAAGACCCTGCACGAGATCAGCCCGAAAAAGTGGGAAGAGTGCCGCGGGCTGGGCCAGTCTTTCGGTTACAACCGGGCCGAGGGCGAGGAGCAGACAATTGCTCCAGACAAGTTGATCTACCTGCTGGTGGACATCGTCAGCAAGAATGGCAACCTGCTTCTTGATGTCGGGCCGGAAGCGGACGGTACCATTCCACCCGTGCAGTTGGAGCGTCTGAAGGCCCTGGGCGCGTGGCTGCATCAGAACGGCGAGGCTATCTATGGCAGCCGTCCCTGGACCCATGCAGAAGGCACCACCGTGGAAAAAATCGACGTTCGCTTTACGAAGAACGGACAGAACGTTTATGCAACGCTGCTCGGTAAACCGTCTGGAAGCATCATCACCTTGCAGAAGATGCCGGTGAAAAGCGCCACCAACGTCTACATGGTTGGCAAGGACGAGCCTCTGAAATGGACGCAGCAAGGCAATGATCTGCGTGTGTCATTACCGTCTACGCTTCCAGGCAACTATGCTTACGTGCTTCGTTTTTCGAATATGTAACACAACTAAAGCGAGATGATGCTGCAATTTGCGCGTGAGTGGCACGACGCTCAACTTTGTTGAGCGTCTGCATAACACCTGACGCACGAATAGAAGTGGCCCAGATCTCTCGCACCACGAGCGAGACGCCTTGCCATCCGGCGTGTGACGCCAGGCGTGGAAAAGGTCTGGACATATTGGCAGACCTCAGCAGACCTCGAAGGAGTAGGGGTTCGAGTTACTGAGTAAGGTTCTTGTGTTGATCGACCCTCTGCTTTACTGACTCACCCAGCATTTACCGGTCAATTTCTCTCTGAATAGCCTGGTAATCCGGACGGTTGATGCACTCAGCGTCCGCAGTGTTTATGATCTGAGTGCACGAGTCTGCATTTCGATTGTTCAACGACATTCGATGACGCTCTTGAATGCCATCAATGCGGCAAAGGCTTTCCCGAAAGGTGATTTAATATGCTTTCCAGACGTAGATTCATGCAAGGCATTTCCGTGGCGTCCGTCTACGAATTGTTAGAAAAGGCCGCGCCCGCGTCAGCCGCAATGCTTCCCGCCGACTCACCTTCAATAGCCGGTGAGGATGTCACTCAGTATGTAAATATTCGCGTCGGCACGGGCGGCCATGGCCACACCTATCCCGGTGCGTCGGTGCCTTTTGGAGCAGTTCAACTGGGTCCGGACACCTATACCAAGGGCTGGGACTGGTGCTCGGGCTATTATGACGCTGATAAATCCATTATGGGCTTCAGTCATACCCATTTGAGCGGCACGGGTTGCGGAGATCTGCTGGACATACTGCTGATGCCGAATGTGGGCGCGGTCAAGTGGGAGTCGGGTTCACGCGAACATCCAGAGGATGGGTACCGTGCACCCTTTTCACATGATGATGAGCATGTTGATACGGGCTACTATGCAGTCGCCTTGAAGGACCGCGGAGTCCATGTGGAACTCACCACGACCGAACGCACAGGTCTCCATCGTTATACTTTTCCTGCCAGCGAAGAGAGTCATTTCATCCTCGATTTTGCTCACGCGTATGACGATCCGGCAGATCCTGTCCGCGAAGCGACGCTTGAAATTGTCGGCAACGATATGGTGACCGGTGGCCGGACGGTGCATTCCTGGGCGCCCGACCGTCGCATCTATTTCGCGGCGCAATTTTCAAAGCCATTCACGAGTGCGGCGCTGCAGCAGGATGGCCAGGTGGTGAGTGGGGGCGCAGTGAAAGCCGAGGGCAAGAGTCTGAAGACAGCGCTTCACTATAAGACGAGCAAGGGAGAAGTCATCCTGGTGCGCGTCGGTATCTCGGGAGTGAGCGTGGCCAATGCACTCTACAACCTGAAGGCCGAAATGCCGGCCTGGGCTTTCGATGAGACACGTGCAGAAGCAAAGCGCCGATGGCAGAAGGAGCTTAGCCGCATCCGCATTGAGACAACGGACACGACCCAGCGCACCATTTTCTACAGCTCGCTGTACCACATGATGCTGGCGCCTACGCTCTTCGATGATGCGAATGGCGAGTACTGCGGCATGGATGGGCAGGTCCATCAACTTGCGCAGGGAGAACACAACTTCAGCACCTACTCCCTGTGGGACACGTTCCGGGCGCTGCATCCATGCTTCACTCTTTTCCAGCAGGACCGCGTGCCGGGCTTTGTGAATTGTTTGATCAACATGGCGGAGCAAAGCCCGGACGGTATGCCGGTATGGCCGCTGCAAGGTAAGGAAACCGGCACGATGACCGGGTACCATTCTGCGAGCGTGATGGCAGAAGCCTGTGTCAAGAAGTTCCCGGGAATCGATTGGCAGCGGGCCTACAAGGTGATGCGTAAACGCAACATGATC
Source organism: uncultured Acetobacteraceae bacterium (assembly GCA_964658035.1). Lineage (GTDB taxonomy): Bacteria > Acidobacteriota > Terriglobia > Terriglobales > Acidobacteriaceae. The sequence goes on from CAZZXL010000172.1 coordinate 3,442, forward strand.
GATGATTATCGCGGCCTGGGTTATTACCGCGAGCTGGGCTATATTCCTGCGGACAAGGAAGAAGAATCCGTCAGCAAGGTACTTGAATATGACTACGGAGACTGGAGTTGTTCAAAGGTAGCCGACGTGATCGGGGCGCACGATGACGCCAGTCTGCAGCGCAAACGGTCGCGGAACTATCAGCAGCTGTTCGACCCGCAGACACAATTTATCCGGGCCAAGCTCAGCGATGGTAAGTGGACCGACCCCTTTGATCCAATTGATCTTGGGCATACCGAAAAATACCGGGACTATACCGAATCAAACGCATGGCAGACGACGTTTGGCGTACAGCACGATGTAGCAGACTACATCAGGATGTGGGGCGGACGGGAACCATTCATCAAGAAGCTCGACGCGCTGTTTACAGTGCCTTCCACTCTTCCCAAAAATGCGCCGCCGGACATCGCGGGCCTGGTCGGTCAGTACGCACATGGCAATGAGCCAAGCCACCACATTGCATACCTATACGTTTATGCGGGTCAGCCCTGGAAGACGCAGGCGCGCGTCAATTCACTGCTGAGGACGATGTATCACAATGATCCAGATGGCCTGGAAGGCAACGAGGATTGCGGGCAGATGTCCGCCTGGTATGTCATGAGCGCTTTGGGGTTGTATGCAGTTGATCCGGTAAGCGGCAACTACGTACTGACTTCGCCGCTCTTTGATAAAGCAACGATTACGGTGGCCAATGGGAAACAATTGTTGATCGAGACCAAGCGTACGTCACCTGAAGATATTTACATTCAATCCGTGACGATTAACGGTAAACCTTCGCAGAAGCTCTGGGTAGCGCACGAGGAGATTGCGCATGGTGGACATATTCAGTTCACCATGGGGAATACGCCCAACCATGAACTAGGCGCGGCACCGGAAACAGCTCCTCCGTCGCTCACAGTCTGACAGGTGTCGTTTAGCCTGACCGATAAAGAACGATCCTGCCTCGCACGATCATAAGGGGGTTCCTGCGAGGTATATTGATCGGGCTGCTTTGCACCTAGGGTAAATTACCTGATGTTATGGCGTTTCGGCAGGGAAAGGCCAATTTGAGGCGGCAAGAAGTAATACAGCAACAGGAAATCTGCGCAAGGTCAGACAATCGTACTTCCGAGACGGGTAACTCCCTGTTCCTGTCTTGGCGCAGGTGAGAGGTTGGAGATGTCGTGGCCGGAAGTTACAACCGCTTTCTTAGGGGGCAATATTTTGATATGCGTCCGCGTTTTTGCGCGAACATCCCGTTCTTGCGCACCCGGGTCAAATTTGGCGAGAAGCTTCGCTTCCACTTCACTGGCCTGCAGCGGTTTTGAGAGCAGGTAACCCTGCACCATGTCGCACTTGGCGCGTTTCAGGTGTGCGTGCTCTTCTACAACTTCGATGCCCTCTGCGATTACCTTCATGTTGAGTCCGGCAGCCATGTGGATAATGGCCCGCACGGTTTCAGCCCGCTTGCGGTCCTGATGAACACCGTGGATGAAGCTGCGGTCGATCTTGATGATGTCGAAGGGGAAACGTACCAGGTAGCTCAGGGAAGAATAACCCGTGCCAAAATCATCGAGGGACAAAGACACGCCGTGACGGCGGATGCCCTCCAGCAGCCGGCCAGTCTTTTCTTCTCCATTGATGAGGGCCGACTCGGTCATTTCCAATTTGAGGAGCGAAGGGGCCAGTCCGGACTCGGCAAGAATCGTGGCCAGATCAGCAAGGAGCGTCTCCCCGCTCAACTGGTAAGGCGATACATTCACGCTCATGGTCATTGATGTCTTGTAGTCATGGTTCCAGGCCTGGCACTGGATACACGCCTTTCGCAGGATCTGTCTTCCAAGTTCCGCGATGAGACCGGTCTCTTCAGCAATGGGAATGAAGTCGGCCGGACTGATTGAGCCACGCTCGGGATGGTTCCAACGAGCAAGGGCCTCGAAACCATGCAACGCGTTCGTCTTCAATTCGAAGATGGGCTGGTAATGGATCGAGATCTGGTCGAGATCAAGCGCCCTGCGTAGATCATCAGTCAGCGCCTGCTTTTCTTTCACAACCTGCAGCAAATCGGGAGTAAAGAGTTGCATGCGGTCCTTACCGAGCAGTTTCGCTTTGAACATTGCGCAATCAGCGTTCTGCAAAAGCAGCTCCGGTGTATCGCCTGCATGACTGAGAACCAGCCCGATGCTTGCACTGATGTGGATGGAGCGTCCGTCGATGTCAAATGGTCTTCGAAAGAGAGTGAGGATACGCTCCGCAAGAGCCCGCGCACTCTCTTCGTTGACCTGATCGAGCAGGACCACGAATTCGTCTCCACCGTGCCGGATGACCATATCGTTCGAGCGTGTCGAGCCGATCAAAAGGCTGGCAACCTGGCGTAGCAGTCGATCGCCAAAAGTATGGCCGAGGCTGTCATTGATGGACTTGAAGCGATCGATGTCAATGAACATCAGGGCGGGGCTGAGGGTGCTGGCATGGTCTCTGCTCTCAAGCCGCCTGGCTAGCTCTTCTTCAAGGAAAATGCGATTTCCCAGACCCGTCAAGGAGTCATGAAAAACTGCGTGTTGCAGACGCGACTGAAAAGTATGCATATGCCATTCGCGCAGACCCGTGCTCGCGGCAAATAGGATAAATGCGGTGGCGACAATCATCCCGCCGGCGACTGGATGATGAAACGCAAGCAGCCCTGCTGCCGACAGAGACATAACAGCCAATCCTGCAGCCGTAATGCCGTGGAGGTGCTTCGCGCTGGCGATGCGCATCCCGCCTGATCTACCCTCCGTGCTGCGCCGGTCCATCAGAGCCAGCAGCGAGAATACCGTAAAGGGTATGGTCCAGCATAGATCGGTAGCTGTCCCTGCAACCAGACCGTGCGCTTCTCCTTCATATCCGGCAATGGACAACACTGCGTACACGCTGGCGAAAATAGCAAGGTCGCGATGAAGACGCCGTTCCTGATCGTCGACGTTCATGGAATAACGCATGAGACATGCCAGCGCCAGGGCTGCACTTTGGACCTCGTAGCCAACCGTTAGACTGATGGCGCTGGGCTTCATCAACACCAGGAGAAAGAGCGTGCTGAAGAAGACAGAAGCCTGTGCTATGTCAAGCACACTGGTCATCTGGCGCTGCGAGACGTTGCTAAATTTGGAAGCGACCACCAGCAGTGGAAATGGAAAGAGCAGCCACAGCGCGGTGCTGATGATCGTCGGTATCCTGACCGACGTTGTGAGCATGGGCACGGTGAAGAGCACCTGCGCGACCGTCCAGATCAGAAAGGCAGCCGTCAGCTGACGCCATTGTCGTGCCGAAGAGCTTGGCTCCCTTTCAATCGACCTGGACATACAGATCCAGGCAGTCGCCAAACCAATGGTTGCCTGAAGGATGTTTGACAGCACGGTCGTGTGGCGGCCCACAACAAAGATCGCTGCGTGCAAAAGTTGAAGGGTAGACGCTAAAACTGCGTAGAGCCTGCATTTTCGAGTCATTCTTAATTCCTGAAGGCCACTACTTCTCGCTCCCCGAGTTCAACAACCTGAAGGTATTCACATCTATCGGTCGCGATCGCGAATAGTAACAATCATTCTCCCGTTACATTAGATAGCACTTCAGGGTGTTACCGGATCGATCCTTCATCGCCCCGTGGTGAAGATTGATACATTTTGATCATCTCGCCTGTCAGGCTGGAAGCAGGACATCATATTCAACCCGGTTGCGCCCATTCTGCTTGGCCATGTAGAGCGCCGAATCGGCCATACTGATCAACGACTCGATGGTGCACGAGTCCCCTGTGAACCACGCGACACCGAAGCTGCAGCTGATGTTCAATGCCAGCCGGTCGTAAAAAACAGGTTCCGCGGAAATCGACAGTCTAAGCTGTTCCATCCTCAGTTTCAGGGCGCCCGGCAGCAGGCCCGGCATCAAGATCAGGAGTTCCTCCCCGCCATATCGTCCGACCGCATCGATCGGACGGGTAGCTCGCTTCATACGCGTCGCGCACTCTCTCAGAACAGCGTCCCCTACCAGGTGACCATGGTTGTCATTGATCCGCTTGAAGCTATCGAGATCCGCCATGACCACGGCGACGGGAATCCCATTATTCCGCGATGACTCGCACAGTTGGCTGAGAGACTCGAAAATGGCCCCACGATTGAGAAGCCCGGTCAACGGGTCTTTACGCATCACCTCCAGCAGGGAGGAGCGAGCGTTCAGAAGTTGAAGCTTCTCCTCTTCGAGCTCCGCCGTGCGTAATGCTACCAGTCGTTCCAACTCCATCTGCCTGGCGACGAGCAGGTGTATGCTCAGCCGCCACAGGGCCAGAAGAACCAGGATGCAGCCCAGTCCTTCCATGGTCTCGAACCACGGTCTCTTCCACCAGGGTTCAAGCACCACAAAGGAGTAGGTCTCGATCGATGAACTGCTATGCTGCCTGTCATCATAAGCGAAGACCTGGAGCCGGTATTTTCCAGTAGCCAGCGACGGATAGCGGCCCAGGCGGCCCTCTGTCTGCTGCCAGTCATTGTCCTCGCCATCCAGTCTGTACTTCTCGTGGATAGCGGATCCACGGCTGTAATTCGTATTCACAAAATGGAAGCTGAGCGTTGGCTTTCGCAGATCAAACGATGGATCAACATCTTTCAGCAGCCTCTGGCCCGTCACCAAAGGGTCGACAATCTTAACCCTCGGCGTTGCAACCGAAAAAAGCAGTTCCGGATGGAGTAAATGCGAAACGCCGGCGCTGGTACCGATCCAGACCGAACCATCCGGGTCAGCGAAGAAAGCATGAAAGTCGGTGTCATCCCACAGCAGACCATCCTCGGCCGCGCAGTTGATCCAGCGTTGCCCATTAAACACATTGACACCGGCGTCACTGCCGACCCAGATCCAGCCTCGCTGATCAGATTCGACAAAGGTCGTATTGTCAGAAGTGATGACGCTGCTGCTGACGCGTTCAATGACGGTTGCTTGACTGCCATCTATTCTGACGTGGACCATGGGAAACGGTCGTGTGCTCTGCATCCAGAGCGTGCCATCGTGAGCAGCAGCCAGCATAAAGCTGCTGGGGGTTTGTGTCGGCAGCCAGGATTGGCTAATTGCCGTCCACCGGTCACGGTCCAGCCGGAAAAGTCCTTTTCCGGTCGCCAGCCAGAGTACCCCGCCAGGACCTTCTGCCATGGACCAGGCATACGTATTCGCTAACTCAGCCTGGGTCACCAACCGCGGCTTTTTCCAAGCGTCGCCTGGTGCAAACCAAAGTAGTCCATTGCGGGCACAGACCCAGATCCTCTGCTGCTGGTCAACGTGCAGAGTAAAGACACGATCAAGGTGCGAGGCGGCGACGCGCGTATGGCCGGTCGAGGGATCATAGTCGAATAAAGTGCCGGTGCGATCGGAGGTCCATACGTGGTTGCGTTGATCGACGACGATCGGGAAGAGCCGTCCGTCAAGAGACGGTACAGGCACCACACGGCTTGCGCCTGCCGCCAGCTGGTTCAGACCTTTGTCGGTGGTGATCCAATGCCGCCCGGCTTGATCAAGAGCTATGGACCACACAATATTACTGCTCAGGCCATCTTTCCGCGTCCAACCCTCCCAGTTGCCGTAGCCGTGCCAGCGAAGGACACCATGGCCGGCAGAAGTCATCCAAAGCGCACCTGAACTATCAAAGAGCAGGGCTTCAATTTCGTCCTCAGGCAGACCATTCTGCGCATTCAGAATGTGCCAGCCATCTTTACCTCCAATCGCGATCCCGGTTGAGAGGTTGAGGACCATCCGTCCACGAGGGTCTTCCAGCATCAGAGGCCAGCGGACGTCCTTAGCAAAGCTTTCCGGCAGCCTGACGATGGGATTGAACTGGCGTGCTCCCCTGGGTAGAAAGACCATGGATTTCGATCCACGCGCCCACAGTTCTCCGGCTTTCGTCAGTACTAGGGACGTCCATCCATCCGGGCGAACACCTCGTTGTTCGCCGAACTGAAGGATGGAATGATGCACCGGGTCAAACTCACATATTGCATGTCCACAACCCAGCCATAGCCGGGGGTTAGAGCCGGCAGCAATGCTGGTGATTGTCTTCAATTCAGGCTCACGGGCGAGCAGTTGCGGACTGAATGCGGCAGCGACCTTCCAGTGCATGCCACGGTCGGCGCTCGAAACGAACAGCAACTCCCCGGCCCGCAGCAGATACAAGCTATCAGAACCATCGGACGGGATGACCAGGTCAAGCACTTCGTGACTGAGTACCGCTAAATGAACCTCAGACACCATATGCACTGCGCCATCCTGCCAGTACACCAGGTGCTGCCCATCTACTGCCCAGAGGCGGCCAGCATGGTCTTCGCGCAAGGCACGGATGTATTCAAGGCCCGCGTCAGTGAAAGCTTTCTGTTTCACAAAGTTCGCGCCATCGGCAGTAAAGATGCCACTTTGCGTGCCTGCCCAGACCAGCCCGGTGCGGTCTTCGAGAAGGTTCATGGCATTTAGGTTGGATAAGCCCGAACCTACCCCATAGTCTGAAAAGGTAAATTGTTGAGACCAGGCCGAAGAAAGTGACAGCAGCAGAAAGCAAGCCAGCGCTAGCCAGCTTGAGCCGGCGCACCCATTCTTACCTGATCGGTGCAGCAACATCTGTTCCCTCTCGCTGACTGCGCTTATCGTGGAAGAATCAGCCTCTCGATCCCGCATCTGTAGGGTTATGTTTAGCAGCTAAGCGGGGGAGGCTGAATGTCGCTACAGATGCAAACCAGACGAACGAAAGTTAGCCTTTTCCCTCTATCGTGTGCCTGCCTTTTTGTCGATAGTCTTACCCTGCAGCAGCATTTGCAGCGGACACCAACATCTCGTTCGCCGCCGGGGAGGTTCACGCGGAGAAGCTCGCTGTCGGCGAAGGCAGGCGATCGAAG
>CAZZXL010000173.1:0-10344 GCA_964658035.1 uncultured Acetobacteraceae bacterium
CGCCACAAAACTGGCAGCCGCGGCGCTAGCTAGGTGAAAGATAAAGAAAGCGAGTGACCCCGCAGCTATGGCAGCGACGGTACTCCATCCCAGTACACGAGAAGGGGAAGCGCCACATCCTGACTGCATCAAGAGTTTGTGAAGCGCCTTGGTGGCGGTGAGCTGCGCGGCGAAAGTGTGAAGACGAGTACTTCGCTTCTTCTCTGTATTTGCTCCGAGTTGAACCGTACCACCGCTTTTGTTGCCAGGGCGACCATCGTACTCGATGGTACGGAAACGCTTGCCCAGACTGGCGGGGACCGCTCCTGCGTGTGTGACGAACAGAAAGCAGCAGAAGGTTGAGGCCATCAGTGCTGCGAAAACAAGTAGGACCATGGTTAATTTCTCTCGGCAGAGCCTGTTGGTTCCATCACGCCTTGAGGAAGCGAGAAGCCCGCAGCCACAAGACGGTCCGCGAATTTGGGAACGATGCCAGTAGAGGTGAAGTTCCCCAACACTTTACCGTCCGTGGTAAGACCTCGCTTTTGAAAAACAAAGAGGTCCTGCATACTGATCACTTCTTCCGACATCCCGGTGATTTCACTAATGTGCGTGACACGCCGAACGCCGTCGCTCATGCGCGAAACCTGAACGATCAAATCCACTGCTGAGGCGATCTGCGCCCTGATAGCTTTCTCGGGAAGTTTGACGTTTCCCATCATAGACATCGTTTCGATACGAGCGATGGCGTCGCGTGGGGTGTTCGAATGTACCGTTGTCAGAGATCCATCGTGGCCTGTGTTCATAGCCTGCAACATATCGAGGGCTTCTTCGCTCCGTACCTCACCGACGATAATGCGATCCGGCCTCATACGAAGGGCATTGATCAATAATTCTCTTTGCTTTATTGCGCCTGTGCCTTCAATATTCGGAGGCCTGCATTCCAGCCTGACTACATGCTCCTGTTTAATCTGCAGTTCTGCCGAATCTTCAATCGTGACTATCCGCTCTTTTGCCGAGATAAACCCTGACATAACATTCAGCAGAGTGGTTTTGCCAGCGCCCGTGCCCCCGGAAACGACGATGTTGAGACGCGCCCTAACCGCTGCCTCGATCACTGCCAGCATTTGAGAGGTGAGTGACTGATGGTTGACAAGGTCTTTACCGGTGAGCGAGTTATGGCCGAATCGACGGATCGATACGATTGGTCCGTCCACTGCCAGCGGCGGGATGATGATATTTACGCGTGATCCATCCAGAAGACGAGCATCAACCATCGGAGAACTTTCATCGATGCGCCGTCCGACAGCGGACACGATCTTCTCGATGATATGCATTAAATGCGCGTTATCTCGGAAAGCTACGTCGGTCTTCTCAAGTAAGCCGCGACGTTCAATGAATACGTTCCTGTACGTGTTGACCATGATGTCGCTGATCGTCGGATCTTGTAGCAAGGGTTCGAGCGGCCCGAGGCCGAATACCTCATCCAGCACTTCCTGGGCTAAGCGGTCCCGTTCGACGGTGCTCAGCGGGACGCTGGCTGCACCGATGAATTGCAGTATGAGCGTGAGCAGTCGAGCTCTACCGGCATTGTCCTCTGCCTGCAGCGATAAGAGTTGTTGCAGGTCGATACGTTTAAGTAGTTCACCATGGACTGAGCTTTTAATTGCGTGGCGAGCAGCATCCGTGAGTGCCGGCGCTATTCGGTGCTGGCTGTCTCCTTCTCCCGTGCGCGACGGGAGCGTCATATACAGAGTTTCTTCCGTCATGCCAATTGTTCCTTCTTCTTCCAGAAGGCGAATTTGCTTTTTTGTACTGCCGGCTTATCGCCTACATCGGCTATGCTGGCCGCCCAAGCGGAGACTTGCTGGCTGAAGCTCGATTTGCCGTCTGGTGTGACAGGCTCTCCCGCATTGATCGCCTTCATTACTTCGAAGTAGCTGTTATTAATGGAGAAGGAAACAGGAAAGCGAACAGCCTTCTGAATCAATTTGGAGGAGATAGAGTCATCGGCCGTGGACCTGTTGATCACCAGTCGCAGTTTGGTCATGCCTGCTTCGCTAAGACTGAGTTTCTCTACTAGGCGCGCCAGGTCGCGGAGGGCAGCGACATCCGGTGTCGAGACAAGGTAGATATCGTCAGCATGTTCAATCAAGGAAGACTTCGAATCCTCGTAGCCGACCGAGGAATCGACAAGGATGTAGTCATACTGCCGGCGAAGAAAGTCCATGACGCGCTCAAGGTCATCGCGACGTGCGTGCTCATCGGTGGTGGCAGTTTCCGGGGATGCAATTACATCCAGCCCACTTTCGTGACGTAAGACGAACCCGTCAAGGAGTCCACTGTCCAATCGATCAGCGCTGCGCAACAATGCGGTGAAGTGGTATTGCGTTTCCTTCAGACCCAGATAAAGCGCCACGTGTCCCAGTTGATGTTTGTGGTCGATTAATAAAATCCTTTTCTGGTGCTGACGGACAAGGAAGGTCGAGAGGTGAACGGCAAGTGTCGTCGTACCAACTCCGCCTTTAGCCCCAAAAAAAGCGATCACGCGGCCAAGCTTGTTTGCGGATTGTTCTTCAGCCTGGGCAGCGGTCTGAAAACGGGAAAGTGCGGAAGAAAGATCCGATACACCAACGGGCTTGCTCAGGTAGTCAACGCACCCTATGCGCATAGCCCGCATCAAGAGTGCGGGGTCGGGCGCATAGCTGACACCGACAATGCTGATCCGTTGAGGAAACAGTTGCTGCAGCCTCTCGGCAGTTTGCAGCGCGAGTTCGGGATCACGGTCGAAGTCGATCAATGCGACACATGATTTTGCCGCACGGATTTGCGGTGCGAACTGCGGCCGTTTGGCGGCAGTAATGTATTCGTGAAAGCCACCGAAGAACTGGCATCCCTTTACTTTTGCTGCAGCTTCCGCTGCAACGCCTGCGACTGTTTCGTCAGTGCAGACACAGAAGAAGCCTTGGGCAGGCTTTTCGAGGTTAATGGCAGCTGTGCTCATTGCTGGTCTACCTTTTCTACCGCCGGCACGCTCTTTCCACTCTTTCCACTTTTCAGCGTGCCGTCAAAGGCATTGCTTGAAAGAATGGGAAGGGCTAGCTTCGGCTCTTTGACAGGTAGGCTGGTCTTCAATGGATCGACTATCGTTGCTGTGACGATAACCACAAGCTCAACGACCGAGTGATTTACGTTTTTGGTACGGAAGAGCTGACCCAGCACGGGAAGATCGGCAATGCCTGGGATTTTACTGAAGCTGTCGGTAGTCCTGTGATCAAGTAGTCCCGAGACTACAAAGCTTTCGCCATTCCTGATTTCGACTTCAGTATCTGCCCGCCGCGTCGAGAGTGCCGGAATCGTAAAGCCGGAGATAGTAACGGAATTTGTATAGTCAAGCGCACTTACTTCCGGAGATACCTTCAGGTGAATGCTGTTGTCTGCGTTTACCGTTGGCGTGAAATTGACCTTCACGCCATAGGGGCGGAACTGGATGGTGATGGCAGTTGAGCCGCCTACTCCACCCTCAACCACTGGGAAAGGGAACTCCCCGCCTGATAGAAAGCGTGCTTCCTGTCCGCTGATGGTGGTAAGTGTGGGTTCAGCGAGGATCTGCAGAATCTGCTTCTCTTCCAGGTCCTTCACCGTCACGCCGGCATTGTGGGCTGCGCTGAAGAAGAACAGGTTGAGTGGATCAGTGATCGTGGCCTGGAGCGCGCCTGTCGTACTTTGTGCCAGCGACGTCGCTCCAAACTGCCCGGCACTTACACCGGAAGTATTGTTTCCCTGGGACAGAAAGTTGAAGCCGAACTGTTCCAGGCGAGTGCGATCCACTTCCACTATGCGGAGCTTCAATTGCACCTGTTTGCCATGAGTCGGAACAACATGAATGTCGTTCATGACGTTCTTTGAATAATCAGCAGCAAGCTTTCCGGCACCTTCGAAGACAGCCGTCGAGGCCACGGTACCGCTTAGCATGATTCTCCCCTGCGTCGCCTCGACGTGTAAGTCGTTGTCAGGGAAGGCATCCGCCAGGGCAGCATGAAGCGACGTAAGATCCAGGTCGCTGGAGATGGTATAGAGCCTGTGCTTGCCAGTTGTGTCCCAAAGAACCAGGCTGCTGGTACCGGCTGCTTTCGAGGTGATTAGTACCTCATGCTGGCCGGACGAAAAGGAATGAAGAACCTCCGGATCGCCGATATAGACCCGCTTTAAGGGCACCCCGGAAGTAAGCACCATGGTCTGCCCGACCGGCATATGGATCGTATTGGCAAACGTAACGTTCTCCATATTCAACGGGCCAACATAGGTGCCAGTTGCTACCGGGGTGTAAGACCCCTGCGCCTCGATGAGTGGCAGGTTGACCACGCTCAGTCCAAAGAGCAGGAGTGAGCAGATGGCGGCAAATGGTGATGAGGTCTGGCGAGGGAGCAGTGTCATTGTGCAAGCCCTGTGTTCTGCTGATTTGCAGGACCCTTCGCCGTGTTGGTGTTGCTGTCTGTCTTGCCATCGACAATGGTCTCAATCTCGGAATCCACGTCTATCGAGGCCTTTCTCCGCTTATAGAGCGCAGGGCGTGCAACTGCAAGTGGCGCGTCTCCACCGAGGGAACTGAGTTGGATGGGCAATGTCGTGGTGACGACGCGATCGGAGCCATTCCGTAGAACGAAATGCACTGTACCCTGTGTACTTGCCAGAACGGCACGCTGCGCATCGTCTGGTGAAAGCAGCAGGGTCACAACAGTGACAGAGGACGGTTTGCCTGAAGGGTCGGGTTCAACCTTCTGTCCTGCGGCAAGTACCGTTGCGTCCTGCAGGGCCGTGGCCGTGTGCGCATCCGTCGCTCCGTCAGGCCGGTATGTTACCAGCACATCCACATGCGAACCAGGATTTAGAAAGCCGCCCACCCCGACCACTTCGTCAGATCGCAGTGCAATCGCACGCATGCCGTCCGGTATTCTCGCGGCCAGGCCAGCTCCCGAACCGGATTCAGAAACACCTCGGGAAAGGAAGGGTTGTCCCTTTCCTATTGGCGAGAGAACAGCTCTGCCCACCAGGTCGCCGGACTTTTCAAAGGCGCCTTGTAGCGGGAGTGACTTAGGCCATCCAACTACCTGGAGGTCCCCGGCTTTTAGGATCTCTCCTGGATCAAGTTCTCGAGCGGCAGCAACATAAAAGGAAGTAACTGGTGCTTTCGTGGCGCTGGCTTTCATCTGCTTGCTGAGCAGAAGGGTAAAGCCGCCGGATACGACGAGCGACAAGACTAGGGCTATTGCGATCCGTTGCGTCTTCATAGCCCGTTAACCCGGAGAGTCGCACAGGCGGCGGCGATGCAACCGACAGCAATGGGCACCGCGTAGGGAATACGCAGCGTGCTCTCATTTGAAAGATTCAAACCTTCGTGAGGCTGCAAACCATTTTGTGCATGGTGGGCAGCGAGGCGAAAGATGTTCGCGGTTGTCTGTCGGAGACGACCGCTTCGGATGGCCATCATCAATCCAAAAACCCCTCCGCTGACAACCGTTACGACCAACAGTAGTCCCATGGAAGGCATGCCATTCAGGAAGCCGATCGCGGCGATCAACTTGACATCGCCGGCGCCCATGCCGCCGATGACGTAAAGAATTGCAAAGAGGATGCCGGCCAGGAGGCCGGCTGTCAGCGAGGATGTAAGACCACGCCATCCCCCTGCAGCGTAGTGAAGCGACAAACCCAGGATTGCAGAACTAAGTGTGAGCGCATTGGGGATTACCTTCTTGCGTACATCTGTGATACACGCAAGAAGGGAACAAGCCACCGCCAACGCGCTGCATAGATTCTGGTCCGTCACACTTAATCTCCACTCTTGTTGAACTTGCAGGTAGGCACATGCTTCGGGGACGACGGCAGGAGTCTGGAGCCTGTAGCAGCTCTGGAGCATACCTGCAGGAGGTGACCCTTAACCATGCGCTTGTTAGAAGCGCGACTAATTGCCGCTGCGAAGGTGGTTGCTGATGCTGTCAAATGCGTTCTTCAAACCGGTGGAGACATAATCCATTGAAGTGATGGCTGCCAGTCCAATGATGCATGCGATCAGCGCGTACTCGATGAGGTTCTGTCCGGATTCGTCCTTGATAAAACGGAGGGCCAGCGTCTTTGTGTTTGCCATGGTTGAAAGTCCTTTGGGAGTGAAGTCAGGATGCGTTTGAACTATCGACATCCAGACGAGGACCATAGAGTCTACTTTCGTGGTAGCGCAGAATGCATTGAAGTAGCTATTCCGTTCGTTCGTCCACTCGGGGATGGTTCAAGAGTGCGTATATTGGTCCTTGCAACGAAGTTGATGTCTCCACCGATTGATTCCCGTGCACCCATGATGGATCGAACAGCAGACATCTCGCGCAGGCAAGCACCTCGGGTGCGGAATATGAAGCGCGGCTCCATTCTCGGCTTTCCGGCGATTTTTGCGGGGGTCGTGGTGGCTTTCGTCTTCGTGCTCAGCGTACGGCCAATGGCGGAGCAAGACATTGGCTGGCACTTACGCAATGCTCAGTACTTTTTCCAGCATGGCAGTTTTGTCCGTCAGGACATGTATTCCTTTACCACCTATGGGGCACCGTGGATTAACCATGAGTGGCTGGCAGAGATACCGTTCTACCTGGCCTGGCAGAAGCTTGGCGACCGTGGCCTCTACGCAGTCACGCTCCTGACACTGGAAGTTATTTTCCTGGGGGTGTATCTCCTTAGCTACAGGGATTGCCGGGATGAGAAGGCTGCCTGCCTTGTTACCGTAGCTGGTGTTCTGCTTGGCACAGTCAGCTTCGGTCCTCGGACATTGCTGTTTGGATGGGTACTGCTGGTCGCCGAACTGCTGATCCTCCAACGATACGTGCAGCAGAGACAGTCTAGAGGATCAGCAAAAGCTATTGCCGGCGTTACAATCCTGTGGTTTTTGCCGCCCATCTTTCTTGTATGGGTCAACACGCACGGCTCGTGGCTCATCGGATTTGTGGTCCTGCTCGCGTTCGCGGCGGCCGGGTGCCTGAATATCGAACACGACTTACTCCGGAATACTGTCTGGAGCAGGAGCGAACGCAGGCACCTGGCACTGATCGTTGGCTTATGCTTCGCGGCCCTGTTTTGTAATCCTTATGGATGGCACCTGGTGGCATACCCGTTTGATCTGGCATATCGGCAAAAACTGAACATTGCCAATGTGGAGGAGTGGCAGAGCTTGGATTTTCGCTCCCTGCGCGCTCGTATCCTGATGATCATTTGTGGGATAAGCCTGGTAAGACAATGGGTGCGCAAGCGAGCCTGGTCTCCCTACGCCCTCATGTTAGTCGGCATTGGACTGTATGCATCCCTGAGCTATACACGTTTCTTGTTCCTGGCCGCGATTCTTGTGTTCCCGTTGCTGGCGGAAGACTTCAAGCTACCCCGGCAGTCCTCGGCCGCTGACGGTGCGCCTGGCGGTAAAGCATTGATGTGGGTCGTGATCGTGGCTTTCTGCTTCTATATCTATCGTTTCCGACTGGAGCCGATGCAGCGGGCCGGAGACAGCAACAATCCGGTGAAGGTTCTAAGCCTGCTCTCACATCTGCCACCTTCAGCCCGGGTGTTGAATAGCTATGACTGGGGCGGCTACCTCGAGTTGCATGTACCTTCGTTGCCGGTCTTTATTGATTCGCGGGTCGATATCTTCGAGCGTTCCGGGGTCTTTGCTGACTATCTGAACGTAGTTCAGCTGAAGGAAAGTCTGACTATTCTGGATAAGTACAACATCGACTACGTTCTCTTCCAGCCGGATACTCCTTTGATTTATCTGCTAAGGCAGAGTTCTTCCTGGAAGGTCGACTACCAGGATAAAGTGACGATCCTGATGCGAAGGGTGCGGCACAGGTAACGTTGTGAAGTTACTGGATTTGTACGGTTACGGTTGCTGTGTGCGTGATGGATCCTGATGTTGCCGTGATCACCAGAGGGTAGCTCCCGGCATTGCTGAATGCTGCGGCAGAATTGATGTGAAGACCGCAACCTGTCAGTGCGAGTAACCCCGCAAGAGCCGCAATTGACGCATACCTCTTGCGTCTTAATCGACCCGGGCCGCAAGTGATGAGCAAGGCGAAAGCTGGCATAAAAGCAGTCAGCTGTGCTTCCAGTAACGCATTGGCAGTCGTCGTCCCCTTGGTTGTGATGATCGATGGCACCATGCAGGCATACCCGCTGATGGAGCCGGTACACGTGAACTTCACCAACCCGGCAAAGCCGCCAAGCGAAGAGATGGTGAGCGGAATGCTCCCGCTGGATCCGGGCTGCAGTGCGTAGGAAGGCGGGACTGTGAGGATAAAGTCTGCCGTCGTAGTGGGCGCCTCAACTGTTACCACTAGCGCAGAAGATGCGACCATCTGGCCGGACGCCCCGGGATCATACACCGCCGTCACGAGCGAGGGACCGGCAGGAATGGTGGTGTAGGTCGCGGTGGCTGCGGCCTGTGACATAGTTAGCTTCTGGCCAAGGGGAAGCTGGTTCGCATAGAAGGTGATTGTGCCATTTGAATTGATCGGAAGTCCGATGAGTGATGCTGTCAGGGTAACTGGTTCTCCTGCCAGAGCCTGTGTCGCGGACGCCGCTAAGTGCACTGAAACCTGATTTGTTGGTGTGTCAGCAGGTGAGGAAAGAACTGTGAGTGACACCGCCGTAGAAGAGACCGGCGCATACACGGTGTCGCCACTGTACCGCGCCGACAGGAGTGCAGGGCCTGCAGGCAGCGGAAGGGAAGAGAGAGTGGTCGCAAAGCCATTTGAGACGAGTGCGCTGCCTACCAGCACCTTCCCAAGAAAAAAGCTGACCGTGCCGACGGGCTGAGTATCGTTGCCGAGGACACTGGCGGACAGGGGGATAGCCGCTCCCGCAGGGTACGACTCGCTGGTGTCAATTAGTTGAATTGTGGCCATTGCAGGCTGAGCTGTGTTAACGAGCACTTGAGCCGGTGTTGATACCGAGCCAAGCAGCGCAGTTGTGCCCTGGAATGTTGCGGAGATGAGGTTAGTACCTCGCGGCAATCCATGAAACATAGTTGCAGCAATACCATCAGGCCCTACATTCACCCGGGCGATCGAGTTATTGACCGGCCCATAGCTTTCGTTGGACCAGGAAAATACGACCGTGCCTTCTAAGGGCGCGGTTGGTGCTGTAACCGTGGCTTGTACAGCAACGTCCCCGCTGCTATCAGGATTGCTCGTACTGAGTGTTGTAACTGACGGCTCAAAGACGGTCGTAGTCCAGGCGGTCGCAAGCTTGTCGACGTCTATACTTCCCAATCCGGTCACCATGTCATAGCCAGGCCCGGCTACGTATCCGAGAAGCCCTTCCGCGCAGTCCAAGGAGCCCTCGTTGCAGGTCACCTGGTTTGAGCCGGTCGTCACGTCGTGAAAAACATCCGGGGCCGTCTCGGCTAGTCGATAGAGCTGCGGGTTCAGCGAGCCGAGTCCGCTCTGGCCGACCAGGCCGTTGGTCACCAGGTAGTCATTTACAAGCGCGCTCACGCCTGCAAAGACAGGCGTAGCTGCTGAAGTACCTCCCACGTCCTCAGCCTGCCCTTCGCTGATCACCAGGTAACCTGGATTCCCGGTCGATGCCGCAAGCGAAACATCCGGTACTTCGCGAAAGAGAATGCCGTCCTGCACTGAGCTCTGGAAGCCCGGTTTATAAAAGTCTTTACTGATGCCTCCACCACTGGCAGTGACGGTCAACCCGCTTTCCAGACCATTCCACCCTGCTTCCTCAACATAGGGTGTCGTGCCCGAGGCATTGATAGCCGGCGGCGTGATGAAACTTGTTCCGCCAACGCCGGTTATTTCAGGCACAGAAGCCGGCAGATTAACAGCCAGCCCCCCGGCAGCCGTGTCTGCTCCGGGCGGATCGCATGCGGCTGCACCTGAATCGCCAGCTGCATTGATCCAGCTGATACCTTCCGCAGCTGCCTGGATAGCGAGGGCCTGGTACATCGTGTCTGCGGGGCTTGGCAGTTCGCAGCTGACGTAGCTCATGCTGATCACCTGTGCCAGCCGGTTATCGATCACATAAGCGACGGCGGCAATCAGGTCATCACTTTCGACATACAGGAGCTGAGCGCGAGGCGCGACTGCTCCCGCCAGTTCAAGATCCAGCATGGCCTCCAGAACCGTGTCGCCTGTACCAGGACCGGGCTTGCTTCCGGGAACCTGGATAAGTTGATAATCGTTTGGTGGAAGATTGAAGAGAGTTTTATAACTTTTAAAGTCAGTGATGGAAGGACTGGCAGCACCGACAATGGCTATCGAGGAGTGACTTCCTAGAATACCGCTTTGATATAACGGAGAAATGTCATAGATGCCCGCTAACTCC
>CAZZXL010000174.1:0-10283 GCA_964658035.1 uncultured Acetobacteraceae bacterium
GTCGGGAGTCTGGTGGTCGGGAGTCTGCTGCGACGGTGGAAGATACCTATGTCTTTCCCGCGAGCCGGGAGCAGACCAGGTACTGGATGCTGGCCCAGCTTGATCCGGAGTCGACTGCCTCGAACATGGCGATCGCTTTTGCGATCGAAGGCGAAGTTGTTGACCGGGTGATTGAAGCATCGATTGCCGCACTCACCATGCGGCACGAGGCGCTGCGGACGATCTTCCGGCTGGAAGGCGGTGTGCTGTCGCAGGTAGTGCTGGCACGGCCGCTGTATCGCTTCACGATCGAAGACCTGACTTCGATCGCGCCGGAAGAACAGGCGGCTGCGCTGGAAGCGAGCGTCAGCCGGCATGGTCATACAGTCATCAATCTGCAAAGCGGGCCGGTCCTACACGCCCACCTGGTACACCTGACAGCCGGCCGGCATGTGATGGCCCTGACCATGAACCATATTGTTTGCGACGGCTGGTCTAATGGCGTGTTGATCCGCGATTTTACGGTCCTCTACGAAGCCATGCTGGCGGGCGAAACGCCTGTGCTGCCGGAGCTGCCTTTCCAGTTTGCGGACTTTTCCCTTTGGCAGAACGAATACCTGGCGAGCCCGGCGGCGGAAGAGGCAGCGGCCTTCTGGAAAGCGCATATTACGAGTGACCTGCCGGCCCTGGACCTGCCGACCGATCATCCGCGGCCATCGGGACGAAGCTTTCCCGGCCATATCGAGTCGGCACTGCTGCCGCAGGGGATTGACGACAAGCTGAAGGCCTACTGCCGCCAGACCGGCTCGACCAAACATATCGTCCTGCTGGCGGCCTTTGAAGCGCTATGCGCACGGTATACCGGGCAGAATGAATTTTTACTGGGCTCGACCATCGCCAACCGCACCCAGCCGGGGATGGAAGACGTGGTCGGCCGTTTTGCCAATCCGCAGATTATCGTGGCGAAAGTGGATGGCGACCCTACCTTTCATGAACTGGAGCAACGGGTCCGCGACTGGGAGACGGCTGCCTATACTCATCAGGACCTGCCCTTCAGCCGGATTATCGAAGACTTTCAGATCGACCAGGCGGGCGCCACGTCGCAATTTCTGCAAGTCTGGTTTTTGTATCAGAAAGCATTCATGCAGCCGCAGGAGGGACGAACGATCCGGGTCACGCCGCGGCGTTCGGTCTCGGGCGGGGTTGATTTTGACCTGCTGGTGAGCGTGGTCGAGCGGGCCGAGGGGCCGCGCATCCAGTTTGAATACAACACGCTGATTTTTGAACCCAGCCGGATCCGGGGAATGATTGACGGGTTGATTGAACTGCTGGGGGGTGCTCTGGAGCAGCCCGGGCTGCCTTTATCGCAGGTAGCGCATGTCCTGCCGCCGGCGACGGTCGCGCTCCAGCCGGTGGCCGAGGGTCCGGCTTCCTGCAGTGCGACAAGTACGATTGCGGTTGGAATACTCGATAAAGTGGCGGGGTTTGCAGCCGGGCGACCGGACGCGATCGCGGCTACCGATGCCGGACGCTCTATTTCCTGGAGCACAGTCGAGCGCCAGAGTTCAGCAGTAGCTGACTACCTTCGGCGCCATCATCCTGACGTCACCTCGCTTTTTATCCACCTGTCGCCGCGGGTGGAGAGCATCGTAGCACTGCTGGCCTCGATCAAGCTGGGCATCCAGATTGTCCCTTTACCCGCGCAGGCAGAGCACGGCTTTGTGACCGCCGCGATGATGGGCCGGATGCCCCCTGCCGGGCTGCTGGCTTCGAAGGATTTCGGGAGAGTCCCCACACTCGCTTTTGAAGACTTCGCTTCACTGGAAGCGGGGAAAGAAGCGGCTGCTCCGCTCCAGGCAGAACTACAGGCGGGGCAGGAGTTCCTGTTCCTGACGGATACACGGACAGATACGCTGACCGATTCTTATCGCGCAGTCAGCGGCAGGACGCTCGATCGTAAGCTGGCTTCGCTGTTGTTGACGCTTCAGCCCAGTGTGCACCTGGCTGAAGACGCTTCCATCCTGGCTTTTCCTGCGGCTACAGCTTTCGACGCGACGCTCGACCTGCTGCTCGGTTTACATTCCGGGGCGCAGATGAACTTGGCTGTGGACGCGGCTGCACAGCCTGTGGCGAGCCAGGTGGCCACGCACGAAGTCAGTTGCATCCTTGCCACCCCGAGACAGGTGAAAGCAATACTGTCCGGCGGCTGGCGGGGCGATCGACGGGTGAGCCTGGTCGTCCATGGCGACCGCTGCTCGGCTTCGCTCACGCCGGTAGGGTCGCTCCGGCTCAAAGCCGCGGTCTACCTGTTGTCGTCGCCGGCCACGGGTGGTGTGGCGGGAATCCAGTACCTGCTGGGTGAACGGATGGCGGAGGGCCTGCTGCCCGTGAGCGGCGAAAGCCTAACGTTGAGAAATGCCGAGGGCCTGATGCTGCCGGCAGGCGCTTTTGGCGAGGTGTGCTGCGATACGGGTTTAGCAGTCTCACGCCTTGATGCTGTGCGGGACGTGGTACAGGCAGGGGCGCAGGCAGGGGCCCGGGGTGGCGAAGTACTTACGGTTACAGGACGGACCGGGTACATGGCGCGGAGCTCGCCGACCGGCGTCATTGAACTGCATGATCGCGATGAGCGCTATATCCAGCTGCGAGGTCACCGGGTCTGCCTTGGGGACATTGAAGATGCAGCGTTTGGTCTGCCTTTCATCGAAGATGCCGCTGCTGTGATGATCGTCGCGCCGGATGAACTGGTGCTCTATCTGAGCGCGCCTGCCGGGAAGCAGGACACCCAGGTGATGGAGCGGCACCTGTCACAGACACTGCCCAGTCACCTCATGCCTTCGTACATCCTGTGGCTCGACAACTTCCCGCTGACCGCGGCCGGCCGGCTCGATATGGATCGCCTGCCGCAGCGCGAACAGGTGGAGATGATGGCGGCGTCCGCTATCGATGGCCTGCCTTTGAACCGGGTGGAAGAGAAGCTGGCGGCCATCTGGAAAGACGTACTCGGTTTGCGCTCACTGGATATTCACAGATCGTTCTTCGCGCTGGGCGGCAGTTCGCTGCTGCTGGTCAGGCTCTTTGCAAGAATCAACAAGGCCTTCGATACTTCACTGCCGATCACGACGATCTTCGATGCCCAGACGGTTGCAGCGCTGGCGGTGATGCTGGGGGGCGAGGCCGAAATGTCTCACCTGGTGCAGGTGAACAATGCCGGAAGCAAGCCGCCGCTGTTCATGATTCATTCCTACCTGCTCTACCAGGGGCTTTCGAAGAGCCTGGGACCGGAGCAGCCGTTTTACGGCTTGCGTGAACTGGAACAGGATGGCCAATTAACCATCGATGAGCGGGTGGCTCATTACACGCGCGAGATCCGCAAGGTACAACCCGCCGGCCCGTATCACCTGGCTGGCTGGTGCGCGGCGGGACCGCTGACGGTTGAAGTGGCCCGGAAGCTGCTCGATGCCGGTGAAGAGGTGCGTTACCTGGCGCTGTTTGACTCCTGGCTGCCCGGTTATCTCGAGTCGATCGAGACGGCGAACACGGACGGGAGCTGGCATCCTTACCGCACGGTCGGCAGCAAGATCAACTATCACCGCAACCGGGTGCGCGGCCTGGGTCTGTCCAAGAAAGCGCGGTACCTGTGGCTGGCTGTTATCAGGATTGCGCGGGACACGCGTTATCGCATTTACCTGCATAACTGGGAGAGGCTGCACGACCTGTCGGAGAAGTACCATTTCCAGCTGCCGCAGTTCATGCACAATACCAGTCTCGAAACCTTTTCGGCGTTGAAGGAATACCGCGGACGCAAACTGCCGGTCAAGCTGACACTGATCCGTGCCAGCGACTCACGAGAAGTTGCGGGTGCCGGTCCATCCTGCGGCTGGGACGAAGTAGCCGAAAAGGGTGTAGATGTGGTCTGGGCACCGGGTGATCACGAGACGATGTTTATCGGCAAGAACCTGAAGGTCACGAGCGAGATTGTGCAGCTCGGCCTGGAGGCTTCAGGGAGCCTCGAGAACGCGGGTACGGGAGACGAGTTGCCAGGTAAGAATCCGGAGCTGGGGGTGCTGCATGTCGATTGCACCAGTGCTTGATCGAGTGCCTCTCGTTTCCTCCGGGCACGCCGGTGCGAAGGAAGCCTGTGGCGGCCGTTCGAGTCTCGGTTTGCTCGACGATGCTGTCCACGCCTGGTATCTGCCTGCAGTCACGCATCCGGCTATTACTGATCCGGAAGCTCCGGCTGATCCGGGAGTTCTGGGTGATCCGGAAGCGCTGGCGTCCTTCCGGGCAGTTCTCTCCGCAGATGAACTGGCGCGGGCGGCGGCGTTTCACTTCCCTGGCCATCGGGCTGCTTTTGTTGCAAATCGAGGACGTCTGCGGATGGTGCTTGCGCACTATCTTGACCGGCGCCCGGCATGGCTCAGCTTTAACTACGGTCCAGCGGGCAAGCCTGAACTCGCTGACGTTCACGCTCACGGGCTCACGTTTAATCTTTCACACACCGATGGTCTGGCCGTCGTAGTTCTCTCGCGGTATCGCCGGATCGGCGTCGATGTTGAAAAATCCAAGGCTACTGCCGATCTATTACAAACAGCGCGTCAATTTTTTTCAGAAAATGAGTACCGGCAATTGACCTCTCTCCCTTCTTCAGCGCAGGCGGCAGCTTTTTTCGCGTGCTGGACGAGGAAGGAGGCCCTGTTGAAGGGTCTGGGCGATGGCCTGACCCGGGAACTCGGCCAGTTCTCTGTCAGTGTTCTGCCGGGAGCGCCGGCGAGGCTGCTGGAGTGCGGCTGGGACGACACCCTATGCCAAAGCTGGCGGCTTCACCCTCTTGAACCCGGCGGCGGATATGCAGGCGCGCTGGCATATGAGCGGACGCCGCATGACGCTTCTCTTACCGTTGAAACATTTGAATGGTCTAACTTTGCAAGCCGGCTTGGGGCCGATCCGTCGCTATGAAGCCAATACGGTCATTGTTCCTGGTGCTATCTCCTGCTTCGCTCCCTTATGCGAAGTTCGCCCTCGAGAGCCTCTGGCGGCACTCGGTTGAAGCGTTGTATCTTCACTTGATTACCGACACTGCCGAAGACCGGGAAGCCTTGACACATTTTATGGAGGCACTGCCGGCGGCCATTGATCCGGCTGAGCGGCAGTGGAGTGTCTATGCGGCTTCTGACCTCGAAGACCGTGAGGCGGAGCGGTTTGCGCATCTACCGAACCTGCGGGCTTTCCGCCGCGGCCATCCATGCTGGCGAAAGATTACTGATCCACTACTGATCGCTGACGCCGGAGCAGAAATGGTGCTGCTGGATCCCGACCTTTACTTCCCTAACCAGTTCACGTTCGAGGCGACACCGGAGACGGGGCTGCTGTTGATGTGGCAGAAGCCGAACTGCCTGCTGCCGCACGATGTGGTGAAGGCCGCGATGAAGGCCAGGGTACCGCTGGCAAACCATGTTGACATAGGGGTTGCGCAGTGGCGGGGGCCGTCCGATATGGAATGGCTGGACTGGTTCATCGGCATGCTGGGCGGCGCGACGCTGCCGCGGGTGATGCATATCGAGGCCATCGTGTGGGCAGCGCTGGCCATGCGCATGGGCGGGGGCCATCTCGATCCGGGAGCCTGGCACTGCTGGCACCGTACCCAGCCGAAGCGGGTCATGCGTCTGTTGAACGTTCGCGGATCGAAGATTCTGAAGTCAGAACCGTGGCAGAAAATGAAGTGTTTCCACGGGGGTGGAGAAGCGAAGTGGTGGATCCCTGATGGGGCAGATTCCGGGGCCTTCGCGACGCACGTTTCCCACCTGGAGCCGACGCCCTCCATCCCATATGTGGAACTAACGCCCTCCCACTACGATCGCGAGCAATCGTTGAAAAGAGTACTCAGGG
This sequence comes from uncultured Acetobacteraceae bacterium, assembly GCA_964658035.1. GTDB lineage: Bacteria > Acidobacteriota > Terriglobia > Terriglobales > Acidobacteriaceae. The sequence goes on from CAZZXL010000174.1 coordinate 5,869, forward strand.
GGCTGGGGTATTACAGTCTTTTTCGCACAGCATGATGCCCAGCAACTTTTTGCCGGCAGCTTCTGCAGTACCCGCTGACGCACTCCCTTGGGCGATGACAATGCCGGGAAAGCATGGATTGAAGACATCAGAACAACTCGCTGAGAAGTCCACGGAGAGGGTCAAACCGCCGCCGATGGACAACGGCCTGGTCGCGTCAACGGGACTAGTTGGCGAGGATGAGGCCTCTGCTTACGTGACGCGCGACCTGCCGTACAAAGCGACGCGTGGACGGCTCTCTGCCTTGAAAGTCTGTATCGTCGCCGACAGCGCGTCTGTACGCTTTGGTGGCGAGGCTATCCTGCCATACCATTATTTCCGGATGCTGCGCAGCCGGGGTGTGGATGCGTGGCTGGTCGTCCATGACCGTACGCGGCCAGAGCTCGAGTCGTCGCTGCCTGAATATCGCCACCGCATTCTGTACACACCGGACCTCTGGGTGCATCGGCTCATTTCTCAAATTATGACAATTCTGCCGCGGCGGATCGCAGAATCGTCGGTTGGCCTGATGAGCCTGCTGCTGACACAGTTTCATCAACGCCGCATTATCCGCAAACTGGTCTGGCGGGAAGGCATTGACGTCATCCACCAGCCGACGCCGGTTTCGCCGCGCATGCCTTCGATGATGTTCAACCTGGGGGCCCCGGTGGTGATTGGCCCGCTGAACGGCGGCATGGATTACCCGGCGGCTTTTCGCGGACAGGAATCGACCCTGAGTCACGTGGCGGTTGCGATCGGCCGCAGTCTGGCCAACACGGTCAACCGGTTGCTGCCGGGCAAAGCGAAGGCGGCGATGATCCTGGTTGCGAATGCCCGGACCCGCGCTTCCCTGCCGATCGGCCTGGAAGGTCGGGTGATCGAACTGGTTGAAAATGCTGTTGACCTGGATACATGGCTGCCGGAAGCCGATCCCGATCCCCTGCAGCGGGTTGCCGGCCAGTTCCTGTTCATTGGACGATTGATCGATTGGAAGCGGGTTGATATCGCTCTGCAGGCGCTTGCCCGGGTCGAGCAAGCCTCGCTGCTGGTAGTGGGAGACGGAGAGATGCGCGAGGCGTGGGAGCAACTGAGCCGCGATCTGAAGATCGAGCACCGGGTTTCCTTCCTCGGCTGGCGGCCTCACGATCAATGTGCCCGCCTGCTGGCGCAGTCAGCCGGACTGATTCTTCCGAGCGTTTACGAATGCGGCGGTGCGGTCGTGCTCGAAGCGATGGCTTCCGCACGGCCGGTCATTGCGACCGGCTGGGGCGGCCCGGTCGAATACCTGGACGAAAGCTGCGGCATCCTGGTGGCCCCTGAAAGCACTACCGGCATGATCGACAGCTTTGCCGCTGCGATGGAACTGTTCGCCACGCAGCCGGAGCTGGCGGACCGGATGGGCGCGGCCGGTCAGGCGCGGGTCCAGGAGCATTTCAGCTGGATCCGGAAGATCGACAGGATTGAAGAGATTTACAGTGCTGCCATCGCCGCCACGGCCCCGCAGCCCCATTCCGAGATGCTGGCCACCTAGGGCGGCGCAAGGCTAAGCGCGGCCGAACTGGCCGTGAATGCGTTTACGAAGCCCCTATCAGCTTCGTAAAATGGGCAGACATTACTCGTGAGGTTGTTGCTGGTGCACAGGCACGATGACGGAAGCGCCGGAGATGCAAATTACGGGGAAATCGGACAAGGGTACACGGCGTATCGTCGGCCGGACCCCGCTATCGCGTCATTCCTCGAGCAAGAGCTTGCTGACGCCGATACCGTTCTCAATGTTGGCGCGGGTGCGGGTTCTTATGAACCACTGATGCATCGGGTGACAGCCGTCGAGCCGTCCGCTTCCATGCGCAAGCAGAGGCCCGCCTATCTTAGCGAGGCAATCGATGCAAGGGCGGAGTCGCTGCCTTTTGAGCGAGGTTCTTTCGACGCCAGCATGGCAACCTTCTCGGTCCATCAGTGGACGGACCTCGATGGAGGACTTGCAGAGATGCGGCGGGTTACGAAGGGACCGGTGCTGATTCTCACTTGCGACGCCGCCGCTCTTCGCGATACTTGGCTGTACGAGTATGCGCCGGAAATGATCGATGTAGAAGCGCGCCGCTATCCTTCCATGGATCGGATTGGCAAACAACTGGGTCCACACGTGTCGGTACTGCCTGTGCCTATTCCGTTGAACTGCACGGACGGCTTCAGCGAAGCCTATTATGGCCGTCCGGAACGCTTTCTCGATGCTGGAGCAAGGCGCGCAAATTCTGCCTGGAGCTTTGTAGATCCATCGGCTGAAGCACGCTTCGTAGACAAGCTTGAGGATGACCTAAAAGCAGGTGTCTGGGACGAAAAGCACGGCATGCTCCGCCACCTGCCTTTTCTCGAAGGATCGCTTCGTCTTGTCGTTGGAAGACGATAAAGCATAGGTAACGGCAAGCGTATGAGCGAAGTCTGGTTGCGCGGTGGGAACCGAAAGGCAGCACTCGAAGGCTTGCGCAAACGAAGGTTTTTGGGAGCGTAGAGCCCGCAGCTGACGACAACGGCGTTTGTCGTTACCAATCGGGCGTGAGCAGATTGTTTTAGCGTTTTCATCGCTCAGCCGTCATTACGGACAGGAGGTGTAAGGGTGAGGCTCATGCTAGCTAGGGTTCCGCGAGTTGCACTGGTCGGTTTGGTCGTGTCTTTATTCGGAATCTCTGGCGCACTCTCGAAAGCGCAAGCTCCCGAGCAGAGCAGCAATCGGCCAATCTCCTTCTTCATCTTTCCGCCAGGCTTCTCCGGCGCAAGAGTGGGGGATGACGCAGTCCACGCGCAGTTTCAAGAGATCGTCGAGCATCTTGGACAGCGTTCCAGCTATGGTTCGGTAGGGGTAGCACTGAATTACCCCTATCTCACGTTCGTGACTGGTAAAGGGGCCAGGAAGTTTTGCGGTCGATCAGGGTCGAATCAAGTTTTACGAAGCTGAGGTGCGTGTAGCGCACCAGATGGGATTGCCAGTTCTCGTGGGCTTTAACGGCGGCCCCTGGTTCTCGCCTGGCGGTCCCTTCAACTCGTATTGGAAGACCGCCCAGGGCGGCCGTTTTCTCGCTCGGTACAAAGACGGTCAAGTAAACGCGTCAATTCAGATCAAAGGTTCTCTGAAAAAGAAAGAGATTGAGCCATTTCTCGGGGTCGGTCCTTACGACCGTAACGGACAGGATGCGCTGGATTTCACACTGTCCCCGTACGCAACCCCATATCGACGCGCGCGGTTGAAGGTGTTGGCTTTAGCCCTTGCTGAGTGGCGAAAGATCGATCAAACGTATCCGGGTACCATAGAGGCATTCACGACCGATAGCGAGGTCTCTGATTTCTCGTTTCGTCGTCAAACCTCAGGCGACGCGCTACCTATCGGTTATGAAACAGCAATGACGAAGCCGTTTTGCAGGAAAAAACAGGATTACCGATTGCGACGGATTCTTCCGAGGTCGACAGTTCACCTACAAAACTGCGGAGGAGCGCCAATGGTTCGATTTTCGGTCGACAGCGCACCGGCAGTTTGTCGCGGATACGGCCTCTGCCATTCGAGCATTTTTCCCCTCCACCCCCATCTTTACGCACCAGCTCGGAACTCTTGACGAGAAGCTGATCGAACCCTTTCAGAGACAAGACTTTGCCTCGCCGCAGGCGACTTCGTTCGTTAAGGGCGCGAGTCCAGGAATGACGGCAAATGTCTACGCAGGGCGAGACTCAGAGTTAAGGGAACTCGTCACTCAATTCAGCGCCAAAGCCCAGGGTCGAGGCTGGGCGTTGGCGGAATTCAACCCAGGCGTGAACTGGCATGGCAGTCGGCCTGAGTTACGCAGATTCAGCCTCGACCTGCTTCGCTTTCTCGCCGACCATCGAGTGTCGGTAGTCGCACTGCTCTCATGGGAGTCTAATGCGCTCGACACAGGCATCAAGGATTCAGGCGTTGACGATGCTGTGAAACTCTACCTCGCGCAAGGACCGGATGCAGAATGTCCTTGATCATCCTTGGTTCAGTGGGCCTCGGTGACGACTGTCCCACGTGTCTGCGCCGATCTGAGCTTAGTCTCGCTAAGTTGCATTATGGGAAGTAATCCGGGTGGCCTGGCCCGTCATCACAAAGGAAGGTTTGTGCCAGCTAACGCGCCTGAATCTAAATCCCAGCATTTCGTGTTGGAAAAAGCTATTGCGCATGCTGCTTCATTGGCGACGGCTTACGCAACAGACCCTTAGCATTCATCTTTAACGTTTGGTGTAGTGACCCCGACCTGCGCAGAAGCCGAATTGGATAGCCACTCGGCGACTTGAGCCAACGGGGCTCGGCTTGCTCTGGAGTAGGCGCTGACGCATCACCAAAGTGTCTACCAAGTCGTTCTTTTCACGAGAGATCTGCCGGTGGAAAG
>CAZZXL010000175.1:0-10260 GCA_964658035.1 uncultured Acetobacteraceae bacterium
GCCATCCGGCATCAGCGCAACGGCATCTTTCCACATCGCCTGCAGTTCCCTGCCATCGACCTGGTTCCCCGGCCGGTGCGGGTTTATCCTGGCGCGGTACAGCAGTTCCGCACGGTAAATGTTGCCAATTCCTGCGATGACCGACTGGTCCATCAGCAGCGCGCCGATCGGAGTCTTTCGCTCCAGGATCAGGGCGTATGCCCGGTCTGGATCATCGCCCTTCCGTAACGGGTCCGGCCCCAGTCGATCAAGCAGCGCCTGCCACTTTTCATCGCTGTACACAGAGACATCGGTCGCTCCGCGCAGCTCCAGAAACTCCTTCGCCGTCCACATGCGGAAGCGGAGCACACCCTTGACCGCCGGCAGCGGCAGGCTGCCCCCGGTAAAGTCGCCGAAACGTCCCATGTGCACGTGCAGCGTGAGGTCTTTCCCGAAGACGTAACCAAGGTGCTTCCCGACCGCGTCGATCCGCTTCAGCTTCCGCCCGTCGAGCATGGCCGCATCGGTAAAACGACCGTTGGGAGAATCCATATGCACGGTCTTACCGGCAAAAACCCCGGCCTGCCGCTCAGCGAACCGATGAACCTCATTCCCCTCAGGCACAACCGACTCCCTTTCTGCCCACTGGTCAAAACGCCGGAGGCCCTTTCCACCTGAGTAGACCAGCGCAAAGCGCCCGCACTCAAGCAGATGCCCCTGCGGTCAGACGCGCATGCGTATGCGCGCAGCGCGTCTGCCCAGATGGCAAACCTAGTTCCAGACCAGTTTCATGGGGATGGCTTCAATCTTCCAGAAAATGTCCGGCTCCAGGTGGCCCATCTTGCGGGTGAACTGCTCTGCTGCTTCCTTTGTTTCAAACGTGACCTTATTCAAAATCTGCCCCGCCCGTAACTGCTCTGCCAACCAGACCGTTTCCTTTTCCATCGCATCTCCCCGACTACTCATCTGTTCTGTTAGACCCGGTTCCGGCAGTTTCGATGCTGGGCCCGTGTTGCTGGTATCCATTGGATACACGAAGGGCGCCCCAATGTGCGGGCGCCCTTCACTTACTCACCCCGCGTACTTACTTCTTTTCGTCGACATCGACATACTCGGCATCAATGACGCCTTCGTCCTTCTTCGCATCTGTTTCTGCAGTTGTCCCTGCCGCAGCTGCGGAGCCATCAGTTGGAGCACCAGTGGAAGAACCCGCCTTGTACATCGCTTCCGCCAGCTTATGGGAGGCTGCCGTCAGCTTCTCGCGGGAGGCATTCAGCTCTGCCGGCGTCGGCGTGCCTTCGAGCGTCTTCTTTGAGGCAGCCAAAGCTGTTTCAACGTCCGTCCGATCGCTGCCGGAAACCTTGTCACCGCTTTCCTTGAGCATCTTTTCAACGTTGTAGGTCATGTTGTCGAGGGCATTGCGGGCCTCGATTTCATCCCGCTTGGCCTTGTCTTCCGAAGCATGTGCGTCGGCTTCCTTGGCCATCCGGTCGACTTCTTCCTTGCTCAGACCTGAAGACGACGTAATGGTGATCTTCTGGTCTTTGTTGGTCGCGTTATCCTTCGCCGTCACGTTCAGGATGCCATTAGCATCGATATCGAACGTGACTTCGATCTGCGGTACACCGCGCGGCGCCATCGGAATGCCACTCAGCTTGAACTTGCCCAGCGTCCGATTCTGCGCTGCCATCGGCCGCTCACCCTGAAGCACATGTACCTCGACTTCAGTCTGCGAATCGGCAGCCGTCGAGAAGGTTTCCGTCTTCTTGGTCGGAATGGTCGTATTGCGCGGGATCATCGAAGTTGCGACGCCGCCAAGGGTCTCAATCGAGAGCGTCAAAGGAGTGACGTCGAGCAACAGCAGGTCCTTCACTTCACCGGCAAGTACGCCGGCCTGGATGGCTGCGCCAATCGCTACCACCTCATCGGGGTTTACCCCACGATGCGGCTCACGGTTGAACAACTGCTTGACCAGTTCCTGGATCCGCGGCATACGGGTCTGGCCGCCAACCAGGACCACTTCGTCGATCTTGCTGGCATCGATGCCGGCATCCGCAAGGGCCTTCTTGCAGGGCTCGATCGAGCGCTGCAGGAGGTCATCAACCAGCTGCTCCAGCTTGCCCCGGGTCAGCTTTTTGACCAGGTGCTTCGGACCGGTTGCGTCGGCGGTTACGAAGGGCAGGTTGATCTCAGTTTCAAGAGTCGTGGAAAGCTCGATCTTGGCCTTCTCCGCAGCGTCCTTCAGGCGTTGCAGGGCCATCTCATTGCCCTTGGCGCGAAGATCCAGCCCTTCATCCTTCTTGAACTCGTCAATCAGCCACTCGACGATGCGCTGGTCGATGTTGTCGCCGCCCAGGTGCGTGTCGCCATTGGTCGACTTTACTTCGATTACACCTTCACCGACTTCAAGGATCGATACATCGAAGGTACCGCCGCCGAAATCATAGACGGCAATGGTCTCGTCCTTCTTCTTGTCCAGTCCGTAAGCCAGGGCAGCAGCCGTCGGCTCGTTGACGATGCGCTTGACGTCGAGGCCGGCGATCTTGCCTGCATCCTTGGTCGCCTGGCGCTGGGCATCGTTGAAGTAGGCGGGGACGGTGATGACAGCTTCTGTCACCGTGGTACCAAGATAATCTTCTGCAGCCTTTTTAAGCTTCTGCAGGATCATCGCCGAGACTTCGGGGGCGGTGTAGTCCTTGCCCTGGGCCTCGACCACAATGTGGTCGCTCTGCGGCTTGACCTTGTAGGGCACCATCTTCATTTCGTCGTTGACTTCATTCGAACGACGGCCCATGAAGCGCTTGATCGAGTAGATTGTGTTTTCCGGGTTGGTGATAGCCTGACGCTTCGCTACCTGGCCGACCAGCCGCTCACCGCTCTTGGTGAAGGCAACGATCGACGGGGTGGTGCGCCCGCCTTCTTCATTTGCAATGACCTTCGGCTCGCCGCCTTCCATCACTGCCACCACCGAGTTGGTGGTTCCTAAGTCAATTCCGATAATCTTTGCCATAATGTATTGCGCTCCCGCTAAAGCTGCCTGCTATCTGTCAAGCATTACACTTGAGTGACTTGTTGTCAACATATCTGATGCGGCTTTTAGTCGAAGGATGCAAAAGGGGCATTTGACGATAATTGGTATTTAACTGATAGATAAAGGTGCAACTGAGGAGTAGAAGCCAGGTTTGGGCTGGAAGCGGGCGAGTTATTCCACCAGGCCGGCGCCCCCGCTAAAGGGACGGAAAGGATTGCCGCCTGCGAGCGAAGTGTAATTGGCGGCGAGCGTGAAGCCGGTGTTATGGACGGACATGTTGTCCGCCACGATGCCCAGATAAGCAAGCGGCTTAAGCGGGAGATTCGAAATCTGCATCTGCTGGCCGAGAAGATAGAAAATGCCGTCGGTGGTCGAAGTAGGATTCCAGTTCGCCAAAGAGAGGGGCTGTTTACCAGAAGGAAGGCTTCTATCGGCAAAATAAAGGATGCCCTGCCAGGTGCCCGTGTCCGGAGCGGAAAGCTTCCCGTTGATATTGGTGATGGTGGCGGTCGTACCGGCGGCATACCCATTGCCGGATGTCATGTAGAGGGTGATGCCGGTCCCGACCAACGTAGGGCCGTTGATATTCAAGTTTCCCTGGATGGCATATACGCCGGCATTCATGACGACTCGAGCGCTGGTCTGGACGCTCAGTCCGCCACAGTAGGTCCCGGGAAAGAGCGTGCTCGCGTGGGTCACGGACAGATTCACATAGGTGCATCCGCCGACCGGAGGAGAAGGGACATAGGCCAGCGGGTCCGCCATCGTCGGGGCGCCGAAGTAGGGCGCCGGGACCACGCTACCGGAGCTGTTTGTTGCTGGACTGGCTACATAAAACTGGTCGCCGGTGTCACTGCTGCCGCCGTTGAAGTCATACGAGTTGCCCATGTACACGGGGCAGTTGCCGGTGATCGTCTGGTTGATGGCGTTCAGCGAGACGGCAGTTGAATACTGCGACAGCAGGTACATGCATGGCGTCTGTTCAGCCATGGCGGTAGCCTGTGCCATAAGTGTGAACGATTTTGGAAAGAAGATCGCGCTCACTTTGCGGGTAATCGTAGCCTGCACAGCCTGAGTCATGCCGGCATAGGCGCCCGTAGTCGGCGGACTGGCAATCCTGACCGTCACATGATTGACGCCGGTGGTGTAGCCGTTGAGCGTAGCATCCGCCAGACCGCCTGCCTTGAAAGTGCTACCGTTTTCGCCGGCATAGACGGCGCCGATTGCCGCCGCATCGGCCGCCGCCTGCATGCGCAGCTTCACTACTTCGAAATAGCCGACGTCGTGCATCAAGCCGCAGAAGCAGAGCAGCACAGAGACCAGGCCCACCATGTAGAGAATCATGGCAACCGGAAGCTGCGCCCGCCGAGGGACCGTAGCATCCTGTTTTCGCGCATACCGGAATCTCCTTCATGGGCAGACACGCGGCTTTGCCGGATGACGTGAAGCTCCCGTTGAGGGTATCGGCGGTGGCAGCTAAACCATGAGTGCGTGCTCGTTCATGCGTCTCCTCATCGCGCCGATAACTAAACCATGATTCAGCCCGGCAACGGTCAAACCAGGCAAGTGTGTGGCGAGCAGTTGCGAAGTAAGCTTTCTAACCATGGCGCAGGCCGGCTGTCCGGATGGGTAACCCGTATGCGCGACGATCGCGGGAGCGCCCTGATTGAATTTGCGATCATGATGCCGCTGATCGTGTTCATCTTTCTTGCTGCCATGGATTACACCTTGATTCTGCAGCAATCCATGGTGGTCGCGGATGCGGCGACGAATGGCACGCGCTACGCCGAGGCCATGGGCAATGCTACAAACGTTGCCGGCATGGTGGCGGCAGCGCAGAGTACGGCTGTCGGCGTTCCAGGTTTTTCCGCTACTGCCGTCACCTATTGCACCTGTCCGCCGGAGCTCGCGGGGACCGCATGTGCGACGACGTGCGCCTCCGGCTACAGCCCGGCGGTATATGCCAGGGTGAACACCGCGGCCTTTGTCCCGCTCCTGTTCAAGGTGACGGGTATACCCGCCGGCATTTCGCTCTCTGCTGCTTCAAGCATGCGGGTAAGCCCCGGCACCCGGTAGTTGTGCATGCGGAGTGCTATCCACTTCATCAACAGCACGCCGTCGGACGCCTCTCGTTGTCAGCAGGACCTCCGTAGGCTTCGGCAGGCCACCCGCCGTTTTCAACAGGACGAGCACGGCGGGACTCTCATCGAGATCGCTTTGGTACTGCCCATTGCGCTCCTGTTCACGTTTGGGGTAATCCTGCTGTGCCTTTTTCTCTCGAGCTACAGCAGTGCCACGTATGCCAGTCGTGCAGCCATTCGCTACGCCCAGTTCCACGGCGCCGCCAGCCTCAAACCCTGTGCGGCGAGTGACCTGGCGACCATCGTTTCCGCTTACCTGACGACCATTCCGGCCAGCACCGTTACCGTTACTTCTACATGGAGTCCGGACAACACCGTCGGCAGCAGGATCACCATCAAGGTTTCCTTGGCCTATGTCACGGGCCTGTCGATAGCCGGACTGGGCACCCTCCAGGTTGCGACGACTGCCACCGGAACGATCGTCCAGTAGCGGGCAGCGGTCAAGAAGTGCCGCTAGCGGAAGGCGATTAGCGATCGCGCTGGCCGCCTAGAACTCCAGCCAACGATTACCTACTCTGTCCGCCTCCGCTACCCGCTCTTTCACTACCTGCTATCGCTAGTCGCTTTTTTGCCCATTCGCTACCCGCTTTCCGCTACTTCACCACCACTTCGATCGCCGACAACTTGGCGCTGCAGTTCGCGTCACCTGCGTATGCCGCGGTTTGCACTATCGCTGCCGATCGGAAGTGTTTTCACGCTGAGCGTGGCGGCGCCGTTCTCGACGCAGCCGAAGGTCTTCGCGTGAAGCTAACGCGACGCTGAGCGCATCTCAAGTCCATACATTCTAGAAAGATAAGACTCTTTAAAGTCATGCCAGAAAGCTCCGGCCCGCAGAACGCCCAGAATGCGGGCGTCAATCCCTGGATCATCGCTGTCTCCGTGATGCTCGCCACCTTTATGGAGGTGCTGGACACGGCGATTGCGTCCGTGGCGCTGCCTTACATTGCGGGCAGCCTTTCAGCGTCGAATGACCAGGCCACGTGGGTCCTTACCAGCTACCTGGTGGCGAATGCCGTGATTCTGCCGACCTCCAACTGGTGTGCGCTCAAGTTCGGCCGCAAACGCTTCCTGGTGACCTGTGTCGGCATCTTTACCGTCTCGTCTTTTTTTTGCGGAGCCGCGCCCTCGCTTGCCTTTATGCTGATTGCCCGTGTTATTCAAGGCGCAGGCGGGGGCGCGCTCCAGCCGCTTTCGCAATCCATCCTGCTTGAAAGTTTCCCCCCGGCCAAGCGCGGGGCCGCCATGGCCTTCTTCGCCTTCGGCATTGTCGTCGCTCCCGTTCTCGGGCCGACCCTGGGCGGCTGGCTGACGGACAGCTACAGCTGGCGATATGCCTTTTACATCAATATCCCCATCGGCATTCTGGCCATGTTCATGATCAACCGCTTTGTCCATGACCCGCCGTACATCAAGAATGCCAAGGTCAGCCCCTTCGACGGCATCGGTTTCGGCCTGCTCGCCGTCTGGACCGGCTGCCTGCAGGTGCTGCTGGATAAAGGGCAGGAAGACGACTGGATGGGCGCCGTCTGGCTGCGCTGGGTCGCCTTTTTCCTGGTCACCGGGCTAGCGGCGTTCCTCTATCGGGCGTTCACGACCAAGTATCCCCTGGTCAATCTCCGCGTGCTGAAGAACCGCAATTTTGCGGTCGGGTGCGGCCTTATTTTCATGCTTGGCTGCGCGCTGTATTCGACGATTACGATCCTGCCGCTCTTTTACCAGGAACTGCTGGGCTACACTGCCTTCGCAGCCGGCCTGGTCGTGGGCCCGCGCGGCATCGGCTCGATTATCGGCATGCCTGTGATCGCCTACCTGGGCAACAAGATCGATCCCCGCATCTTGTTGTCGCTTGGCTTCGCGGGCTTTGCTATCTGCTCGCTGTTCTTCTCGAATATTGACCTGAATATCAGTCCCAGCACGCTGATCTGGCCGATTATCTGTTCCGGCTTTGCTCTCAGCTTTGTCTTTGTGCCGATCACTACCCAGGCTTATGGCACGCTTTCCAATCAGCAGATCGGGAACGCCAGCGGCATCTTCAACCTGGTACGCAATATTGGCGGTTCCATCGGCATTTCACTGGCGCAGACGGAACTTACCCGCCGTTCCGATTATCACCAGAACCAGATTCTCAACTATGTACCAGCGGGCGGCTATTACTTTCAACAGCGCCTGCACGCTTTGCAGCGCTACCTGGGCCACCACACCAGCACCGCCAATGCTGCCGCTGCCGCCCAGGGCCAGATCTACCAGCAGCTCGGCAGCCAGGCCTTGTTATGGGCCTTTGTCGATGTTTTCCGGTGGACGGCGCTACTCGGCTTCTTCTGCGTGCTGCTCGTGTGGACCTTCGGTAAGGTGAAACCCGGCCACGGCCCTGCGGGCGCTCATTAGAGCAGGTTTCCTGTTGCTGGAGTGTTTCTTGCGGCTTGAAGCGGGCTTTTTCCTGGCGAGAATGCCAACCGTCACCGATCTCCGCATTCCACCTAACGAAGATCGGGCCTCGCGGCTGGCCGCAAAGCGAGGAGTCGCTGACTCTCGCTGCTGAGAGCCGGGCCCCCGCATGCCACAGGCGTCCAACCACCCGCACCATCCGTCATGAGAAGGGCGAAGCCCAATCCACCAACCAGGGCCGCTACTTACTGAATATTTATGATGGACCTGTCATCCTTGGAGAGAATGATTCTGCAAAAGCTCTGGCCGGAAAGCGCCTTTAGAAGAAACAGCGCCGCACGCACAACCTTGTTCGCGCTCGCATGCCTATCCGTCCCTGCGGGGCTTCCAGTCGCACATGCCCAGGGCACCGCGGTGATCGCTTCCCCACCGTTGACGATGGAGGAAGCCGTGGCGCTGGCCAAACAGCAAAACCCGACGCTGCTCGCCTCCCGGCAGAATCTTTACTCGGTAAAAGCACTCGAAGAACAGGCAGCCGTCCGCCTCAATCCGGATTTCGGCGTAGCCGCCAGCGATGTGACCCTTCCCACCACGTCCAACAATCCTTACACATACGCGTTCCAGCTCTCGCGGACCTTTGAACGCGGTCAGAAGCGGCGCTGGCGTATTGACTCTGCCAAGGCGCAAACAGCGCAAACAGACGCTCAGTATCATGACCAGGAACGTGGCATCGTCCTCAACGTCCGCCAGGCCTTTACCAACTACGTGCTCGCCAAGGCTGCGAAAAAACTGGCCGACGACAACCTGAAGGATTATCGGCACGAACTCGAGATCTCGAACGACCGCTACAAGGCCGGTGACCTTGCCAAACTTGATTACGAGCGCCTTGACCTGCAACTTGCCCAGTACGAATCCGACCTGCAAAATTCCGTCCAGAACCTGGCGCAGGCTGCCGATCAGTTGCAGACGCTGATCGGCTATGAGCGACCGCGCGAAGGCTTTGATGTTGCAGGCAATATCATACCGCCTGCCATCCAGGGCACCATGATGGACCTGGAACAGAAAGCTCTCGACACGCGACCCGATCTGCAGGCCGCAAAATTCGGGGTGAACCTGGCCGACGCCAACGTCAAGCTGGCCTATTCCAACGGCACGGCTGACCCGACGCTGGAAGGCGAATACGACTATACCGGTGGAGAGAGTTCTGCAGGTTTCAATGTCAACATTCCCCTGCGCATCTTTGATCGTAACCAGGGCAACAAGAAGAGCAGCGAATTTACCGCGGCCCAAAGCCGGCTCTCCGTCACCGCTGCGCATAACCAGGTGTACTCCGACGTTGACCAGGCGTGGATCGGCTACACCACCAGCAAAGCGCTTTCCGACCGTTATAACGGGCATTACCTGGCCGAGGCGAAGGACGTTCTTGATATCGCCCAGTTCAGCTATGAACATGGCGGCCTGGCGCTGGTCGACTACCTTGACGCCCTGCGCGATTACCGGTCGACTTCGAGCAATGCCTTAAATGCGTATGCCGCCACGTGGATGGCTATCCACCAGGTGAGCTACACGACTGCTACGGACGTCGTGCCGTAGTTAGAGACAGACCCGCCCCTCCCTTTGTCATCTCGACCGCAGCGAAGTGGAGAGACCTACGTCTCACCCATCGAACCGCCGACCCTTGAGTCCTCAACAGCAACAAAAGTTTGGACATTCCGCACCTTAAAAGGTACACTGGGTCCATTGTGTGATGGTCAAACGTGAACGATGACAAGCACCTTTCGGTCGTCTTCTATCGTGCGCTCTCTGGTGTAGAGTCAGTTCGCGAATGGCTGAAGGACTTGCCTATCGCCGACCGACAAACCCTTGGCCGGTCCTTGCGGCTGATCGAAATGGGCTGGCCTCTTGGGTTGCCAGTATGTCGCCCGCTCGGCGGAAGGTTGTGGGAAGTGCGGAGCAATCTCACCAGCAACCGAATAGCGCGCATACTTTTCTGCGCAGCCGACGGTCAGATGATCCTGCTGCATGGCTTTATCAAGAAGACACAGAAAACACCACCGTCAGAGCTACACATTGCAGTCACGCGTCAGAAGGAGTTGAAGCTTTGAGCGCAAATCCACATATCGGTTCTACGCTTGATGATTTTCTGAAAGAAGAAGGCCTGTTCGAAGACGCAACCAACCACGCGGTCAAACGCGTGCTCGCCTGGCAGGTAGAGCAGGCAATGCAACAGCAAGGCATCACCAAGACGGAGATGGCCCGCCGCATGGGAACAAGCCGTGCTCACCTCGACAGGTTGCTGGATCCGGAAAATGACAAGGTCCAACTCGACACAGTTCACCGCGCCGCAGCAGCCATCGGCCGCAAAGTACGTCTGGTTTTGGTGTAGTCGCTTACGGCGAGAGGCCTCTACTACATTCGCCTTAAAAAAGGTATCTCGGAGTTCCGTTTACGTGCCTTCGCTCAAAGCAATCATCAGGTCACTCTTCAACTTCAGCCTGATGGCAAACGAGTGGTGGTCTTTAAGAACCCGCTAAGTTCTTAGAATTACGGCGGGGTATTGAGCGGTCTCGACACGGTAACGCTTACGAAGCAAAATGACGGAATAGGCACGATTGAATTGGCCCCGAGCGTTTCATTCAAGGCATCCGTGGGTCGGTCAAGCGAACTCGAAACAAACCGAGCCAGGCGCTGAGCAACCATGATCTCCAACTTTCGCGGATCTCC
>CAZZXL010000176.1:0-2573 GCA_964658035.1 uncultured Acetobacteraceae bacterium
CTACTATGAAGCTGCGGCAGGTGGCGGAAGCCCTGGGTGCGCGCCTTGAAGGCGACCCCGAACTCGACATTCACGGTGTTGCCGGCATTGAGCATGCGGCCGCAGGCCAGCTCGCTTTCGTCGCCAATCCCAAGTACACCAGCTACGCCAAAACTACACGGGCATCTGCCGTCCTCGTCGCGCCGGACTTCCAGGCAATCGGGGCCGCCACGCTGCGCATCGAGAACCCCTACCTGGCGTTCGCCAGGGCAATCGACCTCTTCTATCAGCCGCCTGTGTATGCGCCCGGCATCCATCCGACCGCGGTAGTGGACGACACGGCAAAGATCGGGAGAAACGCACACATCGGCCCGTATGCGGTCGTGGGTGCGAATGTGGTGATCGGCGACCACACCACTCTTCTTCCGCATGTGGTTATTTATCCGGGATGCACCATCGGCCACCGTTTTTTCGCGCATGCGCACGCCGTAGTTCGCGAAGGCTGCGTTCTGGGCGATGACGTTCTGTTGCAGAATGGGGCGATCGTCGGCTGTGATGGTTTTGGCTTCGCTAAAGACCAGGCAGGCAACTGGCGCAAGATTACGCAATCCGGGCCGGCCGTGGTTGGCAATGAGGTAGAGGTGCAGGCAAATTCATGTATCGATCGGGCCAGCGTCGGCCAGACCGTGATCGGCAACGGTGTTAAGATCGACAACCTTGTCCAGGTGGGTCACGGCTCAAGTGTTGGTGAGCGGACGCTGCTTTGTGCACAGGTAGGCATGGCCGGATCCAGCAATATCGGTCGGAATGCGATCCTTGCAGGACAGGTTGGCGTGGCCGGTCACTGTACTCTTGGGGATGGCGTCATTATCACTGCCCAGAGTGGTGTTCACGGCGACATTCCGGCCGGTAGTATCCTGAGCGGCTCACCGGCCTTTGACAATCGTCAATGGCTCAAGGCGACTTCCCTGTTCAACCGCCTGCCGGAGCTGCTCAAGCAATTTGAACGCAAACCAAAGGTTCCGCCCGGCGGTTCGTTGAAGACTGCCGGCACCCTGGCAGATTGATGTTCCTGGCAACTTAGTAATCCTCAATGGTGGCAGCTTACCCGCCACCGTCCGCATCGTAGGAAGTTCATGATTGAGAAAGATGATCCCTTGGTTACAGATACGCAGGAGCCACCGATCCGTGTCCTGCTGCTCGATGATCATCCCGAGAACCTGATTTTGCGCGCAACCATTCTGCGCAAGAACGGCTATTTAACCGAAACTGCCGACTCGGTGGCTGAAGCTGAAAAGCTGCTGGACCGCATTGATATCGCCGTCCTCGACTACCATCTGGGCGCAGGCCAGTTCGGGACTGAAGTTGCTTCGAAGCTGCGCGATACGCATCCGGAAGTGCCGATCATCATTTTGTCAGCCACTCTTGAGCGGCGCTTCGGCGGTGTTGAAGATATGCACCTGTTGAAGGGTTACAGTTCGGTGGACGATCTGCTCGGCGCGCTGCGCTCGTTTGAAGCCAAGCTCCGGGGCAAGCCGGTGGTGGTGGATGCGCGCGACTTCTTTTACTCGCGGATCAACATGGCGATCGGCGAGGATGTGGTGGTTGAGATTATGGATGCGGTGGGCAACTGGCTCTATGTCAACGAGACCAGCGCCAAACTCCATGAACGTCCACGCGACTGGTTCCCCGGCCGCAATATGTTTGTCGAGATGCCAGACCTGGCACCCAACTGGCGCGAGATTCTGAGCGAGGTTGCGACCCGTCGCGAGACCTACATCGATCGTACCTTCCGGGGTTTGCTGAATCTGCCCACGCGGGGCGAAGAGTGGGTATGGAATGTCCTCGCCTTCCCCATCACTCTGCATAACAACAAGGTAGGGGTGGTGCTGACCGCCCGCATCCTCGAGCGAAAGCCGGTCATTTGAAGAACGGCCTGCAGCAAATGTGTCGACGACATGCAGTTCACGACAGGTGCAACAGCCTTCTGCCGACTGCCTTTTTTCTGGCGGTCTTTTTTCTGACGATCGGGTTTGCTGTGACCATTACAGGCTGCCACTCCGCATTCGTGCAAACCACCATCACCAACCAGGGCGCGCCCATCCGTACCGTGGAACTCGACTATCCCAGCCAGAGCTTCGGGACAGAGATTCTGCAGACGAGCCAGGTCTTTCACTACCGATTCAAGGTGCAGGGATCGGGCCCGGTCAAGCTGCAGTTCATGGATGGCTTGCGCAAGATGCATACGTCCACCGGACCAACTTTGGCGGAAGGGTCGGAGGGTAGCTTGTCGGTCACGGTGACACCGACAGGAGACGTGCTCTGGTCGCCCCTGCTCGCCGGCAGCAATAAACATTAGCTGCTTAGAGCAAACCACCTAATTCTATGGTGTTTCTGGCTGGATACAGGTTGGCCTTTTTCGGCGAAAAGTAAGCGGACGTCGAGAGGCGGGGTTCTATCCCCGCCTCTTGGTCTTGAATGACACAAGATGCGCTACTGAACGACCGACTTGAACAACGGCGACTGCAGAAGGCTGGAAAACTGACTGTCAGAGGTTGAGAAGTTAACGTTCAGCTTGCCTTGATCGGAGTCGA
>CAZZXL010000176.1:2583-10164 GCA_964658035.1 uncultured Acetobacteraceae bacterium
TGGCAGTCTTTTCCGTGTCAGTACCGCTCATCTTCTTATAGAGCGCTGCAGCGCTGAGGATCGATGCGATGCTGGCAGCTGAGAACGTATCAGGCGTCAGTACGGTCAAGTTGAACTTTACGCCATTCTGGAAGTCCATGGTGTACCACGAACTCAGCAGGCGCTTCTTGACAGAGTCGTAATCGCCGACCTGCGATGCCTGCCCCATCAGACCCTGCATCATGGTCTGGGTGCCGCCCTGGTCGAGGATGCTCCATATCGGCTCGTGATCGACAGAGTTCATCATGTCAAGCATTTCATTATTGGTCAGCAAACTGGGCGAAAGGCCGTCGCGGGCGCTCAGCGCATCTTTCAAAGCCGGGGTCTGGCCAAAAACCATCGTGGTTGCGCTCAGGAAAACCACCTGCATGCCTGAATTACCCATCGGATAAATCTTGTTGTCGCGGACCATCAATGGCTTAATCTTCTTTTTCTTGAAGTTCGCCATGATGTCGTCGATCGCGTACTGTCCCTGTGCGACGCCGATAATGCGTGTCATCTTGCCGGAGCTTGGATAGCGGAAGTTGGCAAATGCCAGCGACTCTACATCATTGTTTTCGTTCAAGCCTGAAGTCTTCAAAGCATCCTCAAGACCCTTCAACTCGGGAGGCATGATCTGCTTTTTCAGCTGCATGGCAGCCGTGGAATTCTGCATTGCACGATAGTCGACGGCCACCAACTGCTGCACATCCTTGGGGATCACGCCGCGTGCATCGGCATCAAGTTGTGCAGCCATCGCCGGAAAAGTGATGAAGGCTACGGCGGCGCCAGCCAATAGACTGGATATCGATTTATCGAATAACTTCAAATTCAACCCTCGCTTCATGTGTTTCAGTGAACTATTTCGTGTATGCCCTACACAACAGGGGCACCTGTCCCCTTTTATCTTACGCCGTTCGCGGGAGGTGTAGATTTCACTTTCGGGTGAGAACCTTTTGCCGCGATGCACATAACCTTGCCGTCCGCGCAAGTGGGAAGGTAGCGCATCGAGGAGTTAGACGAGTGTAGTCGGCCAAAGTAACGGATTCTGTAGACGACGCTCGAGCACTTTTGCTTCGGGATCAAAGCCATGCAGATGCTGTACCCAGGCGCTTGCTGGATCGAAGGCAGCTTCCGGAATCAGGCCAATCAACTCGGCCTCAACCGGCTTCACCTTGAAGGGCAGAGCTTTCCGCTCGATGGCGGCAAAGACTTCAGCCACCGGGGTAACGCGAAAATCTGTAATGTTCATGGAAACCTGTGCCCGTCCCTGCACCAGCGCACCCATCGCCTTGATACCCTTCAATCCACCGCTGGCTTCACGGATCTCGCGTGCGATAGCCCGGGCCGCCGACACATCCGGTTTGTCAAGATACACATTCCAGGCAATCAGAAATTTGCGCGCACCTACCGCAGTCGCGCCCGCCGTGGGGTGAAGGTCCGGGCCGCCAACATCAGGTCGCCGTGCTACTTCCTTGCGGGCAGCATCGCGCAGCCCCTCGAACTGGCCGCGGCGCACATCTTCGAGGTTGAAGCGATCGGGCCGGGCTGCGGCGAACTCGTAGAAGTAGATCGGGATCCCATGACGACGCCAGATCTCCGCACCCGCCTGCCGGGCAAACATTGCACACTGTTCGAGCGACACATTGCTTACCGGCACGAACGGAATAACGTCGGCAGCACCGATCCGCGGATGCACGCCCGACTGGCGCGTAAGATCAATCAGTTCCGAGGCTTTGCCGGCCGCACGAACCGCCGCTTCGATCACCGCTGCCGGAGACCCGGCGATGGTGACGACTGAACGATTGTGATCGTTGTCGAGGGACCAATCCAGCAACTGCACACCGTCCACCCGCATGGACGAGATGATAGCCAGAATCTTCCGCTGATCCACACCCTCAGAGAAGTTGGGGACGCATTCGATCACGGCATTGCTGTTCGGCTTCTGGCCGGTGCTCATTGCCTTTTAGCCATGGGCAGATGGTACGCCTGCCACATCACTTCCACCACGTGTAGCCGAGGGTGAACTGGACGCTTGCGTTGACACCTGGATTTGCATCGCCCAGGCTCGCGCTCGAAATATGCACGGCATTCGCCTGCACCGTCAAAGACTGGTGTGGCTTCAGGAAGTAATGCGCGCCAATACCAAATTGCGGCGTGAAGTTGAAGACACTCGCGCCCTGGTGACCCGGCGTCTGGTAGGGACCAACCGGAGGGAACTTGTGGTTGGTCCAGATCAAACCTCCGGCGCCCTGCACAAACGGAACGATCTTTGTCTCCCGGGTGCTGCTGCCAACAAAATTCCAGCGCAGGATAATCGGCGTCACACTTACGCCGTTGTAACTGCCGCCGGTAGGATACAGCGCGGTGCAATCGACATGCCCGGTGACGCCGTAGCAATTAGCGCGTAGGAACTTCGGGGTACGGCCCTGCCACCACGGCATAATGTCGGCGGCATACTCAAACTGGCCGCGTAGCAGGCCGGAGAGATGAGGATCGGTAAGGACTTTGCCGGCATGCAGACCGACGCTCAGGATCGTGTCAGTATCGCGATCACCTGTACCGAAGCCGCCATTGAAAAACGGCCCGTACTCCCGCGGATCAGTCGCGAGTACCTTCCTGGCATCGGGTTTCAGGACAGTTGGTCCCGTCGCAGAAGCAGTATTGGAAGTCCCGCTGGACGAACTGGCAAACGCAGAAGACGCCGGCGAAGACGCCTGTTCCTGAGCCAGGAGTGACGAAGAGGAAAGAACACACAAAGCGGCCGTGCTCAACAGAAGACAAAAATGAACAGTTCTCTTACGAAACATGATGCTCCTGCAGATCAGATTCAAAAACAGCGCGAGCGACTGTCCAATTCTCGCAGCAAAAAGGAGAGCCGCCAGACCAGGCGGCTCTCAATCACTTTCAGTGGCCCTGTCGCGGAGCAATGAGGTAATTTGCTCTAGTTAGGTCAGCTTCCGTAAATTTACGTCTCATGGTCGAGACATGGGGCACCTACTTCAGTGGCTCCGCTTGCGGCAGGTCACGACGAACTGTGCGCCCAACGGGAGGATACCTCTGCGCCGACAGGCGCTGTTCGCCGTACGCGCAGTACTAGTGGGCCACTTCTTCCATTTGTGCGGCGTCCATGTCGAAGTTTGAATAGACGTTCTGAACGTCGTCGTGGTCTTCGAGCGCTTCAAGCAAACGGATCATGGAACTGGCCGCCGCACCCTCGAGTTTGGTGTAGGTGGAGGCGATCATGGTGATCTGGGCCATTTCAGTTTCAATGCCGGATTTCACAACCGCTTCGCGAACACTCTCAAAGGCAGCCGGTTCAGTCAGAATCTCCCAGCTCTCGCCTTCGTCGTTCAGGTCGTCGCCACCATTTTCAAGAACGATGCCCATCAGCTTGTCTTCATCAGCGGAACTCTTGGGTACAGAGATGACGCCCTTCTTCGTAAACATAAAGCGCACAGAATTGGTTTCGCCGAGGTTGCCGCCGTTCTTAGCCAGGGTATGACGAATTTCGCTGACCGCCCGATTCCGATTATCAGTTGTGACTTCAATGATCAGCGCGACGCCATGCGGGCCATAGCCTTCGAAGGTGATTTCTTCATACAGCGCGCCCGGCAGCTCACCGGTACCGCGCTGAATGGCCCGCTTGATGTTGTCCTGCGGCATGTTCTCGGCCTTGCCCGCGGCTATGGCGGAACGCAGACGGGGATTGCCGTCAGGATCGCCCCCGCCCTGCCGGGCAGCCATGGTAATTTCCTTGATCAGTCGGGTAAAAATCTTCCCGCGCTTGGCGTCGAGTGCGCCCTTTTTGTGCTTGATTGTCGCCCATTTTGAGTGGCCGGACATGATGACCTCTAGTGCTGTTTCGGAATGAGATGCGGTAAAACGCAAAGCGATGGAGGGCCGGTTCAACCACTCCAGCCCTCGCGCAACATCCTAATATAGCACTGCATGAGAGGAAGCGGCAGGCGGTGGCCAGGTCAACGCGGCCGTGCACTGTGCGCCGATAAAGAAGCGTTCCAGGTCTGAAACATGAGACCTGGAATTTTGGCAGGTCGCAGCCGTAAAAAACTATGCCACGCAGCAGCCCGGCACGGGCCGGTCATTCAAGCGAGCGGGCAGGGGGAGAGCCTCGACCGTCGCTGCCTTGTTGCCGGCGGAAGCGGAAACCTTTGTCGTCTTCATTGTCATGCCATGCGCAGGTGCGCCGCAGGCCATGCAGGTGACCGATTTCGCCGTAATGACTTCACCGCAGCAGGTGCAGAAAGCCGCCATATGTTGATCCTCCCTTTTGCGTTACTTACAACTTCGATGAGGCTCTGGTGCGAAAGATTCTTCCAGCAGAAAACAGTGCGCCATTCTCATAGATAGACGTCTCAGGCAGTCGGAAGTTCCGCGGCTGCACCGGCAGGCTTTCGCTTCGGCGGCACCAGGAAGCAGCCAAGATAAAAAGAGGCGAGCACTGTCATCCAGAGAGCCACTGGCCGCAGCCAGAAGATGGTTTGCCATAGTCGAGGCGCTTGCAGTCCTGGAAGCACGTGAAGGATGACGAAAGTGTGAAAGAGGTGCGTGAGCATCGGCAGCGCGACGAGCGTGACACCTGCGGCGGAGTTCCGGCGCCAGCTGCCGGCGCGCACGAGCATAGCGAAGGCGGGGAAAACGAGCAGCAGCAGGCCAGTGTCATAGTCGCGATGGTAGATCGGCAGGAATGATATGCATGTCATTGCCGCGATGCCCAGGTAGTCGCGCTCACGCGAGGGGGCCATCCGCACGAAGGCGATGCCCCACGCGCCGAGGAACAGTATGCCCATCATCTCGGCCGCACGGTTGTAAAAGCCTGGTTCGTCGCGCATGAGACAGAAGATGCTTTGCAGATTCGTAAATCCTGTCGCCTCGGGATTCGCAGGTCCCGGATCATTCACCATGCCATGCAGGGAAAGCGCGGCGACGTTCGCTGAAATTTCATGCAGCCAGTGGCGGGATGCCGGCATGAGACTCGCCCACAGCACTCCGGGAAGCGACAGCAAGACGGTAACGACGAGGATGCGCAACGCCTGGCGACGATACCTGCCTTTGCTGAGAGCGAAATACAACCACACGAGCCCCGTAACGTGTGGTTTAAAAGTCAGCGCGGTGGCGAAGCAGAGGATTCCAATTGTTCTAGAGCGGTCTTCAAGCAGCGACCATACCGCGATGGCGCAGAGGCCGATGGCCAGCTGTGCCGGCTGCGCCAGCATCATCAACATGGTGCTGGTCAGCAGCAGGAGACCGATACCAACCGCGCTTATCAGCGGCGCATAGCGGAAAGACAAGCTCGCGATAACAGCTGCGCCGATCAGAAATACGCCGGTACTTACCGCCAGCCACAGGAGATGGGCGGGTGCCCACGGAAGAAGCGCAAAGGGGGCGGACACGGCCAGGGCTGAAGGCAGATACACAGGTTCGTGTGGACGAAAGGCCCGCATGTCGTCCGCGACGCCACCCGCATGCAGATAGGCTGTCGCAATCTGCTCCGAGTCGTACGGATCACAGCCCTTGAGCATGCAACGAGCGCTCCCATACACGGTCTTGAAATCCATTGACTGCAGGGTAACCCGCTGATCGTGGTAGCCGCGCACCACGTACACCAGGGCGCAGGCAGCCAGGATCAACCAGGCAACCGCCACGCGACGCCTGCTGAAAGTCGCCGTGACTTCGATGCCAGCGCCGCCGCTCAATACCCTGTCCAGTGTTGAGCAGGCCTGCAGGTCAGGAGGGCGACGGTCGGCGGCGATAGCAACAGCGCAGTGCATCTACGGGAGGATTGCTCAAACGCCATTTCGTCATGGTACCAGCGTCATTTCATCGACGAGCCGGGCGCCGGGCAGCACGTTGTCAAGAAAAACCAAAGCTGGCCGGGAACCTCGTTGGCCGTTCATCCGTCGTGCCTGCTAGCCTATAGACATGAAATTCGGCGTCCTTGTGTTTCCCGGATCGAACTGCGACCACGATACGTACCACGTTATCTCTGAGATCGCCCAGCAGCCCGTTACGTTTCTGTGGCACGAGTCGCAGGAGCTGGAAAATTGTGATGCCATCCTGGTGCCTGGTGGCTTCGCCTACGGTGACTACCTGCGGACTGGAGCTATCGCCCATTTTGCGCCGGTAATGCAGTCCGTCAAGAAATTTGCCGCAGGCGGCGGCCTGGTGCTCGGCATCTGCAACGGCTTTCAGATCCTGTGCGAATCCGGCCTCCTGCCCGGCGCGTTGATGCGCAATGCCGGGCTCAAGTACATCTGCAAGCAGGTGCACCTGCGGGTTGAAACGGAGAAAACGCCCTTTACCCACGGCCTTTCCAAAGGAGAGGTCTTGAAAATTCCCATCGGCCACATGGAAGGCAACTACTTCTGTGACGATTCGACACTTGCGCAGTTAGAGGCTGATGACCGGATCGTGTTTCGTTACGCTACACCTGAAGGCGAGATCACAGACGGGGCAAATCCTAATGGTTCGCTGGCTAACATTGCGGGTATCGTGAACGAGGGGGGCAACGTGCTTGGCATGATGCCGCATCCTGACCGTTCAAGCGAAACCCTGCTTGGCTCGGCGGACGGGCTGGCTATTTTCACTTCCATGGTCAGCACACTCACCGCGCCCTCGACAAAGTAATGACCGGATCAGGACAGAGGCAGTCTTCGCGCACATGATCGACATACATCATCATCTGCTCTTCGATCTCGATGACGGCTCCGCATCACTTGACATGTCTGTGGCCATGGCAGGGATGGCGGTGCAGGACGGCATCACGCACATCGTCTGCACGCCGCATGCGAATGAACGCTTTCCTTACGACCCGGAGCTGATCCGTGAACGGCTCAACGTGCTTGAAGAAGTGCTGCTCGCCAAGGGTATCGGCCCGCTGGCGCTGGGCATCGGCTGCGACTTTCACCTGATGTATGAGAATGTCGAAGACGCGCTTCATCGTACGAAACGGTACACCATTAACCAGAAGAATTATCTGCTGGTTGAGTTTCCCGACTATTCCATCTCGCCCAATACGAGCGCGACGCTCTATGACCTGCGGCTTTCCGGGATGACACCCATCATTACTCACCCGGAACGAAACCCGATCCTGTCCAAGCAGCCGGAGCGCATGAGTGAATGGCTCTCGACCGGTTCGCTGGTGCAGATTACGGCGGCGTCGCTGCATGGACGCTTTGGCCAGACTGCGCAGAAGACCTGTCACTGGCTGCTGGAGCGCAACTGGGTACACTTCATCGCAACCGACGCGCACAACACGACCTCGCGGCCGCCGCAAATGCGCGCGGCCTACGATGCCATCGCGGGTAAGTATGGAGAAGAAGCAGCCCAGCGGCTTTGTGTAACGAATCCTCTGGCCGCGTTCGAAGGACGAGTGTTAGAGGCTCAGCCGCAGTTGCTCGACATGGGTGATGACCTCGACTCTTTGGATGCCTCGAGAGATGGCTCGAGCAGTCGTCGGAAGAACAAGCCGGGATTTCTCAGCCGGCTTTTTTCGCGGGACTAAAGCAACTTACCTGAAGATGTCGAGCGAAGATACGATGA
>CAZZXL010000177.1:0-10053 GCA_964658035.1 uncultured Acetobacteraceae bacterium
TTGAAGCGACCGTAGACACTGGCGCTCCCAGAATTCCAGATATTTCCTGTAGCGATAAATTTTCTTGAAAGCGCAGCACAAGGACTTCGCGATGCGTCGCGTCCAAGGTCTGCAGTGCCTGGGCAAGGCGGTTAGCATCCTCTGTTCGCGCCGCTAGAGCGAAGGGCGAAGGCTCGCTCGAAGCAGCCGCTGACCGAAGAGCACGATCATCCTCTTCTGTGTCCAGACTGAGTATCCGCCGCTTCCGCATAGCATCGAATGCAATATTGCGTGCGATTCTGAAGAGCCACGGTTCAAAGCGAACCCGCCTATCGTAGGAAGAACCTCGCTCCAGTACGCGCAGCCACGTCTCCTGTACAAGATCGTCGACTCCGTCGCGTCTACCTAACAGGTAAACAAGATAGCGAACGAGACGAAATTGATACCGCTCGACCAGTTCCTCAAGGACGGCAACATCTCCCCGGCGCAGCCCAATGGAGATTCGTTGCGTGTCGCTCTCCATCGGCGCCTCCGAAGTCAGTCCATAGTCGAACATATGTGGTGTATACGAAGCAGGCGGCTGGAATTACGAAGACTTTCGATAGAAATTGCGAAACGGCTGGATCAGCATGTTGAAATCGGAGAACAGTGCGCCCAAGAAATCCCATTTGCGAAATTGCCGCAATCAAGATCTCCCACGAAGCTCAGCTGTTTTCACGCATGATAATGCGCCAGCGCTCCAGGCGGACGAAGCGCGGGCGCTGATCGATGCGATCGATACCACTTCCCTTCCCGGCTTGCGCGATCGCGCGCTAATCGGCCTCACGGTCTACGGACCTGGTTGGCAAAGGCGGTCACGCGCGAACGTTGCCTGTACCGGCGTGGGTGAAGGTGACCGTGGATGCCTGGCTGAAGTCGGGCAAACCTGGCGAGTGGCACCTTGTTCCGTTCTGTGGGTAAGACCGGCAAGGTGTGGGGTAGCGGCTTTACCGCGAAGGTCATCTACTCGATCGTGGGAAAGGCAGCTTTTGATTGCGGCTTTGGCCCTGTTGCTCCTCACGACCTCCGCAGGACCTGCGCTCGCTTATGTCATCAGGCGGGCGGGGAACTCGAACAGGTACAGTTCCTGCTCGAGCACGTGTCCGTCCAAACGACTGACCGTTATCTCGGCTGTAAGCAGCGGTTACCGAATGCGGTCGATGACCGTATCGGATGGGAGGTGGAGCCGCCCTGACCGGTGTGGCTCCTGAATATGACATGGTCCGTTTTCTGTATGGACCCCAAGAATATCGACTTAAATCTCTCCGTTCGGGACTACCGGCTTAACAATTCCGAACGGAGAGTTTGAAGGTTGAGATAGAAAGAGTGCGTCGACCGCAACCGTTCGCCAAGTCAAGCAAATGGTGATGGTTGCAAACCACTGTCCTTGCTACTTTTCTTTTCCAATCACAAGGATACGGAACGAACCCGGCTTCACTGGCGCCCGCTCAGCGCCCTCTGGCTTTGATAGATACTCCGCTGCAGGAACCAGGGCGTGATGAGTCTTGCGGTCTACCATCATCGTCTTCGATTTTGGATTCGTCGTGACGGTCTGAACAGCGGTGTAGGTGTCCCCTTCGCCTTCATGAAAAATATTCATCGTACCATCGGCGTTCGATGCAAAGATGAGGTTGGTCTCAGGCTCGAAGACCGTGGAGTCGTTACCTTCGCCGATCGGGAGAGTCGTCACCACCTTGCCTGCGTCCGCATCGACAACGGCCATCAATTTGTTGTCGCACCCGACGAAGAGACGGCGTGTCCCGCGATCCATGGACAGACCTGACGGCGTTTCACAAGGTGCGAGAGGGATGCGGCGAACCACTGTCATTGCCTTTGCATCGAGCTCGAGGGTTACATTCTTGTGTTCGAGACTCACGAAGATATGTGAGGTCCCATCGGCTACGGCGAAGGCCGGCGAGCCGCCCAGCGCGATCGTTCCGACGACGGTGTTATTTGATGCATCGATCACCGTCGCGTTGTTGCTCTTGCCGTTAAAGGAGAAAACCCGGTTGGTCATCTGTTCATACATGATGGCGTCTGGATCGCGCGCAGTCTGCACCTCTGCGACCTTCTTCAGGGTCTTCAGATCAAAGACGACGACGTGATCCAACTCGCCATTCGAGATGTACCCGCGGTTCAGTTTCTGAGCCAGCGCAACACCGTGCACTCCGCTCAGATCCGAAATGGTGCCGATCACCGTGCCAGTATCAGCATTCAACACATCGATCTGTTCGCCATGCGTCACATAAACACGACGAGCCGCGGCATCGATGTTCACGTAGTCCCAACGTCCGCCACCGGGAACCGTCCATTGATCGATGATCTTGAACTCTCCCGTCTGTTTCGGTTCCTGAGCCGTCAGTGTCAGAGCGAACAGTAGGGATGTGGCGAGAGCTATGCAATGTACTTTCATCTTGTTTTCCTATCTTCCTTGGTTTTAATCGGGTTGATGATGCGAGTGATCGTTACAGGGCGTCAAAGGGGACCCTAGAATTGAAGCCGAGCGCCGACCTGACCGGAGCGTGCTCCTCCATAAAAGCTGTTGCGCGAACTCGTAATCGTTCCGACCTGACTGTTATCCAGCGACAGCGTGGGATCGCCCAGATTGGTGTGATTCAGAATGTTCGTGAAGGTTCCCTCCACGCGGAGACGCACCCGGTCCGGTACGATTGCAAACTCTTTGCCAAGTCCTGAATGAAGCACCGCCATCGATGGGCCAAGCAGCGTGCCGATACGTTGGTTGCCGTAGCGCCCGATCGGAGCCTGTACGCCGGAACCCTTGCCCACATTGCAAGGCAGCAAGGTGCTGCCACCCGGGCAGACAAAGGCATTGACGTTGAACCAATGCACGGCGTTATGACTCGGCAGAGCAGCGCTTGCAACCTGGTCGACTCTTTGGCGGCTTCCGCCGGCAGTGATGCCTGACCCGGTTCCCGAGGGATCAATTCCGTTCAGGAACGGAGTCAGGAACAGGCCGCTCTCCATGACTCCGATCGAGGTAACCTGCCAGCCACCGAATAACTCATCGAGCAGAAAGTTCGTATCGTGCCCGAAGAGTCGTCCCCGGCCGAACGGCAGATCGTAGACGATGGTCGCTCCAAGATGATGACGTGGTGTTCCATAGACCGGACCATAATCGAGTGAGCGGTTATACGAGTTCAACGACAGATTGCTTGCGTTCTCCTGTGTAAATGCATTGGGGGCAGGACCCTGGTTGTCCGCAAGATTCTTTGCGAGGGTATACGACACATCGAAGGTCAGCCCACCTTTTGACTCATGCCGAAGCTCAGCCTGAAGGGAGTTGTACGATGCGTTGCCACCGTTATCCCGGTAGTTGATGACCGAAAAATTCGGATATGGGAGCGCAAGGCGATTCTGAATCCGTGTTGCGTAGGCGGTCGTGGAAGGAAGCAGTTGGTTGAGGTTGCGACTCCACACCAGTTGACGAGCAAGGGAGCCGACGTAAGAGATCCGCAGGCCTGTCTGGAATCCAAGATCC
The DNA here is from genome assembly GCA_964658035.1 of uncultured Acetobacteraceae bacterium. Taxonomy (GTDB): domain Bacteria; phylum Acidobacteriota; class Terriglobia; order Terriglobales; family Acidobacteriaceae. Next base: position 3,518 of record CAZZXL010000177.1, read on the forward strand.
CGGTCGATCGAGAGATTCATCTGGTAAAGGTAGGGATCCTTGAAGTGAGTAGGCACGCCCGCACTGAAAGAGGAGCTTCCATAAGCCGCCAGTTTCCCCAGACCGGGGAGCTGCGTCTGAGGAAAGGAGAAGATCGGCTTGCCATTCCCGTCGACATTGGTAAAGTTCCGCGCATTCGCCTGCAGCGTGCCAGAGAGAGCGGAGTAAATCGATCCAAGCACGGTTACGTCATACATGCCGAACCCACCACGTAGAACCGTCTTTTCGTTGAACGGACGGTATGCAAACCCAAACCGAGGGACAAGACGCTTTGACGAGGTTCGAAGGCTGTCCGGAAGTCCCGCATCACTCGCGGAGACAATCGGGGTGCAGGGCACTCCATTGATCGACGCGAAAGGACAGGCATTGATCTGCTGCAGGAAGTTCCCGGAGATGAGCCCGCCGCGTCCGGTTGGATAAAGAATGGCGCCGGTCTGTGCGATCGACGGATCGAAGTTCCCGAGGTTGCCCGAGGAGTCCGTATATGCCGGATTGAACTCGAAGCGCACACCATACTCAAGCACCAGACGGGACGTAACCCGGAAGCTGTCCTGCGCATAAGCCGCATAGTGGTTGGCGGTCGCATTTCCGTCCGTCACATTCGCGATCGCGGTCGTCTGCGGCAGGCCGAGAAGGAAGTCGGCGAAGGCGTATCCAGTGAAGCTGTTCTGAAAGTTGAACTGGCCATAGTCGTTGCCCGAGACGAAGCTGAGGGGACGGGTCACACGGATGTGACGATAGTCGACACCCACCTTGATGTCGTGATTCTTCAGGACCCACGACAGGTTATCCGTTGCCTGAGTGGTATTTGATCGCTGTGTCGAGTTGCCCCGGTCGGTATTCAGTCCCGTGAAGTTACTGATGTTGACATCCGGCAATCCGTTGAACGGGAAGGACGGGCCAACGCCGACAAGATTGAGACCATTCGTGAACGCAGTTCCGTCGAACGGAAGTGTCTGCGCGGTGCTGTTGAGGGTGAATCCGAACCTCGCTTCATTGAGCAGGTTTGGACGGATGGCGATCGTGTCAGCGAGAACCAGCAGGTTATAACCATCCGACTGGCTCTTCGAGGGAACGAGCAACTGTTGCGGGATCGTCTGCACGATGTTCTTGTGCGTGAATCGACCAAAAGCATTCTGCCGTGTGCCAATGTTGTTGTCCAGGCGGATATCGTATTGATCGGTCATGTAGTCGGCCCTGCGCAGTTGAATGAAGTTATTCGACAGTTGCGTAGGGACCCCTGTGTTGGGCAGTGGGTACAGTTTGAGTAGACCAGCCGACTGCGCGCTGATCCGGTCTGCTGGAATAAGATTGCTGGAAAAAGCCAAACTCGTGCTGGGGCCTTGACAGAAGAAGACATGGCGCTGAAGTCGCCGGCGCGGAACGCCGCCGTCGGAACGGAGTTCGTAACGTACTGCTGCACGGGGTTCCTGAAACCCTCGTAAGTCCCCAGAAAGAAGCTGTGGCTTCTCATGCTGTAAAGAACGGGCAAGCGCAATGGCCCGGAGAGCGTTCCGCCAAAGTCGTTGGCAATGTACTGGGGCTTCACAGCCTTGGCGAATGGAGTCGCATTCAGTGCCCGGTCTGTATGGTATTCAAATACATCGCCGTGAAAGTCATCGGCGCCACCGCGCGACAGCGTGGTGACATCGCCCACCTGACCGAATTCGGCGTTGTTGCCGACGGCCTGGACCTTGATCTCGGCGATGGACTCGCTCGAGATGGTCGCGCTTTTCAACGGCGCATTCGCAGTCACGTCCTGGGTGGAGATACCGTCAAGTGAAAAGTTCGTCTGCGAAAACCCAGCGCCCTGAATCGTGTAATTGCCGGACGAATCGGCTTCAACTCCGGGAAGAAACCGGATCAGGTTGAACGAGCTCGTGTTTCCGTTCGTACGAATATTGGCCGGCAAGGCAAGCACTTCGTTCTTCGAGAAGCGCGATTGGATCGTGGCTGTATCGGTTGTGATGGCTCCGCGCTCGCTCCCTGAGATCGTGACGGTCTGGTCGACATTGCCGAGATGCAAAACTCCATCCACGCGCAGGATCTGCCGCGACTGTAAAACAAGCTGGGTAATGCTCAATTCCTCGAAGTTGGCGTCAGTAATCCGGATCCGGTATCGGGAAGCGAGCATGTTCGGGACCAGATACTCCCCGCCGGCATTCGTCACGACAGTCCGTTTCGTCTGCCTGTCTGTATCGATGATGGTCACCGTGGCATCTCGGACGACGGCGCCTGAGGGGTCCGTGACCGTACCGACTATCGTTCCGTAAGTGGATTGGGCGACCACCGCAGAAGTCGCGCCGGCGAAGAACAGACCGATCACGATTAGTTTTCGAAGGACGTTCGGACGTTGAATCATGAGCTCGCGCATAGCCCCACACTATGAGCTACCGAGGACGATCAAATGAATACACTGTTACAGCGGCTCGCTTTTAGCGGACGTTTGTTTGTTAAGGAAAACCTCATGGGAGAGTCAGAAATCCTTTATTTCCAGGGAATACACTACTTCCACTGAATGTGAACGCTCGTATGTTAAGGCTTCTGATCTGCCAGGGGAAGACGCACCGTGAACGTGCTCCCTTGCCCAAGTACGCTCTCTACGCTGACGGATCCCCGATGCTGCGCACAAATTGTTTGCACCATGGCAAGACCAAGCCCGTAGCCGATTCGCCCGGAGTTGCGTGCCTCACGAGCTCGAAAGAGCCGCGTGAAAACTTTCGTGAGCTCATCTTCCGAGATGCCTCTCCCATTGTCTCGAATCGACACTACTGCTTCCGCTCCCTGGGGCTGAACAACGACCTCGACCGATCCACCGCGATCGGTGTATTTCACCGCATTATCAAGCAGATTGACGATAGCCCTCTTGATCTGGGTCACATCGCCCATGACCCATGTCGGCATGTCCGCCCGGCGATCAATCGCAATGCCCTGCACCTCGTAGAGAACACGCAGCTGCTCGATTGTGTCAATCACCAGCGGCTTGAGGTCGATGCGCATGAATGGGACCATGTCCCCACCGGAATCGAGGCGGGCAAGAGCAAGCAGGCGATCAATCAGGGCGGAGAGCCCGGCGATCTCCTCCAGCGCGCTTCCCGCATGCATCTGCACGGCATCGCTTATCTCGGGAAGTTCGATGATCTCTTCCACTTCCAGGCGCACAATGGCCAGGGGTGTTCGCACCTCGTGAGAAAGCTCCTCCGAAAACTTCATGTTGTATGCCAGTGCATCTTCCAACCGGCCGATCATCGCGTTCAGCGTATGCCCCAGGGACTCCAACTCGTCGCCCGTCAAGGGAACCGTGAGGCGACCGCCCAGGCCTCCGCGACCCACCTCATCGGCCTGTGCGCGCAGCCGCAGTACGGGACGCAATTCATGATTCATCAAGAGAAGTCCGCCCCCCAGGGCAAACAGAAGCATCACTGGGCCGAGAATAGTTAGCGTGATCATGACACCCTGCAACAACGCATTGGAGTTGCGCGTCGATGAGGCCGCGAGAAGATCGAACGTGGCACCGCCATGCGGTTGATAGATCCCATGAAAGATCATCAAAGGCCGCTCTCTGTCGGCCACTTTGAACTCACCGGTCGGCGGTTTCACAAACGTAGGAGAAGCCAGCAGAGCTCTCCAGCGGGTATCGCGGCTCTCGTAGAGCACATTGCCTGCGCTGTCGGCGATGAAGAGGTAATGGCCGCTTCCATCGGGCGGAGTGTACGCGTCCAGCTTCTCCTTCACGCCATCCCGCATGAATTCGGAGTAGTGCTCGAGCACATGCCCGGAGACCCGCCGCACATCCTGCCGGAGCTCGAGCTGCTGGGCAGCCTCAACGTGCTGCTTGAAGCGGTAGTAGACGACCATGCTGAAGATCAACAGAACCACCGCCAGGAGCCCCAGATTTGTCAGCACGATCCGTGCTCGCAGCGACCGCATTGCGATCATGCCCGCTTCACGCGCATCGAATAGCCCGACCCTCGAATTGTCCGGATGAACTCGGGACTTCCTTCGGCATGCAGCTTTTCACGAAGCTGGCAAATGTACACCTCGACGATGTTGCTGATGCCATCGAAGCTCTGATCCCAGATATGCTCGATGATCATATTCCTCGACAAGACACGCTCCTCGTTGAGCATGAGGTACTCCAGTAGCGAGTATTCCTTCGAAGTGAGTTCGATTGAACGGTTTCCACGCGAAACACGCTGGGTCAAGCGATCCAGTTCCACATCCCCCACCTTCAAAACGTTGGACCGGCCAACGCCGCCACGGCGCAACAGTGCCTTCACCCGTGCGACCAACTCCGCGAAGACGAACGGCTTAATCAGGTAGTCGTCCGCTCCAAGGGCGAACAACCGCAGCTTCTCCTCCGTCGATCCATTCGCGGTCAGCACCAGCGCCGGCATCGACTCCGCAAGATGACGAATCCTCTGCAGCACCTCGGCACCATTGATATCCGGTAGTCGAAGATCAAGAATCAAAAGATCATACGTGTACGTGCTTGCCAGGCTGAGTGCCGTCGAACCGTCCCCCGCAATATCGACGGCGTAGCGCTCCGCTGAAAGCCCGCGCTTCAAGGAAGCAGCCAGCTTGACCTCATCTTCAATTATCAAAATCTTCACTCGGCCCTCTTGCGCAGCATACTTCCCGCGTAATGACGCTGTGTGAAAACTGGTTTACATCGACCGGCGGCTGTTTGATAAGGAAAACTCAACCTTCCTCTCAGGACAGCTTTATATGCCCTCCATACCGTTTATGGAGGAGGCAGTCATGAAGAAGTATTTTGTGTTAGCCGCATTCGCATCACTTTCGGGCCCGATGGTAGGCGTCTCTCTTTGTCAACAGCCATCGAGCGTGAAGCTCCTGACCACCGTTCCTCTGGCGGGATACACCGGCGATCTCGATCACATGACCGTGGACAAAGATCGCGCCAGGCTCATCGTGGCGGCGGAAGATCATGGTACCGTTGAGGTCTTTGACGTCAACACAGGTGCCCATCTGAAGACTCTCGTCGGCTTCACCAGCCCGCACAGCATCCTGGCACGCGAGGGCGCAAAGAGCGTTCTCGTAGTCGACAGCGTCGCCGGGAAATCGCAGATACTTGATGCCGACACCTACGCTGTAATCCGCGATGCCAACCTGCCGGCCGGAGCCGATTCAATCATCTACGACTCGGTCCCGAACACCATGTATGTCGTCACCGGCGGCAAGGAGGGTAAGCAGGCGAAGTGTGAAATCATCGCCCTCGACGCGGATACAGCCGAGAGGCGTGGTGCGCTCTCCATCGACGACGATCATGTGGAAGGAATGGCCATCGATAAAAAGGGAAATCGGCTTTTTGCCGCGTTGTCTCAAACAAGCAAAATCGGCATCATCGACAGAAAGAAGATGACGATGCTCGGCTCCTACGCTGTGCCCGCAAAGCAGATCATGAATGTCACCTTCGACGATGTTCAGCATCGCTTATTCGTCTATGCACGCCTCCCGGAGACTCTGTTCGTCATGAACTCCGATACCGGTCAAATCCTTCAGAAGCTCCCAGCTCCCACTCATTCGGACCAGAACATCTACGACAAGGACGGAGCCAGATTATATGTTCCGGGCGGCGATGGAAAGATGTTCATCTACAACACAAGCAATCCCGACGCGGTGAAAGTTGCGGAGATCGTGGAAACAGTGAAGGGCACAAAGACGGGAACGATCGCAACGAAGTACCACAAGGCCTGGCTCGCTCAATCAGCAGGCCAGACCAAGAGTACGATTAATATATTGGCCTATCAGGTACCATAATCAATGACCCGCCTGAGAGTTCTCCTGCTTGCCCGTGCGGGCTCTCTTGCCCGCGATTCGCAGCCATTTGATGGGGCTTTCCTAGGGTGTGTCATCAATTGAGCCAGCTGGTCGCAGCGCCGACGAGCTCACTGTTCGCAGGATAGAGATCGGCAAGTATAAAGAGCTTTGCTGACCGGATCGGCAATGGATGAAGGTCAAGAACAGCGACCTCCGCGCCATTGAGTTCCGAGAAGAAAGTTTCTTCCCACTCGGGCTCTCTTGCATTAACCATGGCTGCAAAGGGCACATTGGGCTCGAAGCGTTAGGATGAGTGATGTTCAAGCGTCGGCGCTTTCCCGTGGCAATCATCCTGCTTTGTGTCCGCTGGTATTGCAAGTACGGGATCAGTTATCGAGACCTGGCCGAGATGATGGAGGAGCGCGGCGTGAAGGTGGATCCAACGACGATCATGCGCTGGATTCATCGCTACGCCCCGAGCTGGAGAAGCGGGTGCGCTGGTACCACCGCTATCGTCCCAGCTCCTGGCGGTGGACGATACGTATCTAAAGGTAGGCGGCCGGTGGAAGTACTTATTCCGGGCCGTTGACAAGCATGGCCGCTTGATTGACTTCATGCTGGCCGATCGCCGCAATACTCGGGCAGCCCACCTTTTCTGGGTAAAGCGTTGACCACCATGCGCCACTGGCCGCCATCCTCAATCACCACCGATCAAC
>CAZZXL010000178.1:0-9911 GCA_964658035.1 uncultured Acetobacteraceae bacterium
GATTTCCGACGCGGCCGTGATCACAAAGCCGGAGTGGCGATCTGCTCCCTCGCGCTTGCCACCGGCACTCACGACAATGCGTCGCAAAGCGCGGTCATTCATGTCCATCGCCCGCGGCCACGTAATCTGCTCCGGATCAAGCCCCAGTTCATTGCCGAAAAAGAGGTGGGTATCGATCAGCGCGGCCAGCAGGTTATGGGCGGAAGTGATCGCGTGAAAATCACCATGGAAATGCAGGTTGATTTTCGCTGAGGGCACCACCTGCGCGCGCCCACCGCCCGAAGCACCGCCCTTCATGCCGAAGACCGGCCCCAGCGAAGGTTCGCGCGACGTAATCACTGCGCGTTTACCAATGCGTTCCAGCCCCTGCGTCAGGCCAATGGCCGTCACGGTCTTGCCTTCGCCGGAAACTGTCGGCGTGGTCGCCGTCACCAGGATGAGTTTGCCACGGCGCTTGAAGGACGCATCCTTGAGCAGCTCAAGCCTGATCTTCGCGCCGTACCCGCTTACCTGTTCATAGTATTTTTCCGGGAGACCCAGCTTCTCAGCAATCGTGGCGACAGACAGCATTTGACGTTCCATGAATTCCAATCTTCCTCAATAATCCCTGCTCACTTATGCTACCGAAGTTTGACCACGGTACAGCAAGGCGGGCTCTTTCTAATTCGATCGAAAGAAACGATAGGTCGCCGAGTAGTCGACTCTCACTTCAGCGTTCGCATGCATGGCATCGCAGCCGCTAGTCGGAGCTACGCCACCCTTCGTATCCGTACGCAGCACCATATCAACCTGGCTCAGTCTGCCCTCGCCGCCGGTCGACACCGCCAGCAGCTTCAACCACGGGATCGCGCCCGCTGCCGGTTGGCTGGCCTGCACTTTACCCTTCACTTCGCTGCCGTCATCCAGCCGCCACGTCGGACCCGCGAAGTGCCGGCCAATGGTCTTGCCGCCATCATCCACCAGCTTCGCCTCAGGCGCCTTCAGTATCCAGCTATAAGCTGTTCCGCTTTGCGTGCATCCGTAAATCTGTACGCCCACGCCTTGTGCCTGCACAGCGAGTTTCTCCGATGGCGGCGCCGCTATCGGCGTAGTGGTCTGTGCGGCAGCAGCAGAAAATCCCAGCAGGAGTGCGAGCGAATTGCGAAGCGCGTACATAGTACCTCCAGAAACTTTATCCTCGTGAAGAGACACACACCTTCACATGCCCGAAGCAATGGCTAAAAAACGTGCCCACATGCAGCAGGGCTTCCTGTGCAAAGGTACCGCTAAAACTGAAAGTACAGAAACCGGCTGGTGTCTTCCATGTAGATCAACGCCATCAGGAATCCCACACCGATGAACACCGCCCAGCCGGCGGTTGGCTGCCACAACAACCTGCGCCCGATCCACGTATTCGCCGCTCTCACGGCCGGGTTATACCGGGCCAGGATCTGCTGCGTATTCGGCAGCAGCCAGATGATCGCAAACAGCAAGGCGAGCCGGGCAAAAATCTTCAACTCGTAGTGGGCACCGTGCAGCCCCAGGCCATGGCGCGCGATCATCGAGGCCATCATCTGAAACGCGCCGCCGGTCGAGTCTGCGCGAAACAGCACCTGGCCAATCACGACGCATAGAAGCGTAAGCAGCACGCAACTCGCGTGCACCAGCCATGCCTGCGCTCCGGCCTGCACTCCCTCATGGACGCCCGCTTTCCTGTTGCGGCCGCGCCAGATCCTCCAGCCATGGTTCACCGTCAGGTACACGCCATGCAGCAACCCGAACAGCAGGAACTGGAAACCCGCTCCATGCCACACGCCAATGATGAACATGGAAAAGAGCGTCGGCAACGCCACCATGCTCGCGAAACCTTGAATAGTCGCCGAGCCTTTGCGGGATACCTTCCTGCCCTTTGCCAGCCGTCGACGGTTCACCCAGAGCGACACAGGGTTATAGAGGTAGAGCGTGACATAGCGGGTCAGCGTCATGTGCCAGCGCGACCAGAAGTCAATGATGCTCGAGGCCTTGTACGGCGAATCAAAATTGAGCGGGAAGCGGATCGACAACATCCGGGCCAGGCCAATCGCCATGTCCGAGTAACCGGCAAAATCAAAATACAACTGCGCCGTATACGCCAGTACACCTGCCCATGCACCCATCGCCGTCAGTGCAGACGGATGCGCGAAAGCCGCGTCTGCAAAAGGCGCAATGGTATCAGCCAGGTAAACCTTCTTGAACAAGCCCATCACGAACCACGAGAAACCGACGGAGAGATCATCCGCCCTTAGCCGGTACAAGCGGTTCTCACGAAACTGCGGCATAATCTCGCTGTGGTGCAGCAGCGGTCCGGCGATCAGGTGCGGGAAAAAGGTAACGAATAAAACGTAGTCGGTAAAATCCTGCGGTTCAGCCGCACCCTGGCGTAAATCAATCAGGTAAGCAATCTGCGTAAACGTAAAGAATGAGATTCCCAGCGGCAGCAGGATCCCGGCAAACTGGTGATGCAGGACTTGCAACCTGCCCAGCCCGCTCAGTATTGGAAACAGATACTTGTAGTAGCCAAGCAGCAGCAGGTTGCCACTTACCCCTGCGAACAGTGCATAGCTTTGAAGTTGGTTGGCTGCTTCGCCGCGGGCCTTGAGCAAGGCAAGCACACGCGAGCACCCGAAGTTGAACAGGATGGAACCGACCAGCAGCACCAGGAACTCACGCCGCCACTCTGCATAGAACACCAGTGACATGATCGCCAGCCACGTAATGACGGCGCGCCGTCCCAGGTAGCCGGCTGCCTGGTAACCGAGCAGTACGATCGGCAGAAAAATGAAGAGAAAGCCAAGCGAGTTAAAGAGCAAGCAGCATCCGTTAAGGGAAGATCCTCATAAAACCGTTCCCAGTATCGCAGACGTCGTTGACGCCTCAATCCGCCTCATCCTTTGCTCCACCCAGCGACTTTAGCAGGGCACGAAGGTCGATATTGCTCACAATTGTCAGCTATCAGACGCTTTTCACCATGCGGACGCAACCATCTCTCCCGTTTACGCAATCTCTATTAACAGGGCTTGTGGGTGTTCGACGCCACTTGCCTCGACGAACCGTTACTCATCTGGCCCTTCAGGTGACCCATTTATTTAACTAGAACGAGAAGAGGCAAAAGATGCTGGGAACTATGCCTGAACCTCTTGCGTTCCGCGCATTGTTTGAATCAATGCCATCTGCTTCGGTGGCTGTGTTGAACAATGGTCCGGCATTCACCATTATTTCCGTCAACGATGCGTACTTACGGTCAGTGGGATCTACACGCGCACAACTAGTCGGCAAAGCCCTGCTGGAGACATCTCCGTTTTGTAACGCTAACTCATCCCGCCTGCAGTCTGCCCGGCTGTCGATCGAAGCTGCATCGTCTTCGCAGCTTACGTCTACACCGACCGCTGCGATCGACCAGCGTGTATTTACGGTGACGCCTATTCATCATCTCGACCATCAAGACCCGGCGCACAGCCGGCCCAGCATGCTCCTGCTCACTCTTCACGCCGCGGAAGCCCGTTCCACTTCCGCTGCCGTCGAGCGCCAGAGTACTGCCAAGGTCGAGTGCATTGATCGGCTTGTGCCGCTTCTCGGGGTTACGGCCGTCGAAGACGATCCTGCCACCACCCTGCCCTCGCGAGAAGTTTTCGAAAAAGCTGTCCCGGGCTTCGCCATCTTCGACCTGGCCGGGAGGGTCATCGATTGCAACCCGGCCTTTGCCAGGATCGTCGGACGCACCCGCGAAGAGCTGCATTTGATGGATTCTGCCGCGCTCATCCATCCCGAGGACCTTGAGCGCAGCGCCAAAGAAATGCGCCGTCTCTTCTCAGGCGCCTCGTCTTCTTTCGTTATCGAAAAGCGTTACGTGCGGCCGGACAGTACCCTCGTGTGGGTCAGGAACTCTGTTTCACTTGTTCGTGCGGCGGCCGGTCGACCGCAGCAGATTGTCACCATCTCGGAAGACCAGACACTCTTCCGGATGGCGGAGCGCGCCTTGATCAAGAATGAAAAACTGGCCGCCGTCGGCCGTCTCTCTGCCTCGATCGTGCATGAGTTGAATAATCCGCTTGAAGCCGTCACCAACCTCTTGTACCTGATCTCCCACTGCTCGGAAGTAGATGAGATTCGGCGCTACACGCACATGGCCGAACAGGAACTCGGTCGCGTCACCCAGATTGCCACCCAGACACTCCGCTTCTATCGCCATGAAGTTGCTCCCGCGCCGTTCCAAGTGACAGACGTGCTCGAAAGTGTCCTGGCACTCTTTGAAGGGCGTCTTCGCAAGCGGCAAGTGAGCGTGGTCAAACGCTATAGACAGGCGAATGACCCGGTGCGCGCTTACAGCGGAGAAATCCGGCAGGTCTTCGTGAACCTGATCGGCAACGCGCTGGATGCAATGGAGGACACAGGCCAGTTGCGCATCGATGTCCGCCCCTCCCGCAGTTGGCAACAGCCGGAGATCGGCGGGGTGCGCATCACCATCTGCGACAGCGGGAGCGGCATTCCGGCGGACATGCTGAAAAGGATCTTCGAACCCTTTGTCAGTACCAAGGAAGCGAACGGCACTGGTCTCGGCCTTTGGATTTCAAAGGAGATTGTCCGTCGACATGGTGGAACGTTGTTTGTGAGAAGCGCAGTCAGCGGCCCTCGCCGAGGCACAGCCATGTCTGTGTTCCTCCCCCACGACGTCATTGCCATCGCCGCCTGACTCGCGGCCATGTACGGGGTGGTGTAAGGCACCGGCGGGCGCGCGTTGACGACACTACAGCAATCCTCTGCCTATGGTCATTTCAGGCTCATCTCACCTGCATGGACCTAGAGCAGGACAAGCACTTTATGCAACTGGCAATAGAGCAGGCGCGCCTTGGTTTGCGTACTCCTGGTGGCGCTCATGTCGGTTGCGTCGTCACCCGTGAAGGCGCATTGGTCGCCGGCGGCTTCAATGAAGTGGAAGGCCGGTTTGACCCGACTGCCCATTCAGAGATAGTCACGATCCGTCGGCTCTGCGCGGACTGGCAGGTCACCAGCCTGGAAGGCTGCACTCTCTACTGCACCCTTCAACCCTGCGGCATGTGCACCGTTGCCTGCATCTGGGCGGGGATCAGCCGGATCGTCTTTGGCGCGACCCGCAGCGATGTCCACTCGATCTACTTCGCGGAACGGCATGCCAACACCGCTGATTATCTGAGTGAGGCCTTCCGCAGTGACATTCAACTAACGAGTGGTGTTCTGGCAGCAGAATGCTCCGCACTTTATCTAAAGAAACGCGAAGCCGCTCCTGAAAACGCTGATCCTGCGCACCAGCCCACTGTGGCCGCCCATTAAAGGTCCGACCGTCATCAGATGTACCCGGCCGCTGTCCCTCGCCTGTCGCGAAACTTTGTCATCGGGAGCTTAGTTAATGGGAAGGACCTGCATTTCCCGCGTAAGGCAGGTCTCCTCTTTATCCTTACCTACTCCTTGGCAGCAGCGGTAACGAAATTCCATCCATTCGGCGTCCCATAGCCAGTCACGTCATCCCAGCCCTTCTCGACGGTCAAGGAACTGTCCGTACCAAACGTCAACTCCAGGAACTCGCCGTTCACCGGCCAGATCGCACTGACGAACTCCTTCGTGTGCACCAGGGGCTCGGCCAGGTTAGCGGCTGAGTAGTACTGGGCGCCGCTGCTGTCAATCACCGTCCCGACAACATTCGTCGGCGAACCGATAGGAACAATGTCTGTTACAGCACTTGCCGGCAGGCGGCTGACGATCGGCGCAGCCTGTCCCAGAAAGTGGCCGGCCTTTTGACTGGCTAACGCCCAGAACGCCGAGAACATCGGGCAGGAAAGACTTGTACCGCCGATTGCCTGCACGGTCGCCCCATAAATCGGGTCGGTATACACCAGTACTGCACCCGTATAAGGATCAGCTTCAAGCGAGACATCCGGCACCTGCCGATACTTGCCGGAAAGCCCCTTTTGCCATGCCGGCTTGGCAAAGAACACACTCGATCCACCACCCGATCCCAGGTCATTTCCGTAGTTGTATGGAGGATCTGAAACATCAGCCGTGTCAAAAGCGATCAGCGTCTGGTTGGTTCCCCATCCCGTCTGCAGGGCGGAGCCTGTGCCGCCCGGAACACCGATGCTGGTACCTCCAACCGCGGTGGCGTATGGGGCGTCCGCAGGCGTAAGCGTCGCGCCCACCGGGGTACCCAGCGTCAGGTCGCTATGGTCGCCGCTTGCATAATTCACCGCAATCCCCGTAGCTACTGCCTGCTCGATCACCTGGTTATACGCCTCCAGTGTGACTCCCCCGTGCTCCGTCTCAGGTGTGCCATAACTGTTCGAAATTACGCCGCCAAGCTTGTGCATCGTCGCGTAATGCACCGCATACTGAAACTCCTGGTCATCCTCGGATGGCGTCACCAGGACCACAATGTTTGCTTCGGGTGCAATCGCATGCGCCCATTCAACATCCAGGGATGTTTCGCCAATCCAGCTGTTGGCTGCCGGCGGCCTGGTCAGCGGTTTGCCGTCCGGATAGACCACTTTCAGCGTCGAGGAAGTAAATGACGGAAGATCGTTCAACTTGCTGAACTCGTTCGCGTCACTTGTCAGGGTTGACGAACCATACGCATCGACAATAATGATCGTTTGCCCCTGACCCTTGATCCCCGCCTTGTAAACCGCGGGCAACCCATAAACAGCCTGCATCTGCGAAGCGTTGTAGGCGCAGGACAAGGCTCCCTGGTCGTAGACATTGCCAAAAAACAAACCAACCGGCAACTGTCCTTTTTGGCCAAAAGTATAGCTGCTCGCCGTATGGAAACACTTGTTCGTAAAGTAGCCGCCCAGCCCGCTTGCCGCTGCCCTTACCTGCGCCAGGGGAACTGGTGGCGTGGGCTTTTTCGTCTTCGGATTGACGGCCTGCACCAGCAGCGGTTTCATCGGAATGTTGTCCAGTCCGCTCACACTCTGCACCAGCGAAGCCGCCACACCCTTGACATGGGCCTCCGTGACATTCGCGTGAAAAGTGCTCCCGTTCGCCTGGAAGTTGTCGATCTCCGTGCCAAAGGCTGCTTCCATCTGCGTTGCACTTCCCTCGGCCCGCACAACAAATGGGTCGTTCTCATCGACAGAGACGTTCAATCCATCTTCTTCCAGCTGCTGCTTCAGCGATTGCAACTGGGCCTTCGTCGGCGCATACGCCAGCAGGTCGGCAGCCGTCAGCCACTTCTGGAAGGTTGGCGAGTCCGGCTTGTAGAGGGCTTCCACCCGCTGATCAAACTCTGCCTTGTTCTGCATGTTCAGCCACAGCTTCACCCGCAGCGGCTGTGATGCCTGGATTCTTCCCAATGTGGTCGCACTCTGGAGAGCCTGGGGAACATTGCTGACAGCCTTCACCTGGCCTCCCGCCAGGAGGGGGGAGACGACAAACGCTGCTAACGCAACAACACTAAGCCTGTTCACCGGGAATACTCTGGACAATGGTTCAGAAAACTTCATTCGAAGGGACCTTCCGCCTTTTCGGGCCGCAAAACGTACAGGATCGGCAGCGGCGTCGCCGCTGTTTAGGAACTGCTTGGCAGATACTGGGGAGGAGTCGCTTGAGATGGGCGTTATCCAAAGCAGTGCAGGGTTGATACAGCAGTCAGGGCGATTTGGCTCGGCGTCAACCGACCGTCTAAATGCCCCCGGGGTGATCATGCAAACCCCGCGATTTCCATCGACTTCGGCCAATCCTACTACAAAGAATTTTTAAGTGTGTAAAAAATTCGTGGTGAACATGACCGGACGGGCCGACGCGGCAAGGTGTGCGTGCATAGTTCCACCGGCCGTCGGACCCTATTCCTCTTCATCGTCCCCCGCCCCTGCGAACGGTGCCAGCCCCGCCCAGGAGGTCCCTTTTCGCTCTACCACGAGAATCGAAAATGCCGCCTCCAGTGAGTCGTCGATGGCCTCCTCGAGCACCAGCCGCAATTCATCCGCTTCCATGGTTGACTCGCCGTCGTACGTTCCCACCGGCAGCGAAAACTCATACCCCTCCCCACTCAGGATCGACCGGGTAAAGTCGTAATGAAGCATCAGCGTATCCAACTCGCCATAAGCATCGTCATTGTCCGTTACGCCTAGCAGCGCAACTCTCACCAGAAAATCCGCCATCCATTCCTCTTTCAGGATTCTAGTGCAAGCACTTTCCACGGACCCGCTTCATGTCCCCTGCAACAGTTTGCCGTTAGCAGGATGCGTAAAATTCGATGCGGTAAACACGCAGTAAACAGGACATGCGGGGCGGCCATGGAAGCACCGGCAATGGAAAGCAGCGACAAGCCGTGACGAGCCGCTGACCCGCAGCATCCAACTCACAGGAGCCTGCATGCTGCGCAAACAAATCATCGGACAACCTACCGCTATCGAGGACGCGCATACTGACCTGCGATGGCTTCCCCTGGCGGACCTCGTCTCCGTCGAACTCACCTCTGAGGACCCGCGCCATCCCTTTGACCCCGTCTTTGACGAAGGAGGCGACCAGGGCTGGCGCGCCGGGCAGCCCGGCCGGCAGACCATTCGCTTGCGCTTTGACAAGCCGCAGACCATCCATCGCATCCGCCTCCGGTTCGTGGATCGCGACCATGAACGTAGCCAGGAGTTCGTTCTTCGTTTTGCAGACCATGCCGGTTCGATGCGCGACATTGTCCGCCAGCAATGGAGCTTTAGTCCCGGCGGATCTGTCGAAGAAGTAGAGGACTACACGGTCGATCTGCCCACCGTCTCGACACTTGAACTTGAAATAGACCCGGACCGCGGCAAAAATACAGTACCAGCGACACTGGCTGAACTGCTTATTTGCTGAAACTTCGCCTAACCACTGTTATGCTGCCACTCATACCAAAGTTCCAGCCATGCCGTAAACTGGTGTAGCAGACCTGCCCCCGGCGATGCGAGCGTCTGGAACAAGCACTGTACGGAGCAGCTGTTGCACCGGCAAAGGAGCAGAAACCATGCCCGCGCTGAAGATCTGGATCTGGTTTGCCGGCGCCGCCGCCTGGTATCTCGACGCTGCCATCAACCTTCATTACAACGCCCGCGGCCACGCCCTGCTTGCGCTCTGCGTCGCCACCCTATTCTTCATCGCCGGCATGCTATGGGTCAAGGCACCAAAACGTCACTGAAACTATTGCCTGCTATCTACAACTGATCGTTCGCCACTTCCCCAGATGACGGTGGTAATTGCACCGAAGTGGTATCGAGACCCGGGGCCTCCGGCGCGATGATAGACACCAAGAGGACCCGCACCATGGACAACAGTTTGTCAGAGGTTTTTGACCAGGCCCGGCAGCTTGTCGCTGAAGCGGACCGTCGTGTCGCCGAAACAGAAAAACGTCGTCGCGACATCGAAGGCCAATCCAAACTGGCTGAACTGGTTGTCCGTGCAGAAGAAGCTTTTGATTTCACCAGCCGCGAAAAACTGGAACTCGATCCGCGTATGGATGTCCATGAAGATGTGGCCGTCATTGAATTTGTCGTTCGAGCAGCCCGCGCGATTTTCGTCCTCGCCCCTAAAGACGACGTTATGTGGGACCTGCTGGTGGTCGAAGACGGTAAGACCGTGTCAAGCGTTTCTGAAATCGTCGGCGGCATCAAGGCCGAACCAAACTCCCGGCGGCTGGCGGCTGCGCGTGTCGTCGCCTCCATCGCCAACTGGGTAGAGAAGAATCGTCAACGCCGGGCTGCCGCCGCTTCCCAGGCCTCGGTGGCGGTAAACGGTCAGGGCGCGGGACAGGCGTCGAGCCAGGGCGTTGGGCAGGCGCCGATCCAGAACCAGGTCGGCCCCCAGTCGACTAACCCTCTTCTTCCGTCCCAGCCCGATGTCATCGAAGCCATACCGGCCACTGCCATGCCACCCTACGAGCGTCGCGACCGGCG
>CAZZXL010000179.1:0-9905 GCA_964658035.1 uncultured Acetobacteraceae bacterium
GCGGGTTGTTGATCTCATGCGCGATGGAAGCGGCCAGGCGGCCGGCAATCATCAACTTCTCACTCTCGCGCGAGGCCTGCTCAGCACGGCGACGCTCGGTAGCGTCACGAAAGAACACGGCAATGCCTTCGACTGTCGGAAAGGTCCGGACAGTCAGCCATTTATTGAGGGGTTCGGGGTAGAACTCTTCAAATTCGACCGCCTGTTTCTGGTCCATCGCGTTGTGAAAGCGCTCGAATAAAAGACGATGCTGGGCAGCGGGAAAATCAACCCACAGGTTATGGCCGAGCAGTTCCCGCCCGGCGCTGACCAGTTGCATGGCCCTCGCATTCAGGTAGGTAAAGTTCCAGCTGTGATCGACCATGAAGACGGCGTCGGTGGTGCATTGCAGCAATTCCTGAACACGTCGTTCTTCGCGCGTGACCCGGGCTTCGACGGCAATGGTCGCTTCCATCTGAACAGTGACGTCCTTATGGACGCTGACAATCTGTGTCGGCACACCGGCATGGTCCCGGATGGGATAGAGGACGCACTGGAACCAGCGACTTTTATTTTCCTGGCTGATGACATCGCCGATGTCATATTGAATCGGGGGGAGCCGGGTGACCTCGCCGGTGAAGGCGCGGTGGACCATCGGCATTACGCCGGCACGTTCCAATTGCCGGTCGTTCAGGATGGAATAGGTGGTCGGAAGCTGGTCACTGGTGACTTCCCATTGCTTGGTAAAGGCGGGGTTCACCATGACGATTTTGCCTAGCAGGTCATAGACAACAATGGACATGGGAGACTGCTGGTAGAGGGCAACATAATCAACAACTGGCTGCGAGTGAAGGCCTGCTGGTGGAGGTGTTGCCTGGAGAGGAACCGAGCGCATAGCGAGAGGCCCCATTCAGCAGAGTAGCAGGCCCGATAATCCCCAATCTTGTAACTGTACGGACTATGACATTTATACAGGGTCGTACTTGTATCGTTCGATACAAGGTGTGCGAAAGTACAAGAATTGTGATCTTTTCACTTGTCATCTAGCCCTCCTGGTGGAGGGCCGGGGCTCGATAGCAGGTAAAAGCTACTGTGCGTAGGCGCTGGGCTTGGCAGGAATGGCGGCATTGATGCGCACGCCCATTGCATTCAACTTGCTGCGGCCTTCCTGCGCTTCCGGAGTCATGGGGTAACGCTGGATCAGGCTGCGAAGCTCGCGAACGCCCGCATCCTTCTGGTTGATGGCGATGAGCGATTCGCCTTTACGCAACTGGGCTGCCGGGGCCTTGTTGTTGCCGGGGAACTGCTCCAGAACGGCGTCGTAGCTCTTGATCGCCAGCGGGTATTTGCCTTGCCGATACGCGATTTCGCCCATGTAGAACTGCGCGTTGCCGGCAAGATCATCCTGCGGGTAGTAGTGGACGACATCGCCGAACTCGGAGCTGGCCACGTCATACTTGCCGGAGTTGTAATCGCGCAGACCGCTCTGATAGCTCTGCTGCAGCGGTGGAGTCTGGCCGCCCACGGGCCCGCCATTCAACGCCGGCGCCGTCCCGGGCTGGTTCGGTGAAGGCGCAGGGAAGGTGTTGGCCGCGCCCGTCGGCGGAGGTGCGATGCCGCCACCGGCAGGGGCGCTGGTCGGCGCATTCTGCAACTGACCCTGGATGCCCTGCATGGTCGTGTCCAACCTGGCAATGCGGGTCTTCAGTTCGTCAACCGAATCATTCAACGCCTGCAACTGCCCGGAGACCTGTTCGAGCTTACCGCCGCCTTCATTCTGCGCAGTCATCGCCTGCTGCAGCTGGTTGATCGTTGCCGTCATCTTGTTGACGTTATCGGTATTCTGCTGCACCAGGTTAATGATGGCGCCGAGGCGCTCGTCGTTCGACTGCTTCAGCTGCTGCAGCAGGTCCTGCATCTGCTGGACCTGCGTTTGCAGCTCAACTATCTCCTTTGAAGCGGCGTGAGCGCCCGGCAGAGGCACGACGGCAGCGAAGGAGAGCAAGAGGGTGGCACGGAGTAGAAGTTGACGCATAAAATCCTCAGAATTCAGTCTGATTATAGTGATAGTTAGCGGCGCAGCGTGGCCGGTCGCGGGTCGCAAGATGGCCGGGTAGCTGCAGGTGGTAGCAAATAGTCAGTAGCTTGGCAGCGGCGGAGGGCAGGCAGCGGTCAGTCTGCAGTTCTCCCTTTCTGCTTGCGCCAACAGCAAGGCGGCAGCATGGTTGTCATGCTGCCGCCTCTTTGCCTGGTAGTCTTAGCGATC
The DNA here is from genome assembly GCA_964658035.1 of uncultured Acetobacteraceae bacterium. GTDB lineage: Bacteria > Acidobacteriota > Terriglobia > Terriglobales > Acidobacteriaceae. The sequence continues at coordinate 2,246 of CAZZXL010000179.1, forward strand.
GACGGAGAAGCCGGCCCGGCGGTTCTGCTGCCAGCATCCCTCATTCTCTTCGGTGCAGAACTGCTTCTCCTTGCCGTAGGAGACAGTTCGTATGCGGCCGGCCGGTACACCGGCGCCGACCAGCGCCTGCTTTACGGCATTGGCACGATTTTCGCCCAGTGCCAGGTTGTATTCAGTCGATCCACGATCATCGCAATATCCACCGACAACAACTTTCAGGCTGGGATGGGCCTGTAGGAAAGATACATCTTTGCTGATCACGGATTGAGCGTCGGGACGAACGTCATAGGCGTCGTAGTCGAAGAAGACATCCTGCACGTTGGTGTGGAAGGTGGCGTCATCAACAGAGCTGTCACCGGCACCGGTGTCGGTCATGGCGCTGCCGCTCGAAACAGTCACGCGGGCGGTGGCATCCGTGCTGCCGCCGAGGCCCCGGGCGACCAGGTGATAGTCGATCGACTGGCTGGGCGTCACGCTCTTGGTACCGGCTGTTTCGACCGGGCCGATGCCATCGATGCTGACGTCGGTGGCGTCCGTCGTGCGCCAGTTCAACGTCACCTGCTGGCCTGGAGCAATGGCTGAAGGCGTCGCGGTGAGTGTTGCCGTCGGGGCATTGCCGGAAGCGGAAGGCGGCGGCGGCGGTGGCGGCGGAACAGGCTTTTTATGGCAGCCGGTCGAGAGCATCAGAGCGGCGGCTGCGACCAACCCGGCGACAGTCTTGCCAGCCAGGGTCTTGCGGTAAAGCGGAGTCATCACGATATCTCCATCATCAATGTCTGCAATCATTGTATTGTGCACTACTCTCGGCACAAGGGTGGATGCTGATTTTCCTTCATAGAAGGTACTCTTCGGCTACCTGCAGAGCTCTATTTGTAACTCCAGTTCGGCATACTGTCGTTGCTGCCGTGGGTGAGGGCGTGCTGTTCGGTACCATCCGCCAGCATTGACCAGATCTCGACCTGGTGGCCACGTTCGCGCTGAAACACGATATGACGGCCGTCCGGAGACCAGGATGGAAAGTCATTCCTGCCGGCTTCATGCGTCAATTGTGTCCAGCGTTTGGAGGCAATGTCCATCACGTAGATGTCCTGGCCGCCGGGAGCGCCGGGGCCGTATTTGCGGTCCCACGCGAAGGTAAGGAACTGGCCGTTCGGGGACCAGGAAGGAGACGTCGCATAGCCGCCATCGGTCATGCGCTGCACGCCGGCGCCGTCTGAATCCATGATGTAAATCTGCGGCAGACCGGTGCGGCCGCTTACCCACGCAATCTGGGCGTTGGTCTTGGGGTTCCAGGTGGGGGAAACATCGGGGCCCTTGAAGATGGTGACCTGGTGAGCTCCGAGGCCGTTGGCATCTGTCGTCCAGATTTCACTGTCACCTGTTTTGTCGGAGGAGAAAGCAAGGTGTGCGCCATCGCTCGCCCAGGCAGGTGACAACGTAGTGCCGCCGGGGGTGGTAAAACCAACCAGGCGCCCCAGGGTAAGCGAGTACATGCGGATGGTCCAGCCGGTCTTGCCCAGCGTCGAAAAGGCTACCCGGTCATTGAGCGGCGAGATATGCGGAGAGAGCGAGATTTCGCCCAGGTGGGTGAGCTGGTGCTGGCCCTGGCCGTCGTAGTCCATCTGCCAGATTTCCTTGGCACCGGAGCGCGAGGAAACGAAGTAAATGTGCGTTTCAGCAATGCCGTTCAGGCCGCCGCCGAGGCGCAGGATGATCTCATCCGCAAAGCGGTGGGCGATCAGGCGGGCAGAATCCTGGGAAGCCTCTTCGCTATAGACCTTGCCCAGGATGGCCTGACCGTTGGGGTCCTTGGCGTCGTAGACCCAGCCGGAGACAGAGATTTTGCCGGCATTGACGCCGAGTGCCCCGAAGGCCACCATGGCGGCGTTGGACGGGTTGGCAGCCCATTGGCCAAGGTTGATTTCTGTCGGCGAACCGGGAGTGGCAGGGGGCGCGATGCTCTTTGAAACCATGTCAAAGATGCCCGCCCCGGCCAGGTCGTTATAAACGGTACTATCGAAGGTGGTTTTGAGCGGAGCGGTCTGAGGATCAACGCTGGTCGGCTTGAAGTCGGCCACGGCGATGCGGATTTTAGCGACACCCAGATTGGTGCCGGTACGCACCCAGTCCTGCGCGTGGGCAGCGGACACGAGGGGGCCGAGCAGGAGGGCCACAATCAAGAGGGCTGCGAGAGAAGCGAGCTTGCGGGGGAGCAGTATTTTCATAGGCTTGGTTTCAGTGTGGCGAGGCTGCATGGAACGGTGTGCGTTTGGTATGTCATGTGCCCTGAACGTGGGACCGATCTAGTGCTGGTACGTAAAAGTGTACGCAACGTCGACACTTGAGCCATTGTACGCAGGTGGTAGAGGGCCAAAACTGTCGACGCGCTGGGCTGCGCGGATGGCCGAGGTATCCAGGCTGGACGAACCGCTGGAACGGACAATCTGGAAATTGCTGGGCGATCCGTCGCGCGCAATGGTAAAGGTGACGATGGTCTGCCGGCCGTCCGGGGTACTCGGATCGACCTCCTGCTTGTACCAGTTCTCGCTGACTTTGCGGGTAATCACGTTTACATACCAGCCGAAGCGTGAACCGAAATCGCCGCCTGCCACCTGCACCGGCGTATTGCTGGTATTCGAGCTGGTTGCCATGGATTTGGGCATGTTGGCGGCCTGCTGCTCACCAAAGTTGGCGCGGTGCTGAAGCGGCTGTTCCTGGGGATGCTTCTGTTCCTGCTGGGGCTGCGGCTTTTCCGGGAGCTTGGGCTTGGGCGGCTGCTTAACCGGAATCTGGACCGCCTTGAGATCTTCCATCGGCGCAGCCTGCTTTTCGGGAATGGCCGGAGCGGGACTCGGTGTCTCCGTGGCGAGGACGTTTTTGGTGGGAGGCGCGATGGATGGCAATGGAACCGCCGGCGCGGCACTGACCAGCGAGGCCTGGATGGCGCCGGCGGTCAGGTCCTGCCCCCAGTTGTTGCCGTGCAGGCGATGACTGTACCAGAGGGAGAGGACGATGGTGCCGATGATGGCCAGATGCAGGCCGACGGAGCCGCCGAAGTTGGCGCGAAAATCACCTTTCCGGTCCATTCCATCGGGTCCTTCGTCGTAAATGCTGTCGATTGCCATGAATTTGCGGAAGTATCTGCGAAGTCTATTTCGGAGTGTTCTGAATGGGCTGGGTCACGATACTGATGTTGGTGATGCCAGCCTGTTTGACGGCGTCCATGACCGAGGCGAAGGCACCGAAGGGAACGCGTTCGTCCGCACGCAGGTAGACGCTCTGGTGGGCCGGATCGGTGTTCGGCTTACGCAGAAGACTCGGAATATCAGCCAGGTTGATGGCCTTGTCGCCGAGGAAGACGCGCTGGTCTTTATCAATGGTGATGACATCGCGCTGCTCGGTGATCTCCTTCACCGTGCGTGTCTTGGGGACGGCGACGTCGATGCCGGATTGCAGGACAGGAGCGGTGAGCATGAAGATCACCAGCAGCACCAGGACGACGTCGACCAGCGGCGTGATATTGATTTCGGCGAGGGCCGACCTGGTCTGCCCGCCAACACTAAAGGCCACGCTGGCTCCCTCGGATTTCGCGGGTTTCCTCGCGGGCACGTTCACGTTCGAGCGGGTCCTGGTTATCGCGCAATGAGATTTCTTCGAGCGCGTTCAACAATTCGCGCGAGAAGTCGTCGATGCGTGAACCGAATTCACGGATGCGGGCAGTGAACTGGTTGTAAGCGATGACGGCTGGTACGGCCACGACCAGCCCGGCTGCCGTGGTGATCAGGGCTTCTGACACGCCTGGTGCTACCGCGCGCAGGGTGGCGGCGCCGGCAGTGCCAAGTCCGTGGAAAGCATCGACGATGCCCATAATGGTCCCGAAAAGACCGATGAATGGCGAGATGGCGCCGATGGTGGCCAGCCAGGTGAGGCGCTGCTCCATAAAGGTGAGAGCTTCGCTTGAGGCTGACTGCGCCGTCCGCTCAAGTGCCGTGATGTTCTTCGGCGGACCGAAGCCGCCTGTCTGGCGACGGTAGGTCTCGTAAACCGCGTCGAACACATTGACGAGCGGCGATGGTTTGAACTGCTCGCTGACCGCAGAGATCTCCTGCAGGCGGCTGGCTTTGCGGAAGGCGCGCAGGAACTTTCTTCCCTGGGTGCGCGCTTTCTTGAAGCTGGACAGTTTGCCGATGATGATGGCCCAGGAGAAGAGGCTGGCAATCACAAGCAGTCCGAGGACGGTGAGCGCAACCGGGCCGCTGTTGTGGAACATCTCAACTAGCGCGCTGCCGCCCGGAGTCACAGGGGCAGAGGCGTCGGAAGCGTCCGCTGCCTGAAAGAAAATGATGGCTAAGTACAGAGGAGAAGGAATCATCAGACCTCACTTCACGGTAGCAGACCGGGCCAAAGCATGGAAGACAGGAGTCGCCTGCCGGCTCGTGAGGGAACATGTATGGTGAAGGCGTGAGGGTCGGTTTGATGGTGGCAGAGGACCGGGTCGACGACCGGGTATGCGAGGGCTTTGAGGACCAGGTACTGACGGTGCCTGGTTTGTATAACTCCGGTCCCGGCCACTGGCAGAGCTTATGGGAGAAGGAGTACGGCTTCGCCCGGGTCGAGCAGGAGGAGTGGGATTCCCCGCGTTGCGCCGACTGGATACATACGCTTGATGAAGTGATCAAGGCACAGAGTCTGCCGGTGGTCCTGGTGGCGCATTCGCTGGGGTGTGTTGCGGTGGCGCACTGGGCGAAGGCACATCCTGAAACCACCGCGCGGGTGCAAGCGGCAATGCTGGTGGCGGTAAGCGATGCCGAACGGCCGGACTTTCCGGCAGGGGTGTCGGGTTTTGCCCCGATCCCACGGATCCATCTGCCGTTCAGAACGATCGTGGTCGCGAGTACAAATGACGGATATACGAGCTGGCCCCGATCGGAAGAGTTTGCGGAGATGTGGGGTGCGTCGCTGGTTAAGGCAGGGGAGTGCGGCCATATCACGACAGTCGATGGATTTGGCCCCTGGCCATTCGGCCTGGCGTTGCTCGACCAGCTGAGGGTCAGCGGATAACGTGAATCTGGCAGCCGATCTGCAGGTTCTTCCAGGCGTGATCGGCAGTGTAAATGGGAGCCTTGAGGATGAGGCCAAGTGCCAGGCAGGCACGGTCGCCAAGCGAAAGTCCCAGATTGCGCGTCTGAGTGATCAGGCTTCCGGCCAGCTTTGCCTGCATGGTCGTAAACGGTTCGACGTAGTGCACCGATCCCGTCGCGTCTTCCCAGGCTTCTTCAGGCTTCCAACCTTTGCGCACAAGGACCGCCTGGACTTCTGACAGGTTCACCGCGCTGATCGCGGAGCGAGCGAGAAAATCATCCGTAAAGTTGATGGTCCCTGTCTCATCGAGCAGGCGGGCGAGCACGGCAGAGGCATCCAGGACCACTCTATCCATTTCTGCGCTTTGTCAGCCATTCCTGCGCTTCATCTTCTTCGTGCTTGGCCTCTGCCCGCCGTTCAGCGAGAAGTTCGTCCACAAGATTCACGTCCTGAGGTACTAGTTGACGCATTCTGGCCCGCGCCTTTGCCAGGCGGCTGCTGAAGGTAGAGATCCTGAGTTCATTGTCGACGAGTTCCAGATTGACTACATCGCCGACCTTGATACCCACGGCCTCTCTGAACTGCATGGGTAGGACGACCCGGCCTTTTTCGCTGACCTTGACACGAACCGGTCCTAAGGCTTGTTCCGTATCGAGGTCTGTTACGAGTGACATCGCCAGCATGGTGGGACTCCGGGGTAGCAGTGACTTTTTAATTGTACTATAAGTCATAGTCTTTTGTGGGAACTAATTTGTTGGTGGGATTATAGAGCTTTGTGTCACCTCGAACGGTCGGTCCTGAGCTTGTGCTGAATCGAGCTGATCAGAGGTAGGGGTACAGAGCGCCTGCTTGAAACTGGTATTCTCAGCGTCGATGCTGCTTGAATTGCGTGCTGAGAATTACGCGGTGATCGATCATGCGATCGCGACCCTAGGGCCGGGATTGAACCTGTTAACCGGGGAAACGGGAGCGGGGAAATCGATCCTGGTGGACGCACTGTCGCTGTTGATGGGTGGGAAGGCTTCGTCTGATGTGGTTCGGCACGGAGCAGAGAAGGCAGTGGTGGCGTGTGTCTTCGAGTCGACTCCAGCGGCGGAAGCAATCCTCGAGGCCAATGGCCTCGATGCGGAAGGTTCAGAGATCATCCTGCGTCGCGAGATCGTGTTGAGTGGCAAGGGGCGGGTGTATGTGAACAACCAGCCGGCGACGGCCGGCGTGCTGCGGCAGCTGGCGCCTGAACTCGCGCTGGTGCATGCGCAAAGTGAGACGCGATCGGGCTTCGATGCTGAACAGCAGCGACTCCTGCTGGATCGTTATGCAGCATTGTCAACGGATGAAGTAAGCGCGGCCTATGCCCGGTGGCGGGTTGTAGCGAACCGGCTCGCCGTGCTGGAACAGGATGAGCAGGACCGATTGCGCATGGCTGATCTATGGGCGTTCCAGAGTAAAGAGATCGGCTCGGCGGCCCTGCAGGCAGGGGAAGACGAGGCGCTGGTGGCAGAGAAGCGTGTACTGGGGAATGCTGAAAAGTTATACGCCGCGGCGATGAATGCCTATGACCAGCTGTATGACGGGAGTACATCGGCAGAGACCACACTGCGGGCGGCGTTGAAGAGCGTGGAAGAGATGGCTAAATACGACGCCCGGTTCATCGAGAGCGTGCAGCAGCTGCAGAGTGCGCGCGCGATGGTCGAAGACGTGGCAGCGACGGCGCGTGATTTTGCCGAAGGTACCCAGGCTTCGCCGGAGCGGCTGGAACTCCTTGAGGACAGGCTGGCGCTGATCGACAAGCTGAAACGCAAGTACGGGACGACACTTGATGAAGTGATTGCGTACGGTGAAGAGTCGGCGCGGAAGCTGGATGAGATTGAAAACCATGAGCACCATCTGGCCGAGTTAAAGCAGGAACTGCAACAGGCCGGGCAAGCCTATCGCCTGGTTGCGAAGGAGATAAGCGAAGGCCGGCGTGCCGCAGGCAAGCGTCTGGAAAAGGTGGTCGAGCAGCAGATCAACGACCTGGCAATGAAGGTCAGGTTCGCGATCAATGTTCGCGCCCGGGAGGATGAGAGGCATTGGGCGGAGCATGGCTTTGATGAAGTGGAGTGCACCATTGCGACCAATGCCGGTGAGCCCATGAAGCCGCTGGAGGAGATCGCTTCGGGTGGGGAAATGTCGCGTGTCCTGCTGGCATTGAAGGTGAGCGTTGAGGATGGTGCGGCCCGGGCGACCCGTGGAAAGAAGCGGGCAGCCCTGCCACGCACGCTGGTGTTTGACGAAATCGATATCGGCATTGGCGGTCGGGCCGCTGAGGCTGTGGGACAGAAGTTGAAGGCGTTGTCGCGAGCGCAGCAGGTGTTATGTGTGACTCATCTGCCGCAGATCGCGGCTTTCGCCGATCAGCATTTTGTGGTCGAAAAGCGGGAAGTACAGGGACGTACCCGGACTTCGGTGAGGATCCTGGGTGAGAACGATCGACTGGAAGAAATAGCACGCATGCTGAGCGGGGCGAAGCTGACGGAGGCATCGTTGAAGAATGCAGAGCAGATGTTGAAGTCGTCTGTAGGGGCTTGAGCGAGGG
>CAZZXL010000180.1:0-9864 GCA_964658035.1 uncultured Acetobacteraceae bacterium
CTACCTGATACGCGCGAGAAAGTCTTCTGTCCGTTTGCCGGGAGCTTGGTCTGCGGCTGGAATGAGAGCGGAGATGACGGCTAAAGAATCGGCGCCGGCGCGCAGTAACATCTGGCTGTTCGCGAGCGTGATGCCGCCGATCGCGACCAGCGGTTTCTTCGTCGTAGCGCGGCTGCGGGAAATGCCATCGCGGCCAACGACCGGGTCGGGATTGATTTTCGACCTGGTACCGAAGATCGGACCGATCGCAATGTAGTCGACCGGTTCGCGATCGGCGGCCGCCACCTGCCGCGGATTGTGGGTGGAGACGCCGAGGATGCGGTTGGGCCCGATCAGTTCCCTTATCTGTCTGGGCGGGAGATCGTCCTGGCCGACGTGTACGCCATCAAACTCGGCCGGAACGCAGAGGTGGGCGCGATCGTTGAGGATGAGCGTGCTCTCTGTCTTCGGGAAGATGCTGCGGAGGATCGCGGCTCGTTCAAGAACGACGTCGTCGGGGCTGTCTTTGTCGCGATACTGCAGGAACCGGATGCCGACTGCGTAGAGGGCTCGGGCGAAGGCTTCGATGGGGAGGCTTACAGAGGACAGCAGTGCTGCATCGAGGATAGGGTAAAGGCGTGGGAGGGCGAAGGTCCGCGCATGGTGAAGCGTTGGTGATGCAGGTCCCGCCACTACGCTACGCTCCGGATGACAAAGCCTGGTTACTGGTAGAGCTGATGTTTATGGGTGGACAGGGTAGTCGCAGCATTATTCGCCATATGGCAATGCCGCCGTAAGCAGTACCTGGAGCAAATTACCTGACGCTATGGTGTTTATGGCTGGAGGCGCGGGCCTTTTCTTGGCAAAAAGGCCCTGTCCATCGCATCTTCGCTCTACACCTTCAGGTAATTTGCTTTAGACGGCGACCGTTTCGCCGGATTCACGCAAGTGGGCTATGCGCACTTTCTCCCGCTCGAAGAAACGTTCCATGAATTTTGTGTCGAAGCGGCCGGCTTGAAACTCCGCATCGTTGAAGATCTTGCGATGGAGAGGAATGGTCGTATGGATGCCCTCCACCACAAACATTTCCAGGGACCGCCGCATACGCGCCATGGCCTCTTCGCGGTCCTTACCGTGGACGATCAGCTTCGCGATCATAGAGTCGTAGTAAGGCGGGACAAAACCTTCGGCGTATTGCGCCGTGTCAACCCGGACGCCATTGCCGCCCGGCACATTGAAGGCGGTAATGCGTCCGGCGGAGGGCGTGAATTTTTCCGGATGCTCTGCGTTGACGCGGCACTCAATCGCATGCCCCCGAATGACAATGGGCTGAGGAATGATCTCGGCCAGTGTCTCACCGCCGGCAATACGCAGCTGGGCTTTTACAAGATCGACGCCGGTGATCATCTCGGTCACGGGGTGTTCAACCTGGATACGGGTATTCATCTCAATGAAGTAGAGCTTGCCATCTTCATCCATCAGAAACTCGATGGTGCCGGCATTCTGATAGCCGATATGCTCCAGGCATTTGCGGATCGTATTGCCAATGTCCGCGCGCATCTTCGGCGTCACCTGCAGTGACGGTGCTTCTTCTATCAGCTTCTGGTGACGCCGCTGAATGGAACATTCCCGTTCGCCAAGGGACATGACGTGGCCATGCTCATCGGCCAGTACCTGGAACTCGATATGGCGCGGCTGCTCAATGAACTTCTCCATGTAGAGCTCGCCGTTGCCGAAGGAGTTGGTCGCTTCCGTTTGCGCGGATTCAAACAACTGGGGTAATTCCGCGTCAGCGCGGATGATGCGCATGCCCCGGCCGCCACCGCCCGCCTTCGCTTTCACGATCACCGGATAGCCGATGGTCTTCGCCCATTCAATGGCTTCTTCGGGAGTCGCGACGATGCCGTCCGAGCCGGGGAGAATTGGCACCTTGGCCTGCTTCATTACCTGGCGCGCCCGTTCCTTTTCGCCCATCATGCGGATTACATCCGGCGGCGGTCCGATGAACTTGATATTCGAAGCCCGGCAGACCTCGGCAAAGTTCGCATTCTCGCTCAGCAGACCGTAGCCGGGATGAATGGCGTCAACGTCCGCTATCTCCGCTGCGCTGATGACAGCGGGTACATTCAGGTAGCTTTCTGCCGAACGCGGCGGTCCGATGCAGATCGCTTCATCGGCGTACTTGACGTGCAGCGAGTTGCGGTCCGCTTCACTGTAAATAGCGACAGTGCGGATGCCGAGTTCCTTGCAGGCACAGATGACGCGCAGGGCAATCTCCCCGCGATTGGCAATGAGGACTTTACGAAGCATGTTTCTCCGAGGTCAGCGGCGCATCAGCGCGGCCTGAGCGTGAATAGCGGTTGGCCGTATTCAACTGGCTGGCCGTTGGTGACGAGGCGTTTGACGATTTCGCCGGACAGGTCCGATTCAATCTCATTCATCAACTTCATCGCTTCGACTATGCAGAGTACCTGGCCACTCTCCACCTGATCGCCGACCTTCACGAACGCAGACGAGCCTGGTGAAGATGACTCGTAGAAAGTGCCGACAATCGGTGACTTGACCGTGTGCAGATTAGCCTCCTCAACGGGGGCTCCAGCGGCCGCGGGCGGCACTTCAGGACCGGTCAGGGGGGTGGCGACTGCCGCAGCTGGGGCGGCCGGTGGCCTACCCTGCTGCGCAGCCAGGATCTGTGCCAACTGCGCCATGTCCAGTGAAGGCGCAGCCGGCGGCAGGGCGCTTGCAAATTTCAGACGGACCTTCAGGTCTTCGCGTTCAAGATCAAACTCGCCGATGTTATGTTCTTTCAGAAACTCAATCAGCGATTTGAGTTCGTCCATGTCTTCAGGCTTCATGCGTCTTTATCTCGACTCCGTTTCATAGATCAATCCATGCCTTGGTAGCGGTGGTGAGCAGGTCTGCCCCTTGATCGGTGAGCACTACCGTATCTTCGATGCGAATGCCAAACTTTCCCGGCATGTAGATTCCCGGTTCAATCGTGATGACCATTCCGGGCTTTAGAACGGCCGCCTGATTTTTTGCGACTCTCGGCTGCTCGTGGATCTCAAGTCCTACGCCGTGCCCGGTCGAGTGGGTAAAGTACTTTGCCAGTTTATGCCGTTCGAGCACCAGGCGACAGGCGAGGTCAACTGCGCCGCACGTCGCGCCTGCAACGACGGCCTGTAGCCCGTTCTCCTGCGCTTCAAATACCGCCTCGTACGCATCGCGCTCTTCTTTTGACGTCTTACCCACATGTACAGTGCGTGTCATATCCGAGCAGTAACCACCCAAGATAACACCAAAATCAAGGGTCACAAAGCCGCTGCGCGGCACCTTCGCGGTACTGGCGGTACCATGCGGCAGTGCCGAACGGAGGCCGCTCGCGACGATTGTTGGAAAGGACATCGCTTCAGCGCCCGCAAGACGCGCCTGGTACTCCAGGCGAGCCGCAATCTCAACCTCGGTCACGCCCGGTTTGATGTAGGGCAGGATAAACGCGAACAATTCGTCGCCCAGTGCCGCGGCTGCTCGCATCTGCACGATCTCGCCGGCGTCTTTAATCATGCGCAGCTCGGAAAGCAGAGGATGCTTAAGCGGTTTGAGCAACTTTGTGCGAGCAGCTGCGGGTAAAGATTTGCGCAGCGCATCCAGCGAGTTGACGGTGATAGCGTCGCCATCAAAGTTGATCGTCGTTGCCCCGCTTGCAGCCAGCAGCGCCAGCGCTTCAAGAAAGGCCGACTTCTTCGCGACCACGGGCCGTGCGCCTTTGACTTGTTCCCTGGCCTGTGCCGTATAGCGTCCGTCCGTGTACATCACGGCACGGCCGGCAGTGACGGCCAGGACAGCGTTCGATCCGGTAAAGCCACAGAGATAAGCGACGTCGGGAAGATGCGTGACCAGCAGGGCAACAATCCCATCCGCAGCCATTTTCCTGCGCAGGCGGCGCAGGCGCGAAACGTAATCCATCATGTCAGGTATATCAGAGCGATGCTGCGATCGGGAGATTGCCGAAGGTGCGTGGCAGTGTCTCGATCTGTCCGTTCCTGCTGGCAGCGAGGCAACAGTCCGGCCATGGAAAGCAGTTCCATCGCCAGGCGAACGGGACATCGAGTCAACCCACTACCAGGATGACAGCGTTAATTCACCAGTCGGCTTGGTCGTTTCTGCCTGGGACGTACGCTGGCAGGAGGCTTTGACCGGGCGTGGTCGGGAACCCGCGTCGACACTTCTTTTTCGGCCACCGGTGTCGGCATAAGCGCAATCCGGCTCGACGCCATGGTTGCGGAGGATTGCTCATCCATCCACTCGTCCATGCGCGAACGCTTGAAGCGCCAGCGATTGCCAAGCTTGAAGGCTGGGATCGTTCCTTCCGAGGCGTACTTGTAAAGCGTGTCCGGACTGATGCCGAGATACTCAGAAGCTTGACGGATATCCATCACTTCACGAAGTTCGCTGCTGGCAGTTCGCGTTTTCATGGGGGCTTCCTTAAAGGCGGTTCTCTTAATCGCGGACTGAAGAAGGGGAGGCAAGAAGCAACGCCCGCGCCTTGTTTGTATCCTGTTTTGGAAGCCGAAACAAGGATTCATTCCTGGAGCGCATCGACCGAACCCCATCCGCTACGCATCCTTTTACGCAACAGGAAAACATCAGAAACGGTTGCCAGGATAAATTCGCTGCGGGCACGAAAGTAGCCGGACGGCATCCAAAGGATGGAAGCTAGAATCTAGTCAAAATGAAGCCCGGCCATCAATTACGCCACCAGGCAACAAGTGGGCGACAAGGAAAAGGCTCAGCCAGCTTCTGGCGGATCCAGCTTGCGTCCACGCGTTTGTCGTACGCGGCTGCATTGATCGGCGTCCTGCTTGCGGTGCATGACTTCCACCATCCACAGGACAGGTTCGGCTACTCGACTCCGGTTCTGGGTGCCGCCATCATGCTTTACCTCTTAGGCCTGAACCGCAGACATTAACGCTGCCGTCCACGCCGGCTACCTAGTCACTGTCGCGCGGGTGCAGTGTCGGCCGCTCTGTATCGTCTGTACCTGAGCCGTTGGTCGTGCCCGATCCATTGCCAGAACCGTTGCCTGAGCCAGTGGACGAACCATTGCCACTTGCTTTGCGAAGTGTCGGCTTCTTCGTGTCCGGACCATCACGCAGCTTGCGCTTGTTCTGGATGCGCGCCAACCGTGCCTTCACGTCACTGAATTCAGACGTGGTGACCAGGTACTGGTCGCGCGCCGGCAGAATCTGGGAAATTTCCTTCTGGGTGGATTCAATCCTGTCCGGCGTCTGGGGATGCGTATCAAAAGCTTTGGCGATGGCGCCTGGCTTGTGCTTTTCCAGGCTTTGCACCTTCTCAAAAAAGGCTATGAAGGCTTCCGGATCGTAGCCGGCGCGGTACATGTATTCCAGGCCCAGGTAGTCCGCCTGCCGCTCGAAATCACGTGAAAACTGCAGGAAGGTGAGCGGCACGCCGATCTGCGCAGCTTCATACAGGCCATAACCTGCATAGCCGCCGATCATGATCAGCGGAATGGTGCTCAACTGGGCATAGTTCATGCGCGTCTGTTCCCGCATTGCATGGTGGGCAGCAACGTGGGCAATCTCATGCGCCATCACGCCGGCCAGTTCTGCCTCCTCGTCAGCCGCCAGGATCGCGCCGCTGTTCACATAGAAGAACCCGCCGGGGAGGGCCATGGCATTGATCGAGTCATCATCAATCACCTTGATGGTAAACGGTACCTTGGCGTCCGAGTTCTTGACCAGGTTCTGGCCGACGCGATTTACAAATTCCGTGACCACCGGATCAGTGACGAAGCGGACGCTCTTCTCGATTTCCATCGAGTAGGCCTTGCCCTCTTTGATCTCGGATTCCGTTGAATACCAGTTGCCGAGGCCGCGCCCGCCAATGTCTCGTGTACCCACGGCATTCACATCTTCCATACTGCCGGGCTTTACGCCGTTGACCACGCCATTGCTTCCGACAGTCGGACCGGGCTGCGGCTTGGCAGCAGGCGGATTGTCCTTACTTGCAGTCGGCGTTGCGCTTGCAGTGGGCGACGGCGTGCCTGGTTTGGAGGTTGGATCAGAAGCAGGCGGCGTGCCGGGTAACGGGTTCCTCTCCGGAACAGGACTGGTCTGGACAGGTCCCTGGGTTCCTTCCGGTCCAGGACTGGTCGGGGCCTGTTGGGCGTATAGCGGAGCCACTGCCAGGAAAATACCCGCTAAAGCGAAGTCAAGACGCTTGTTTCTAAGACTAGATCCCATACTTCCACCCCGGAACGACTACAAATCTCTGCGCGCTTCGCTTTTCAGTATGCGCCTTTCTGAGTATCAGGTCAGCCAGCCTTTTTACTTCCCATCAAAAACTAAAAAGCACCCGGCGGCCATTACCGGGGTTCCAATAACGGCGATGTGAAGGCAGGAATCCAGGCGTTTCCTGGTTACTTGCCTTCGCTTCACCAGGTGCCCGACAGGAGGAGACTCGACCCGGCTCTGCTGCCAGCTACTTCTAAAGCAAATCACCTTAAGGTGTAGAGCGAAGGTACGATGAACGGGCCTTTTCGTCAGGAAAAGGCCAACCTGTATCCAGCCGGAAACACCCTAGCGTCAGGTAATTTGCTCTAGTCGTAGTACTCCAGGCCCAGGTGCGTAATTAGCTGCTCACCCTTGATATAGCGCAGAGTGTTCTTCAGCTTCATGGACTGGATGAACAGGTCGTGCTCCGGGTAGAGGCCGGCAGCGGTCATAGGCGACTTGAAGAAGAAGCTCAGCCATTCCTGGATGCCCAGGTGACTGAGGCTAGGCGTACGCTTCGCCAGGTCGAGGAAGAGGATCAAGTCAAGCGCTAGCGGTGCGGCCAGGATGGAATCGCGGCAGAGGAAGTCGACCTTGATCTGCATCGGATAACCCAGCCATCCGAAGATGTCGATATTGTCCCATCCCTCTTTGTTATCACCACGCGGCGGGTAGTAATTAATGCGGACCTTGTGGTAAATGTCGCGATAAAGATCGGGATAAAGTTCCGGCTGCAGGATAAAGTCGAGCACTCCCAGCTTCGACTCTTCCTTGGTCTTGAAGGACTCAGGATCATCCAGCACTTCGCCATCGCGGTTGCCGAGGATGTTGGTCGAATACCATCCGGCAACGCCAAGCATGCGCGCTTTGAAGGCCGGGGCGAGCACGGTCTTGATGAAGGTTTGACCGGTCTTGAAGTCTTTGCCGCAGATGGGTGCACCCGTAATCTTCGAAAGCTCCTGCAAGGCCGGTAAATCAACCGTCAGGTTCGGGGCCCCGTTCGCGAACGGGATGCCTTCCTTCAAGGCGGCGTAGGCATAAATCTGTGAAGGCGCAATGCTCGGATCGTCATCGACCAAACCTTTTTCGAAGGCTGCAAGGGTCTGGTGAACCGCCTTCTGCTCGAGAAAGATTTCTGTCGAACCGCACCAGATCATGACCTGGCGGTCGGTCTTCTGTTTAAACTGCTGGATGTCTTCCTGGATCTTGTTGGCCAGGTCGCACTTGGAGCGGCCGGTCTTGACATTGGTGCCGTTCAGACGCTTCACATAGTACTGGTCGAAGACTGCGGGCATGGGTTGAATGCCCTCAAGAAACGGCCGGATCTGTTCAAGATGGTCACGGTCGAGCACCGAAGCAGTTTTCGCAGCCTGGTACATGTTGTCTTCGAAGATGTCCCAGCCGGTGAAAACGATGTCATCGAGACTGGCCAGAGGGACGAAATCCTTGATGAGCGGCGTCGTATGTTCAGTACGCTTGCCCAGGCGAATCGTTCCCATCTGTGAGATGGAACCTATCGGTTTTGCGAATCCTCTGCGGACCGCTTCTACTCCGGCGATCAAGGTGGTGGCGACTGCACCCATGCCAGGGATCATGACTCCTAATTTGCCGTTGGCGGCCTTGATTTCCTGCGGAGCGGCAGCAGCTTGGCTGCCGTCTTGCTGACTCGACATTATTTTGCGATCCATCCTTCGGTGTCTGCTTTATTGAGGGCAAACTTGGTTCCTACCCACGCTGCGCACATTGGCAAGCGGGCTTCAACAGCTATTGTCCTCCAACAAAGTCCGTTACCGGTAAAGCTAGGCAGCGACGGAGTGGCGATCGCGATGCTTCCAGTGCGTCCAGACGAACCAGATGATGCCGACGAGCAGAACGACTTCGACACCAAGATGAAAGCGGTGAAAGATGGCCTTGAACCGTGGATCCGTATCCCAGCCCTGGCCAAGCTTCATGCCGACATAGGCAAGCACAAAGCACCAGGGCCACGAACCAAGGAAGGTGTAGAGATGAAATCGCACCTGTGACATGCGGGCAATCCCGGCCGGTAGTGCAATAAAAGTCCTGACAACAGGAAGCAGGCGGCCCACAAAAACGGTGATGGCGCCATATCTTTCGAAAAATGCGGTCGTCCGGTCGAGGTCGCGCGGGCTGAGCAGTACATAGCGCCCGAAGCGTTCGACCATCGGCCGTCCCCCGTAGGCGCCAATCCAGTAGGCGATGATCGAGCCGAGGTTACAGCCTATTGCGCCCGCCGTGGCGACGCCAATCAGGTTCAGCTTGCCGGTATGGACCAGGTAGCCGGCAAACGGCATGATGATTTCAGAAGGCAGGGGGATGCAGGCAGACTCTATGCCCATGAGCAACGCCACCCCAATGTAGCCAGTGGCGGAAATGACAGCAATGATGAAGCCCGCGAGGAGTGCGATAAGTTTTTCTGACATGCGACTGAAGTATACCGTTTCATCTTTTCAAAAAAAGAACGGCCCGGAGTCACTGAGAGGATCAGCTGTTCCGGGCCAGGTACTGCATGGGTTATAGCTGTTTACGCCTAGCTGGTGATAATCGTTCCATTCATACCATTGGGATAGAAGCCACCCTTGCTGACTCCAGTCTGTCCGGCGGCGGCATAAACAATCTGCAGAACCTGTGAAGGCGTCCGCACTGCATTCAAACCGTTCTTGTCCGTATTGAAGACAGGACCTGTCGAACCGGTGACGGCGATATCGAAGGAGTCGACGGCGGCGGAGGTAATGTTCTTCGCGATGCAGAACTGGCGAAGCGCGCCTTCGTGCTGACCCTCAGTGTCATGGATGGTGGCAGCATAGGCGAGGCCGGTTGTATCCGACACGAAATACTGCACACCGCCTTCATACGCGCTGGTGCCGACTGTTTCGAGCTGACGGGCCATTGCCAGGAAGGTCGCATCGCTGGTGATAGTTCCAAGCGCTGCGAGGTTAAGGGCGGGCATGCTGACAGGGGTTGAGCCGGCAGCCGTGATGAGCGTACGAATGAACTCTACATGGGCCTGCTCGTCAGCCGCGAGTTGCTGCGCCAGCGCGGTCACATTGGGGTCCGTGAAGGCGAACCGTGCTCCGCCCGTGACTGTGCCCGGCGTGCTACCCATGTCAGCCGTGGACAAGCCGTTACCAGTAGTGAGGTACAGGTAAAACGAAGCTTCCAGGTATTCAAGGTTCAGGGCAAAATTCAGGACATCTACTTCGGTGACAGCCGGGGCGGTGGTCGTGGTCGTGACCGGTGCCGTGGTCACCGGTGTGGTGCTTGAGTTGCTGCCGCAGCCTGCGATGACGAGAGCTCCAGCGGCGCCGACACCGATGCCTGCGCTGGCCAGGAAGTTCCGGCGACTCAGCCGGTTGATAGCCCGCTGATTCACCAGCAGCTTCATTTCAGTTGCAAGCTGCTCATCTGTAACTTTCTCGCCCGCCTGGAGCAAGGAATCGTTTCTGTACATCGACATACAAATTCTCCTGTTCGTTCTTATGTCTTTCACCGGATAGGCCCGCATGCCCGAGGTGCCGATGCGAGCTACGGAATGGGCACGAAACCCTCTTCTAGGTAGAAGTGATGGCTA
>CAZZXL010000181.1:0-9859 GCA_964658035.1 uncultured Acetobacteraceae bacterium
GCTTGCGGATCGTCATGCGCCGCACGGCATAAGACCCGTTCCCGTTCTTCCCGCTGATATGCGTGAAGCCAAGGAAGTCGAAGGTCTCCGGCTTGCCTTCTCCTCTTCGTTTCCGGTTCTGTTCGGCATACCGCCCGAACTCGATCCGGCGCGTCTTTTCCGAGTGCAGCTCCAGTCTGAACTTCCCCAGCCGTTCTTCCAAGTCCTTGCGAAAACGGTCTGCGTCCGTACCCCACTGGAAGCCAAGGACGATGTCGTCCGCGTAGCGGAGAACGATCACCTCGCCTCGCGCACACCTCTTGCGCCAGACGTCCACCCAGAGATCGAACACATAGTGGAGATAGATGTTGGCAAGGAGCGGTGAGATCACCGACCCCTGCGGAGTACCTGTCTCCGTATCCGACCATTTCCCGTCCTCCATCACCCCGGCCTTGAGCCATTTCTGGATCAGGCGCAGGATGCGTCGGTCGGCGACGCGATGCTCGACGAACTTGATCATCCACGCTTTGTCGAGGTTATCGAAGAAGCCCTGGATGTCGGCATCAAGTACGTAGTTCACCTTCCTTTTCACGAGTGCGTAAGACAGCGCATCCAGCGCCTTATGCTGACTGCGCCCCGGACGAAAACCATACGAGAAGCCAAGGAAGTCCTCCTCATAGATGTTATTGAGGATGGTGACTATCGCGTGCTGGACGGTCTTGTCTTCCAGTGCGGCGATCCCGAGCGGACGCTTCCGTCCGTCGCCTTTCTCGATGTAAACCCTTCTCGATGGAAGTGCCCGATACGCACCGCGATGCACCCGGCTGTGCAGATCGGCGAGCCGACCCTCCAGCCCGGTTTCATACTCCTGCCACGTCATTCCATCTACGCCGGGTGCAGCCTTGCGCTTCAGAGAACCGAAGCTGCTCCTTAGCAGATCGATTGAGACGTGGTGGAGCAGAGCGGTGAACTTCCTCTCCTTCTGTTCCCTTGCTGCTTTCCGCACACCCGCCAGCCCCTGTGACACGCAAGCCCCGCTCTGTGTCGGGCACGTACTGGACTGATGAGTGTTCTCCTTGATCAGCGGCCTTCCCTCCTCACTCTCCGCCATCGACTGCTCGATTTTGTTCGAATGATTCATAGGTACTATGCCGCTGTCCGACTCCTCGGGGACGTTCATGCGGATATTGCGGCCTAAGCCTTCACCCGCCGTCCTGCTGCTGGTTGGCAGCAGGCGCCTCCGAGGTCTCCCGGTTCTCGTGCATGAAGCTTCCAGGCGTGTCTGGGGTCTACGACTACGCAGGACCGGTCAGGAACTCGCGATATCGCTCCCGCCCGTGTTGCCTTCCGCCAATGCAAAAGCGTCAGCGTCCTGATTGCATCTTTTCGGAGCTCAATACCCAGTCCACCTGTACCCCTGTTTACGCTTCGCCGCACACCTCGCGGTGTGCAACGCAAAACTCGAGGCCGAGCGGTTCGCTACTCCTTTCTCGTGGGACTCTTTCATTTCCTGCTTCATGCCGGTTTATCCCGGCGCACCGCATTGACGATTTTGCGCCACTTGTGGTCGCTCAGTGAAGAGAATAGTTGAGTGCTCGCACCGAGTCATGTTGAGAACAACATGACGGCCACTATAAAGGTCAGGACTGAGGATGAGCGGCGATGGTCCGTGTCCATAACGCCAGATGTCGTGCTAGCTTTTGGTTATGTACCTCTGCCAGAAGTAACGATCATGCTCGTGCTGCCTGCGGCGGCAGCTATACAAATACCTTCGCGTTCTGTGAGCGACATTATTACACTGGTCTGTGAGTTCCAATAGATGCGCTCAGGAACGAGAGCAGCGATTTATGATGGTCAAGAGCACCCAACTCTATTAGAATCCGTTGCATACCTCCGGTTTGATCGAGATGACAAATACTAAGCGCCGCTCAAAGGGTCGAGTCTGGAGATTCGCGGAGTTCGAATTCCATGAGGTGAGTCGAAAACTCTTTGCCCACGGCATACAAGTGCCGATGGAAAACAAGCCACGCGAAGCCTTGCGGTGGCTGTTGGAACGACCTCAAGAGATATGCAGTGTCAGTTACCTACTTGATGCTGTGTGGCCTGACGTAGCGACGGGGCCGGACTCCGTGATGACAGCGATCGCTAAACTGCGAAAAGCCTTCGGCGAACCGATCGACCGTATCATTTCAAACGTTTCAGGCGAAGGATACCGGATGGCGATACCGGTGTCCTGCTCAATCCAGGCGGAGACGGTAGCGGAGCTTGAGCTGACGCCCGGCGATGAAATGCCTCGCAGGCCCGGATGGCAAGCCAAAGAACTATTGAGCCACAATGATGCATCTCCGGTGTGGCTGGCGCGTCATGTAAAGACAGGCGAGCATAGAATTTTCAAGTTCGCTCTGGACGGAGTTCGCCTGCGAGCCTTGCAGCGAGAGTTCACCGTCTACCGCCTGCTCACGGGGAGTCTCGGCGAGAAGGCGAGTTTTCTCGTACGCATCGTAGGGTCGAGTTTCGATGAGCTGCCGGCCTTTCTTGAGAGCGCAGCGTCGGGGCAAAACTTGCTGGCATGGTCGGGAGAGGAGCGATTTCGCAAGCTCTCGCTTGAGGACCGGGTTCAGCTCGCAGCGGATGTTGCGACTTCGATGGCCAAGGCGCATCAACTTGCGGTCTTTCACAATGATCTGAAGCCTAGCAACCTACTGGTGAGCGGCATGGCAGGGCCGAGCGGTACGAGGGCTCTATCTTTGCTGATAGCTGATTTCGGGTCGGCATCGCTGGCTGAGCCTGGACTGTTGCATGAGATGGACATCTCCGATCCGGGGAATCTGATTGCGCCTGACGGCAGCCCGGTGCGTTTGCTTGGCACGGAAATGTATCGAGCTCCAGAATGGCGGAGCGGCGCGACTCCAACTGCACAGAATGATATCTATGCGGTCGGGGTATTGATGTACCAGTTAGCGTGCGGGAACTTTTTGGAGCCTCCGCTGCCGGGTTGGGAAGGAAAGATTGCAGACTCGGTGCTGCGGGCTGACATCGAGGATGCAGCTAATGTGGACCCAGCGAAACGCATACGAACGATGGATGATCTGGCCGCACGGCTGAGGAATTTTGAAAGGAGGCGCAAAGAAAACGAACGTCAGCTTGAAGCCGATGTCGCCATGCAGCAGATGGAGCAGTCACTCAGGATCGTTCACGCGCGGCGTCCGTGGGTAAGACTTGCGCTTGTTTGCCTGATGTTCGGACTGCTAGCGTCGGCGTGGACAACATACCGTATATGGCACGAGCAACAAGCGGTTCGCAAGGCAAACGCCACCCTTGAACAGATGTATGCGTTCTTGGCGAAGGACGTGCTTGGGCAGAGCAATCCTTACCTGCGCGTAACAAGCAGCAGCGATGTAGCCAAGCAGACCTTGGTAGAAGCCGTGGACGCTGCAGTGCCGCAGATTGACGCACGTTTTTCGAAGGAGCCGTTCATAGCGGGACGGCTGCGCGAGACCATTGCCGATACGTATAAAGACAGGACACGCTTCCGACAGGCGGACCAGGAATACGAAGCGGCGGCGCGCAACTACCGGACTGCTGAAGGAGATCTTTCGCAAGCTGCGATCATCGTGGAGCTGAAACGCGAGTTTTCCGATCTTGCGTCGATGCGACCCGGGTCGATGAGAGATGCTTCCGTCGGTTTTCAGCAACAGGAAGCCCGAATAAAGCAGGTGGAGAAACCTTCGGCCACGCTGCAAGCGTGGGAGACGCTGATAAAGACAACTTTGCTCGGCATGGGACCGCACCCTGAACAAACTATCGGGCTCATCGACACGGCCGTTCACAGGGCGGAGGTCACCCTTGGCTTCGATCCCGTTTTGCTGCTACGCCTGAAGAAGCTATATTGCGGAACCTATGTTCGGCTGGGCGATGGGATGAATCTGGAGCGAGTGTCGAAGGAAATCATCTCCGAACTTACAAGAATGTACGGAGCAACAAGCGCCATGCTGTTTCCTTACCAGATGTACCTCGAGGAAGCGTACTACCTGCAGGGGAAGTATCCGGAGACGGTGGCGCAGGCTGACGCGAACTTTACGCGCTTTCAATCGCTGCTGGGTGACAAGGACCAGTTAACGATTGCAACCTTGGCAACCAGGGCAGCGGCTGAGGGGCAAATGGAACAATATGGGAATGCGGTACGCGACGACATGGCTCTGCACTCCGCTGCTCAGGCTATCGGCGATCGCCGGCTGGAAATCGGTAGCCTGAACGATGCGGCGAACTACGAGTGCCGGGAAGGCTCCCTGAGCAGAGGCACGGCGCACGCCCGGGAAGTGATGCGCGATGCCGGACCAGGCCCGATGTCTCAACCGATGTTTTACAACGGTTCGATGTTCACGCTCGCGGAATGCTTGCTGGCGTCCCAGGAGGAAGGCAAAGGGCGACCCGACGCGGAAGAGCTGATTGAAGTTGGCAATCTGCTGACGGCGGTCGATGTCCGGCAGATGGCTGAAATAAGCGGTGACACAGCTTACGAAGGTGCGCGGGATGTCGCCATGGCGAGGCTTGCACTGCTGAAAGGTGCGCCTGCAGAGGCAGAGCGATACCTGAGGCTGGCGGCTCCGCTGGTAAAGGCGCCCCACGCCGATCCGTTCGAACAACACCAGATGGACCGCGTCGAATCTGTGCTCAAGGCTTCGGCTCGGCACTAAGTCCTTCTTTTTGAGTCTTCAGAAATCTTCAGCGCAGTCTTCGGCTGCCTTCATGACTTCTTCGGCCTGTTGGCCCAGTGTGAGAAGCGGATAGGGAACCGCTGAGCGCAAAGCGCCTCTTGATCTGCCGGCTCCCACATCCGCATGGAGGCCGATCATGAAACTTAGAAAATGGCGGACAGGAAGCATCGCACTTTCGCTTTTGCTTGCTCTTGCCAGCGGTTGCCTGACGGGATGCGACGCGCGCCGGACGCAGTTGCAGTCGCAAATCGAAACGCTTACCAACCAGTCCAGCAGCATCAGCCAGCAGATTTCCAATCAACAGAGTTCGCTGGTCGCGCTCCAGCAGCGGCTTTCAAGCGAGCGCACGGCGCTGGACGACTATAACGCCAGCGTGCAGAACTATATGCTGCAGCACAAGATGGCGGTGGCCGCTATTGTCGCGGGCGTCGCTGGGACTGTTCCATGGCTCGAGGGCGACGGCAAGTATTCCCAGGATGCCAAAGAACTCGGTCTTGCCTTGACCGTGGTTGCCATCTTTTGGGCGAGCCAGAACATGGCTGAAGTCTCTGAGGTTCTAGGGAATCTGACGGAAGCGGATGAACACAGGAAAAGCGCGCAAGCCGAGATCGACCAGACATCCGAGGCAATCCAGCAGCAGCAAGTCAACCTGCAGAGCTTGCGAAACCAACTGAACCAGTTGGCTCAGCAAATCGATTCGGTTAATGGAGAGCTTTCACGGCTCTGACGAAGACTCGTTCCTCTCTGCCCGTTCCAACTTCTCAGCTTAACCACGTCGAACTCAAGGAGCAAAATTATGTTTTCTACTGGAAACCTGTCGGCTTTTGTCATAGCACTCTGCGTCTTGATGGCTCCCTCCGGGAGGGCGCTTGCTCAGAACGACGCCACATACCAAAACCAGGTTCGCAATACGCTTCAACAGGGAACCCTGATGAAGCAGGCGCTCAGCCACAACTACAACCTGCTGCGGGATGGATACCGGTACGGGTACATAGAGACCGGTAAGGGCAACTACCAAACCGCAAGCTTCCATCTTGAAGCCGGCTATGTCTATCTCTTCCTCGGCGCCTGTGACGAAGACTGCAGAGACATGGATTTTCAACTCATGGATGAAAATCACCAAATTGTCGCGGAGGATACAGACTCAGACGACACACCCGGTATCCAGTTCCAGCCCAGGCGCCCAGGCGACTACACAATCGTTGCGACCATGCCGCGGTGCAACGCCTTCATCGGCTGCTATTGGGCAGTGCAGGCTCTCTGGAAATGAAGGCAGCGGATAGGCTCATATCACTTCCTGCTGAGGGCTTGATCGAGAAGGAGAAATCGCATGTTAGGTCTTCACCAAAAATCGATAAGAAAAGCTTGGAGCTTCGCAATCGTAGGGTTATGTCTTGGAGGATTTTTCATAATTCGCAAGACAATACTTACATTCATTCTGGCGCTCATGTTCGCCTATCTGGTTTATCCACTTGTCCGTTTTTTTCAGCGGCGAGTGACCCGAGGCGCAGGGCTTCCGGCAGTCCTCATTTTATTTCTGGGCATACCAGTCTTGGTTACCTGTACGGGTATCCTGCTGCGAAAACCGATCACGGATGAAATTCGCTTGCTGCAACAACAAACCCGAAGCGCCGAGTTCCGCAGCAACCTGGCGCAATGGACGGTATTGAGAATTCCCATCGGCGAAAAAATCCTGGATGGGCGGAACGTGAGCTTTGTGCAGGGACAGGTGGTGCACTGGCTTCCGGAAATTCGCGGCATCCTGGGCCGGATCGGCCGGGATTTCACCTGCGCGATTATCGTACCGATTCTTGCGTTTTTTATGCTGAAGGACGGAAAGGAGATCTTCGAGTCGATTATAGGTTTATGCGAGCGGGGCGAGCCGACGGCTACCGGCGGCCGGAGACGCTCAAGACTTGCCGCTGTAATCGACGATGCGCATGTGTTGATCCAGGAATATATGCAGGCGCTGGTAGTTCTGTGCCTTTCGGTGCTGGCGGTCTTTGCACTCGCGTTCAGCCTGCTGCACGTTCGGTACGCGCTGCTGCTCTCACTCGTAGCGGCTCCGCTGGAGTTCATTCCACTAGTTGGCCCGTTCGTGGCTGGAGTGGGCATCGTGGGCGCGTGCGAATTCAATCACTATCCTCATACTGGTGCAGTGATTACATTTCTTATTCTGTATAGGGTGTTTCAGGACTATGTGCTGTCGCCGTTCCTGATGAAGCGGAGCGTCCGCCTGCATCCCCTGCTCGTGCTCTTTGGGGTTTTCGCTGGTGGCGAGCTTGGAGGAATGGGTGGGATATTTTTGAGTGTGCCGATCCTTGCTGTAGGTCGTCTGCTCTTTTACGAGTACCGGAAACAACGGCCGAGCCTGACCTCCGAGGAACCGCAAGTCAGAACGGCGATATTAGCTGCGGACGGCACCATATGAAAAGTGGCCTAACAACTTCAGCCAGTTTCATTACGGTTCGTGTTGTACCTTGGTACCGCTACGTACGCGGCGTCTTCCGTGTTACAGGCGATAGTAACGAACCATTGCTGCTTTGCTTTGCACATTCCAATACTCTGCTCAGGGGGCGCATGAAAATAGCCTTTTTGCTTTTGTATTCGTTGCTTGTGGGCACTGCACATCTTTCCGCGCAGACCGCACCGCATAAGAGTCATTCTAACGCTCCGGCAGACTCGACGGTGCAGGCCCCGGGTGTCCACAGCCTCCGGCTGGAGGACATTACGTACGATCGGGACATAGAGAGAATTTACTGGGGCGACTTTGCCCGCATACGTCTTGCCCGAAACGGCCTTGCCATCTCCCTCATGGCCGATACCTACATGCGCAATTACGGTGCAGTATGCGACCAATCATTGCCGCTGAACAAAGTCATGATCATGAACAGCGAGTGCGACAGCTGGTCGCACAGGGTGTATGTGCAATCAGGCATGGAGGTGCCGGGCAGTGTTACCTGCGATAATTCTCACCCGGTGCCCTCAGGTATCTACGCCGACCCGGAACTGCTGAATGCGCAGCAGGCACAATCCACGCGCGCAGCGTTGGCTGTCTTTGGACAGTTGGGAGCCGTACTGACCAAGAGCGGAGATGCAGGTGTGAATGCCGCCTTTGGAATGGACGTGAATTTTGTCGACGTAGTTCGTCAGGCCATGGACCTTGCTCCTGACATGAAACGTGTCATCGCATTGAATTCTTGCGGCGGCGCGCCCATTAAGCGTTTCCAGCAGAACTTGGTTGCATACCTTACGAATACAGCCCCGGTGCGGATGGCGGGCATTCCTGCTGCTGTCCCCTTCCAGGACTCCGACTACCAGACGTTTTTGGATGACCTGGTGGCGGCGCAGTCTAGGGCATGGATCATGAATAGCTTTCAACGTGACACCGTTGCGAATGTACAGGTTGGTCCGCGTGATGCGGCGGGGCGTCCTACGTCGATCACTGCCCAGTACGCCTTCCAGAGCATGGGCAAGACCAGTGAAGGCAAGCTGGACTTACGCTTCGTAAATGGCATGCCCGATTGCATTACGTATGCTGACGTGCCTGATGCCTGCCGTGTGATTGATCCCAAGGTCGTGAGCGCGTACGAGGATGGCAAATATGTCACAGACCATCCCGCGTTGGCGCGCACCTACACCGCACCCGACCTGCGGAAGGTGACCGTGCAGGTTGATCCTGGCCAGCAGGTGCTGGTAGAACTGGCAGGCAGCGCGCTGGCCGGACGCTTGGGCTTTGTTGTGCCCGCGCAGGGCAAGCTGGTGAACGACCTGACAGGCACTGGCCCCGGAGGGAGCATTGTGTTGGCGCGTGCAGGCAGCCCCGTGCAACTCTCCGTCTTCAACTCGCAGCGCAACATTCGCGTCAACCTGAGCCGCGTTGGCAGTGGCACGAACCAGATCGCTGACTTCCGCGGAACATTCAAGGAACTGCTGCCAGGCGTGGACACCCTTCCGCGTGACAACAGCCCCGTCACCGTGAGCTTTACCCTGCCGCCGGGTATTCGGCAGACGATGGGTTTGACCGACTTTGAGAAGGGCAAGACAGCAACGTTTCCAGGTGCCGGCGGTGGTGCAACTGCACCGGCTGTCCAACCATTCGGGGGGTTGCCCGGTCGCGCACCTGCTAACGCGGACGCGCGCAAAGTCATGCTTGCGGGCACGCTGCTGCATGTGGAGTTCGCAGGCCGTATTACGGTGGATGCAGCGGGTTCAGGCAAGCTGTTCGCGGGAACGGTTGTTACCACGCGCAGCTCGGCGATTACGGCGGTGCACGGCAGTGAAACACTGCCGGAGGGCACAACGGTCTTCGTTCGCGTGTCGCAGGGCAACGGGCGGCAATTCCTGATTGAGGGCGACCACGCTGTGCTGGGCGGAGTGAACATGCCGTTGCAGACGAATCAGGTGGTGCGCGTGGCCATGCCGGCCCGCCCTGCGCCGGGCGTTAGGATTGGGCCTTATCAGCTGCCGGGTATGAACGTCGGTGCGGTTCTCCTGCAGGGCGGAACTATGATCAACCTGCAGGTGCGTAACAACGTAGCGCTGGATGCCGGGCCAAGATAGACCGCGAATGCAATTAGGGGCAGGTGTGGCAGGCGCGGATGCGATTCTTATCAGCAGATAGGACATCATTATTGCTTTGCTTATAGGTTAAGTCCCGAGAAGTGCGGCTTATTGTCAGCAACGCACGAGTCCGGTCAGTTGGCGAGACCAGGCCAATTCACTCGTTAAGGCGAGATCCAGAACCTTCGAGCTCCGACTCGTGCGGCAACTCAGTCCATTCCCAAAACGTTTGATGGCCGCCGAATAGCGCTGAAGAATGCCCGCCAGTTATCGCTGAAGGTCACAGGCTTCCTCGTCCATGTTTTTGAAAGCTTCCCGGGCATAGCTTTGGTCGTAGGACTTTAGCACTTCGATTGTGCGAGCGCCGCTTTGCTGCTCAAAGAATATTTCCTGCTTCGGCATGGACCTCTCCAGGCGATGCTTTGGGGTATACCCCAACGCCATGTAGCGCGTGAGGGTTGAACCGCGTTGCACAGGAGTCTGTTTAGCAATTACGCTACAGGTCATGGTGAAGGCTAAAGAACCTAACGCAACACAAAAGCCTCGGCACCCTCCTAAAGGCCAGCTCGTCGGCTACGTGCGAGTGAGCACCTTCGACC
>CAZZXL010000182.1:0-9849 GCA_964658035.1 uncultured Acetobacteraceae bacterium
TCTCGCTTCTGAGACCTGGGGCACCGAGGCAGGGTGAAGCAGCAGAACCCTCCACTCCGCTGCGCTCCGGTCGGGATGACAGATTTGCCTGGCGGAAAAGCTGGTGCAGCGCGGGCGTCAGACTTCGACAACAAAAGCAGTGGGCAGGATGGGTCTGAATGTCAGACCATCTTGCCCACCAGGAATGCAGCACAGAGGAACGTCGTTAGAAGCCGCGTGGCGGCATGTAGAAGCCGACACCGCGTTCACGATTCGCGGCAATCGTCCGCCCCAGATCCAGCCGGCCAAACTGGATGACGTAGGGAACGCCGTTCATGGCCGTATACCGGAACTGCCCGGCGCCGGGATACCAGTAATGCGTTGCGTACACGTTGTAACCGCCCTGCATAATGAGCACCACTGGCGGCGGCGGAGGCGCGACATACTCCGGGGCCGGCACATAGGCAATTGGCTGCGGCGGTGGTTCGGGAGCCGGGGGAGGCGGTTCGTAGGAGGACGGCGCGCGGTGAGCGAAGCCGTAATCGTCATGCGGTGGTTCCGGGGCGTTCTGCGGGACGACGAGATCGTCCATGATTTTCAGCGTGATGCGCGTCTCTGCTTTTAACACGGGGCGTGGTCCGCGACGGGGCAGGTTGATCAGGTCGATCGGCCAAAGGACAGGAATCATCCACTCGATAGTGTCGCGTACCGGGTGGCCCTTGCCGTCGATGCGGCCATCGCGGCTGACCGGGTAGCCCGGCACGTAGACGACCTTGGCGGAAACGGGGATGACCGTATCCGGCTGGATGATCATGCGGTCGAACTTGAGCTCCATCCAGCCTTTCCCGACGAAGTGGCCAGGGTCTTTGAAGTCTTCAAAGCGTCCTTCGAGATATGCATTGGCGGGGAACTGGGAACGTCCGTACATCTCGACATGCCCCAGCTGGCAAAGGATGGGGTCGCCGATGGCAGTGGTCTTCGAAGACAGCTTCGGCTCCGAAACAGTGCACTGGACCAGCGAACCAGCCGGGATCAGGTGATCGGCGGCGTAGCTGGCCAGCGGTGCGGCGGTAATTAAGAGGGATAGAGCGAGCGACTTGAGTTTCATGAGATGGCCTCTCTTGAAACGGCCCACGGGGGAGCCGGTTAAGATTGAAAACCCTGTGCTCGTCACTTTGTTGCGAAGATTCTGCAACCTTGTTTGTTTGGCTGCATCATCGGTGATGGGGTGGCGGCGCATGCCGTTTGGGTGACTCTCGCCAGCCGCCGACTCGGGCATCGTTTCCGACGCTGACCGTCCCCGCCGGCTCTTGTCATCCCGAGAGAAGCCGAGGGATCTGCGGTTTTGCTGGATGGCCTCGCCCAGTCAAACTCGGCAGTTTAAACGCAGGTCATCTCTACAGCGCTGCGCTTCGGTCGAGATGACAAAGTGCTGCAACGCGGCGAGCTTTCTCGCGCCACGAAAAATGCGGCTCTAGTCGCGCCAGCTTCCTACTTGATATTTGCCGACTCCGGCGGGACCAGCACAAACTCGCATGTTGGATCGGTCGAGCAGAACGCAACGCCGCTGCGCAGCAGCAGGGCGTGCGAAGCTTTTGGAACCGCCAGTTGCAGGTCAAGGTGCTTAAGGGCGGCGGTGAGTCCATGTAGCTGCTCGTCCCCGCTCACCATTGCAATGTGTTCTGTTTGAAGAGCAGAGACCTGCACCACAAAGATCGCCGACCCTTTGATCCCTGCCGGCCGCGACACGTGGAAGGTTCGCATCTCCTGGAGAGCGCGCGCCGGGTGCGGATCCTGTACCGCTACTCCCTTATTCTTCAACCCACCTATGCGCGCATTCAGTTCTGTCTTGACAGATGGCGCACTGTAATTCCCGAAGCGGCTCAGTCCCCTCTCATAGACGAGCATTGCGCCTGTGGCGTCACCCTTCTTTTCCAGCATCTCGCCCATGTGCAGCCCTTCTTCAGCACGCCCTCCGCTTCGCCACGACGCCCGCAGGTACTCCTCCGCCATGGCGTCCTTTCCTTCGGACAAATAAACCCACCCGAGTGTGTCCCACGTTGCCAGCAACAGGTTGGCCCGTACAAACGCTCTCGTGTTCACACTTTCGATCGAGGTCCCAGCGGATTCAGCCTCCAGTATGTCCAACGCTTTCTGCGCATTCGTTTCGGCCAGTGGTAGAAGGGCGCTGGATGCAGCGGTCGCCAGCGCATAGGCCCCGCCGTTCAAGACAACGGGATTGGACGATCCGGCCAGCGCATTCTGGATAATGGGTACCGCCTCGTCTTTCTTCCCGGCCTGCAGCAGCGCACTGCCTAGTTCAACCTGCATCATCTTATTGTCCGGAAATACTTTTGAACCCGCCCTGTAAACCGCCACGGCGTCGTCTACATGGTTCGCCGCTAGTAATTGACTACCCGTGAAAAACAAAGCCTGCAAACTATCCGGCGCCGCTCCTGCATACGCCAGCAGGTACTTCCGTTCCTCGGCAAGGTGGCCCAGCGAGTGCTCTAACAAGATCAACTGGGCATATTGGTCAATCTCCCCGGGATGCTGTTCGAGTTCACGCTCGTAGTCGTTTGCTGCCTCGGTCTGATTTTTCCGTTGCAAGGCCAGCCATCCGCGCTGATTCCAGGCGTAGGCTTGCTTGTCATTGATGGCAATGGTCTGGTCGGATAACTTTTGCGCCATTAGCAAATCCTTGGCGGTAATGGCATCGTGCGTCTGCTGCACAAGCTCAGCCGCCTTCACGTTATTCTCACCGGCGATTGGCGGCCCTTTCTCTCCCATCATCAGGCCCTTGGTCGTCAGTTGAATCCAGGGTTGCACCCCGATGTCATCCACGAGCTTCTTGACGCTCTTCCACTCCGTCGAGTCGACCTTCGGCTTCAGCACCTGCAGCGTAAACTCGGATACCAGACTGCCATCCGTCATCCGGTAGGTTTCGTCGAACTGCGCAAACGCTGTCTTCAGATGAATCGCATCCGGCAACTCAGCCATATACCCCGTCGGCAGCTTCACCGTGCTGGTTGCGATCTGGGTGTGGCGGCCGCCAAATTCGATGTCGGTTTTCGGCGGCTTTTTTTCATCGATGAACGGCAGATTCACATTGGGCAGCAGCGGTCCTATCTGGTAACTCTTCCATTGCGACCAGGCATCCTGCGTATACCCGTACCGCATGCCCCACGGGACGGAAAGGTCTTCACCTGCGTCCAGCTCGACCGTGTTTGCTTTGCCATTAAAGCCACTCAGATCCACGTAAGACTGGCCTAACTGGTCCCACTGAGCCCGCGCGACCTGCCGGCTCGCATACCGCATCAGTACCTCATCGTCGCCGCGCATGGTCACGGCGACGTCGCCCTTCGTGGTTCCATCCTTTGCCAATTCGAAGGTCCCCTCGTACCGGTCAAGTGCGGCGAACGGTAAATCTGCAGGCGTCTTCGCCAGGTGCGGAACTCCCGGACCACTCTTCGCCGGCACCACCAGAGCCTGCTTGTCCCGCAGAACAGGCAGCAACACTCGGTAGGGTGCCACCTCGGTCGTCGCATCCAGCCAGACGGGCACGCTGTCCACATCGACCAGAGTAATCAGATGGTTGAAGGCGCCAGGCATGGGCACCTTTTCGTTCAGCTCAAGGCCCTCCCCAATCAGGACTGCGGAAGGCTGAAAACCTTTTGCCCGCAGCAGCGCCGCGAGCAAGGTGTGCTTGTCCTTGCAATCGCCGTACTGGTTCGTCAGCACTTCCATCGCGGTGTGCGGCTGATAGCGGCCCACTCCAAAATCTACCCCGATATAGTGGTTGTGCTGCGCGACATACGTGTACAACCGCTGTACCTTCTCCGTGTCTGTTTTTGCTCCCGCCGTCAGTTCGTCAGCCTTCGCCTGCAGTGCCGGCGTGACATTGTCGCGCCCGGCGATCACCGCCTGGTACCAGGCTCCAACTGCCTCCCAGCTGGGAAACGTCGTCCACGCGATCGGCGGCGTTTTGTCCTGCGGTGGGTCGCCCTCATCTTTAGCGTTGCTCTTCTTGAGCTGCGCCCCCTTCCACCGGTAAACCCGTTCGTCCCCGCTCTCCACTGTCTCAGGCGGATATTTTGGACTGTAGATGGTCACAGTCTTCGACTTCGGTACATGCAGTTCGATCCGCCGGTCCAAATAGACCAGCCCTGCCCCAAAGTTCTCCGCGCTCCAGAACTCCCCCGGCACCTCTGCCACCTTCTGCGTGGTTTTCGACTCAAACTCGAGGGTGTCCCCCACCGCCAGCGAGCGTACGGGGAGTTGCTTCAGGTGCAGATCGCTGTACATGGGCGCGAGGTGGGTCGCCTGGGCCGGCTGGTCCTGCACATCACTCGCGGGGGTTTCAACCACGGTCCCATCCGGCTTACGCACGCGGGCATAGACAATCTCGAGGGCCTGCGTCTCGCTGGCGTAGGGGAAGCCCAGCACCGCAAAGGCCTGCAATGCCGCGCCCGACTGTATGCGCAGCACGATCGTATCGGTTTTCGTGCCTGTACCATCTGCGGCGTAGCGATACACCACCTGGTCGCGCTCGATCACCGCTGCCTCATCCGCATAGCTGTTCGCTACGCCTTGCCCAGGCGGCGGGACGGTTACTTGTGCGGCAAGATTAAAAGAAACTATCGGCAGAGAAGCAGCAAGTACAACAAACAACAGGAGGTTCTTCATGGCACCTGTAGAGTGTCACGTCATCTTCAATCCATCAACAGCGTACTTACAGTGGTCGATGGTTCGCTTGGTGTTTGATGGGTCGAATGTTGGTAGGACCCGGGTCGCGGTTGTTTTGACTGGAAGAGCCTGGCCTGGTTGAAGGGGGCGGGTAGAACCGCAGATCTCTCCACTCCGCTGCGCTTCGGTCGGGATGACAAACCTGGGAGGATTCGCGGACAGCAAGCGACAGCGTCCATTCGTAAGCCTCGTTCCATATATTGATTTTGCGATAGTTGGACAAACA
The DNA here is from genome assembly GCA_964658035.1 of uncultured Acetobacteraceae bacterium. GTDB lineage: Bacteria > Acidobacteriota > Terriglobia > Terriglobales > Acidobacteriaceae. The sequence goes on from CAZZXL010000182.1 coordinate 4,952, forward strand.
TTTCACAGGCGGCAAGTCGGTACTGAGATAATAGTCAGTGTCAGCATTTCTGTCGGAGCGAGGACAAGAACTTTGCCGCATATCAGACCCTTGTTTTGGTGTTTTGCTTTGCTCCTGAGCTTCGAAGCAGGAGTACAGGCGCAGCCAACTCACAGTTCTTGAGCCGCTTCATCGGTCGCCTTTCCTTCAACCAGTCGACCAATTGAAGTTCTGATCCGCTCCCAGTTTGCAGTGCCGCCTGACTACGAGATTGCCTTGGGAAGCAGATCCCCGAGCGACACTGCCAGCTTCGACACACTGCCAGTCACGTTTGTTCACGCGGGCAAACAAACTACGGTCGAGTTCTTAATCTCAAAGGATTGAAACACTCTTGCAAAGCTTGAATTCATAACAACATTTTGTCGTCCCGACCCGAGCGAAGCGGAGAGATCTGCATTTTCTATGACTTACCGGCAGTTCACACAATGCTCAATGGCAACGAACCAACGACTCACCACTAGAGCTATTTTCAATTCAAGTGGATACATGTAGTGCGAAACGCTCTTGCCGTTGAAGGGGAGGCATGGATGCAAGCCTATTCACAGGACTTGCGTGAGAGGGTGTTGCGGGCGCTGGATCGTGGGCCTGCGCCGTCACTTAGCGTCATTCTGAACGCGAAGTCGTGTCTCCAGCCATTGCCGGATTCGCGACGAGGAAGAAGCGATTTCTGTATGGAGCTAAATGTATCAGACCTTACATTTGTCTATGAAGGTTGAGCGAAACAGGAGTAGGCTTGCCGATATAAAGTGCTGGTGATGTGCAGGAGGGCCGACTTGTCACGCAACTTAGTGATGTTTCTTCTTTGCCTGCCAGTGTTGACTGTGTCAGCGCAAGAGCCAAGAGCACCCGATTTCCGGAATAAGTCTCTGTCTATGCTCGATGGCACTAACGGCAGGAGTGAGGGTCCGCCATCAAAGTCTGCGGTCCATGCGATCCCTCTATGCCTGAGCTCTGATCACTACGTGCATAACATTCCTCTGAGCACCAATGCGGATCACAGCATCCAAAACCTCAACTCTGCTGCGCACTCAGATACAAAAGCAGACATGCTCCCGAAAACGATAATCCAAAACTTGCCTTAGTGTTGAGACCGCCGTACGCGAAGTACCGCTCCCCGCGCAGGGGCGCGCCGAGTGGCCTAAACGCCGACCGGAAACGGTTTTGGTGAGCTCTCATCCAGATTCGCGCCGCCGCGCCAGCGTTCGAAGCGGCCCTGGAAGAGGCTCAGCAGGCCGGTGTACCAGTAGCCGACCACGAACAGCAGCAGGAACGGAATCGTGAAGTAGTTTTCATTCGAGATGGCGTACCAGATGGTCAGCGCAAAGTAGCAGCCGATGAGCAGCTCGATCCACGGCACGATGCCGAGGCGCTTGCGGTACTTGGCGGCGTTCGAGCGTTCCCCCTTTTTTTTGACGCTGTACTTGGGGGTCCGTTTGAACGAGCTCTTGATGCCGAAGATCGCTTCGAGCACGGCCTTGGTATTCGTAACCGTCAAGCCGATACCGAGGGCCATGAGAAAGGGCAGGTAAATAAAGGTCTTGTACCACTTGTGCGGAAAGAGTTCTTTTTGTGAAACCAGGTAGAACGACGAGATGGAGCAGGTCGAGGCCATGAAGAGCGGGAAGTCGATCAGCAGCATCTGGAACCAGCCCTGGTAGAAGCGGATGATCATCGCCGGCATCAGCAACAGTGACAGTACGACCATCAGCGGATAGCTCAGGTTGGCGGTCAGGTGGTAGAAGGCCTCGAGCTTGATGCGGAAGGGCTGGTCACTCTTGAAGACCAGCGGCAGCACTTTCTTGCTGGTCTGGATAAGGCCCTTGGCCCAGCGCGCCTGCTGCGTCTTGAAGGCCGTCATTTCGATCGGCACTTCGGCGGGGCACTCGACGTCCTGCAGATACTTGAACTTCCAGCCCTTCAGTTGCGAGCGATAACTCAAATCAGTGTCTTCGGTGAGCGTATCGTGCTGCCAGCCGCCCGCTTCTTCAATCGCGGTGCGACGCCACATGCCGGCGGTGCCGTTGAAGTTGAAGAAGACCCCGGCACGGGAGCGGCCGCCATGTTCGAGCACGAAGTGACCGTCAAGCAGGATCGCCTCGACCTGCGTCAGGAAGCTGTAATCGCGGTTCAGGTGGGTCCAGCGGGTCTGCACCATGCCGATCCCGGGCTCGGCAAAGTGATGGACGACCTTCATCAGCCAGTCAGGCGGGGGGACAAAGTCCGCGTCAAAAATCGCCACCAGTGCGCCGGTTGCGGTCTTCAGCCCTTCATCAAGGGCTCCGGCTTTGTATCCGTAGCGGTTGGTGCGATGCAGATAGACGATGGGATTGCCGGCGGCCTTGTAGCTCTCGACCAGCTGCGAAGCGACGCCGATGGTTTCATCAGTCGAATCGTCGAGTACCTGGATCTGCAGCTTGTCTTTGGGATAATCAAGCTTGCAACAGGCTTCGAGCAGCCGGTCAATGACGAACTGCTCGTTAAAGATAGGCAGCTGGACGGTAATCTGCGGCAGATCAGCGAAGTGCTGCGTTGCCTCGTACGTGCGGTTCTTCTTGTTCTTGTAATACGTCCAGACCAGCTGGTAGCGGTGCATGCCGTAGAACGCGAGCACCAGCATGACGGCAAAATAGGGGACAAGCAGGGCAGTATCGAAAGCATTCCACTTATAAAGATTTTCGAAGGTCTTATCAGCGTAATGCGTCCGAAAATAGTGGTTCAATCCCCGCTGCGAGGCGAAATACAGCGCCAAAAGATGTACCTGGTTAAGCCCCACTTGTCTCCAGAAGCGTCGATCGCCGCATGGCGCATGCCCACATGCGCCCGCTCTCACTCTATCCTGTCCCGGGGATCATTCCAACTGGCGCACATGGCCGTACCCTGCAATAAAACTGCTGTGCTCCTGACACCTCTTGCGACTAGCGGGACGTCTAACACTTTGGATGATGTTTCCGGGCACCGCCCCGCCCCCGGTTCATGAAGAGCATTGCCATCCATGTCAAAGTATTCTGCGAGTTGTTTTCTCCGAGCTCACAACCTCGCGCGGTAACACGGGTTTCTACCAATTAGATGGAGGAGCATTTGATGAAAAACCGACTTTGTACGATCGCGTTGAGCGGACTCTTCGCCCTGGGCATTCCCGCCCTTTCCGCTGCAGCGCAGGACACCATGCAACCCGACGGCGAAGCGATGCAGCAGCAGGGTGGCGGCATGCATCATGGCATGAGCGCCGATGATCAACTTGCCCACATGACTAAACGCTACAAACTTACGTCCGATCAGCAGAACCAGATCAAGCCGATCCTCGAAGCCCAGCAGCAAGCCATGATGCAGATGCACTCGGATACGTCCATGTCGCAGCAGGACAAGATGGCGAAGATGCAGAGCATGCGTGAAGAAAACAGAAGCAAAGTTGAAGCCGTCTTGACCGATGCGCAGAAGCAGAAGTTTGAAGCCGATGAGGCCAAGATGCAGCAGCGTCGCCAGGACCGCATGGGTGACGGAAACATGGGAGGCAATGGCGACAGCGCGCCACCCCCACCGCCGCAATAGTGTGGTCGCAGTGTGTAAGGCTGGGATGGAAACGAGAGCCGCCACCGCGCGGCTCTTTGTTTTGGTTTGCTGGGGCGGCTCTTGGTTAGGATCGCCAGGCAGCCAGCCCCCACCCCGAAAGTTTCTCCGTAACAGGGCGGCCAATTACCTCCGGCACTTTAACCACGCCTGGACTGAGCGATTTGACGAAAGCGCCGCCAACTGAGCGTTGTACTATGACCCTGCGAGACTCGTGCTCGATGGTTCCGGCACCTGGAGGTGCAACGCTTGTCCATTGTTCGTCTATTGCTGCGCTGGTTGCTTCATGCCATCGCTCTACTTATCGTCGCCTACCTTGTCCCCGGCTTTCATGTCGCCGGCTTTTCGTCTGCCCTGGTTGCGGTGCTGATTATCGGCTTCCTGAATATGACACTCGGACTCTTGCTTAAAATTGTTACTTTTCCATTAAGCCTGCTGACCCTGGGCCTCTTCTTCCTGGTGATCAACGCGGTCGTCCTGCTCTGGGCCAGCCACTTCACACCCGGCTTTCGTGTGGACAACTTCGGCGCAGCCTTCATCGGCGCCGTCGTCCTGGCGATTGTGCACGTATTATTTTCGGCGGTCGCTGACTAAAGCAAAGTACCTGAAAGTGTCGAGCGAAGGTACGATGATCGCTCGCCTTTTCGCCAAGAAAAGTCCAACTAGTATCCAGCCAGAAACACCATAGCCTCAGGGAATTTGCTCTAACTGTCCACAACCTTCTTGACCTGCGCCGGCACTCTCATGGAAGCAAAGCGTAGTGGAGGGAGCTGCTGCTTACTCTGCAAACCATTTGAGGGTGAACCAACGAAATAGTCTGACCACTCAACGAATCAAGCTGTCCGCTCGCGCTCAAAACTGATCCGCAATTCGGTTCGGGTCGCTTTGGCGAAGCCGCTCCAGGGTCCGCGTCGAGGGGATCCTTTTGCCGCCTTCGAGACGCGCGATGACAGCTTGCGTTGTGCCCATGGACTCTGCCACCTGTTTCTGCGTCATTTCCGATACATAGAGTGATATGCGTTTTTGGCATATCTACTCTACGATCACCTTCACAAACGCGTTCTCAGGCAGTTCGCCCTCCAGTAGATGCACAACGCCGTTCTTGACGAAACCACGGAAGATGCGGCCGGAAACGGCCGGCGGCGGCGGCGATTTAGGCGCTGCGCGGTTAGTAATCTCAATTTTTGGCGCGGTTATGGGCGCTGCTGCCGGTGCCGGCCCCGCAGGTGCCTGCCGTGCAGCCGGGCTAGGCACAGCAAGACGGACGGACTTGCCCGTGCCCTTGTCCATGG
>CAZZXL010000183.1:0-9831 GCA_964658035.1 uncultured Acetobacteraceae bacterium
CCATAGCCATAACCGCCACGTCCGTAACCATAGCCACCAACGCCGCGATAGCCAAAGCCCCGTCCGTAGCCAAAGCCACGGCCCCAGTATCCGCCGTACCATGGTCCGGCACCGATAAAGAGGCCGCCGACAAACCAGTTCGGTCCGTAGTAGCCGTAGGGGGCACAGGCATAGGGATAATAAGAGTAGTAACCGTAATCGCAGGCTGGCGCTGCCGCGGGGTAGTCATAGCCGTATCCGCCATAGCCGTACTCCCCGTAGCCGCCGCCTACACCAATACCGACTGCAACCTGCGCATCCGCACGCTCGAGGAGCGCGGGGCTGGCAAACAGGGCCAGTAGCAGTACATATCGTAAGTATTTCATCGCTTGGACCCCCATCCACTCCGCCTAAACCATAGCTAACCGCGGATCCTGGAACGAGCTGAGAGTTTTTCTGGTTAGTTCTAAACCCTCACTCATTGGAACAGTGAACTGGCCCAAAAGTTGCGCAAAGGCAGCAAAGGATTTCAAGGGTGCGGCGATTGCTGGCAGAATGCTGTCCCCGGCAACCATTCATGAGCGCGTCGACGTTGTTAGAGTAGGCAGAGCAGGAGTAGCAGAGCCATGTTTGCGAAGTCACAACGGGTGCATTTCATCGGCATAGGCGGCATTGGCATGAGCGGGATAGCGGAGATTCTGCTGACGCTGGGGTATCCCGTCTCAGGTTCCGACCTGCGTCGTTCAGCCATCACGGACCGCCTGGCCAGGCTTGGGGCTACAGTGTTTGAAGGCCATGCTGCGGCGAACACAGTTGGGGCGTCGGTTGTTGTGACCAGCTCCGCGGTGAACGAGCTGAATCCCGAGGTGATGGAAGCCAGGAGCCGGAAGATCCCCGTGATTCAGCGGGCAGAGATGCTGGCTGAGTTGATGCGGCTGAAATACGGCATTGCGGTAGCCGGCATGCACGGCAAGACGACGACCACTTCCATGATTGCGACGGTACTGGCCGAGGGCGGTCTCGATCCGACAATTGTGGTGGGTGGCCGAGTGGATGCGCTGGGATCCAATGCCCGGCTTGGCACCTCGCGTTACCTGGTGGCGGAGGCGGATGAGAGCGACCGCTCGTTCCTGAAACTCTCGCCTATCCTCGGCGTGGTTACGAATCTTGACCGCGAGCATATGGATTGTTACCGCGACATGCAGGATGTGGAAGACGCCTTCGTCAAGTTTATGGACAAGGTGCCCTTCTATGGCGCAACGACGGTCTGCATTGATAATGAGCAGTTGAAGGCGATCCTGCCGCGCGTGCATCGTCGCGTCATCACCTATGGTCGGTCAGCAGAGGCAGACTTCGTGGTGCGGCTTTTGCCCCTCGACCAGGCCCTGCTTTCAACGGAAAGTGATTCAACGAAAGGGACCGGGGCCGGCTCGCTCGCGCTTTGAAGTAGTGAATGGGAATACCGTCCTCGGACCATTTTCGCTGCAGGTACCCGGCTTGCATAACGTTCTGAACGCGACGGCAGCGGTTGCGATTGGCGTACAGCTGGAGATCGAGCCGGATAAGATCATTGCCGGTCTGGCCAATTTCCGCGGCGTGGATCGGCGTTTCCAGGTGAAGGGCGTGGTCAGGGGTGTGACTGTCGTCGATGATTACGGCCACCACCCCACAGAGATTGTCGCGACCCTGAGCGCTGCCCGGTCTTGCGGCTATAAACATGTGCACGTCCTTTTCCAGCCACATCGCTACACCCGCACGCGCGACCTGCTGCCGGAGTTTGTCGCCGCGTTTGCGGAGGTGGACTCTGCGCAGATACTTGATATCTACGCAGCAAGTGAAGAGCCCATTCCCGGCGTGCATGCCCCTGCACTGGTTGCGGCGATCAATCGGCCATGCGTGCAGTACGCCGCGTCGTTCGCGGATGCTGTCAAAGCACTGGTTGCGGTGGCAAATGATGGTGACGTGATCATCACGCTTGGAGCCGGAAGTGTTTCGCAGGCTGCGGGGATGGTGCTTGAGGAACTGCGGCATGACCATGTCGAGATCGTCGATGATCACCAGGCAACACCCGCCTGAGCAGCAGGAAAAGTACATGACCACTCAAGAACGGCCGCGTCTGCCGCGATCACACACGGCGCTTGCGCAGCACCCACGTCGTCATGCAGCGATAGTCCTGGACGATGGTGGTTTTGAGCGGATCGACCAGGACGGCGTTGAGTTCCTCCGTCAGTGCCAGCAGCATGGCTTCATCCACCAGGAACCATTCCTGCCCATCCCCGATGATAAAGACGTTTGGCCGCACTTGCTCGAAGTCCATGCCGATGCGCGAGCCGAGGCGGCAGAAGAGCAGGCCGCCAGGCTTGAGGACGCGCCATAGCTCGGTCAGCATCGCGCGGAAATGTTGCTCATCCCTCGCAAAGTGCAGAACGGAGTTGCAGAGGACGACCTCCGCAAAGTCATCGGCAAAAGGCATCTGCTCGATCATGCCGGCCTGAAAGTTCGCCGCCGGTAAACCTGTCTCGAGCAGCGCAGCCAGCTGCCGGACATGGGTTACGCCTTCAAGGTCGGCATCGAGTGCGAAGATTTCGCAGCCTTCACGCAGAAGATGCACCAGGTTGCGTCCATACCCACATCCAGCGTCGAGCACCCGCATGCCGGGGACGATGTTGCCGCGCAGAATCTGATCGAAGACGTAGATATCGATCTGCCCGAACTGTTCCTGAACGCCCGGGTTCAATTACGCACTCGATCAGGATGCGCCCACAGGCCGAGGCCGGGATTCGAAATGAAGAAAATCTCTTCGCCGCCCACGGTGTTCCAGCCGTCTTTGAGCGTTGAAGAGTCGTAGCGGCTTGTCATCGTCAGAAGGTCTGCATAGTTGAAGCCGACGGACTCGATCTCTTCGCGGGTCAGGGAGCCGGGGCAATACGTGATCCTGAAGCGGCCTTCCGAGGACCCATGGATCAGGTGCGCCGCCGCACTCAGATTGCCGGCGAGGTCAGCATTTTTTTCAACAGCCGCGAGGGTAGCCGGGGTTCCGAGGTAGCCGTATTTGCGGATGAGGCGGTCGATGGCCGGGTCTTCACCGAACTCGCGCACGCCCGGGGCGAGCACAATCAGTTCGGCATTGTCAGCCAGAGCCATGCGAGTGCGATAAATGGCCTTGTTGCCGAGCCAGGTGGAGTGGAATTCATGCGGGTCAAGGTACACGATAGCTTTCTTGATTTCGCGCTCCACCAGGATAAAGTTCACCTTCAGCGCAAGTTCGGAGGCGCGCTCGAAACATTCAACATCGTCGCCGATGAAGAGTCCGCGAACAGCAAGATTGCCTGCATCATCACGGCCCACGACGGTCAGTACATAGACGATGGGCAGATCTTTCAAGAAATGGTCAGAGGCATAATTAAGCACTCTCCGGACCGGCGTATCGGCGCGGCCCATGATGCGCTCCATGCCGTAGACCGCGCCGAGATAATGGCTGCGGTCAATACTCTCGACGCCACCGGTGCCGACCAGGATGTTCTTGTTGTAGTTGGCCATCCCGATGACTTCGTGGGGGACTACCTGGCCGATTGAAAGGACAAGGTCGAACTTGCTGTCGGCTGCCTGGCCGGGACCGTCTGGACCGTCGATAAGGAGACGATTCACCTGCGCCGGCCATGCGTAGTTCAGCCTGCCTTCCGACTGGGCGTTGATATAGGAGGCCGGCACTTCGCCGAGGGTGACTACATCCTCACGCCAGCGATGCACACGGAAAAGGTCGCGTGGCATGTCGCCGAACATGCGGGCAAGGGCTGCTTCGTTCATCGCGGTATGCGTGCCGAGCGCAGGCAGGACAGCCTTTACCGCCTTTCCGTAGATGCTGTAGGCCATCTGCGTCAGCTCACCGGCACGTGAGTAAAAGCGGGTCGCATCGGGCGGCACAATCAACACGCGCTTCCGCTCGCCAAGCTTCGCCATTGCGGTGGCCAACCCTTCGCGCATCTTTTGCGACGTCAGATTGGTCGTTTCTGATCCGGTACTGAAGTAGAGTGCCATTGTTCCCTTGCCGTCGCCGAAGCTGCTTTCTTCATTATTCATCTTCCGTGCTCAATTTTCAGAGCTCAATAGGCATGATCGCGAAAATTGATCACTCCCCAGTTGCCATGCGTATACCTTTTTAATCCGGGAAGATTCGGCTTGCGGAAGGACGTGCGAACCACGATATATTGACCTTGGCGACTCTCACGACCTTGCTCGGGCGTGGCAAAAACCGGACCCACTGATTACCGGACCACGGTACTCGCGGATGACGAGGCATTCGAGGACTTCTACCGTCCCGAAAAGCCTGTCAAACCGCGGGCCGGTTCCCGTGCGTCTTCACGGACGGCACGTCCCGATTCCTCTCGACAGGACTTTGCAGATGCAGGACCGCGCAACCGCAAGAGCCGCGACCGCGAACAGTTTTATAACGATCAAGTAGACGATGCGAATGACGCGTTCCTGCCCGAAGATGACGAAGACGGCTCCTTCCTGCGGTCGCGGCGGCGAGTCCCGGTCCGCCGGCATGCACTGGTGTCGACCAGGTGGGGAAGGATGGTGCTGGGGCTTGCCATTGTGCTGGTGCTGGGTGGCTTGACGGCCAGCTTCCTCGTGGTCCGCAACTTCTTCCTTGAAGACCCGCGCTTCCGCATCGACTCGGTCTCGTCCATCCAGATTGTCGGCAACAGCGAGATCAGCAAAACGCAGTTGCTCGGCGTTTTTGGTTCCGATGTAGGCCACAACATCTTTACTGTTCCGCTGGCAGCCCGACGCACCGAACTGCAGAAGCTGCCCTGGGTAGAACACGCGACAGTCATGCGGCTGCTGCCGAGCCAGTTGCGCATCGGAATTGTCGAGCGTGTGCCGGCCGCCTTTGTGCGTGTAGGCAACAAAATTCAACTGGTCGATGCGACGGGAGTACTGCTCGAAATGCCGCCGGCCATGCTGGCAGCCAGGCATTATTCATTCCCAGTCGTTATCGGCATCAACGCAGACGATGCGGCACAGACACGGGCGGAACGCATGCAGCAGTATGGAGCTTTCATCAGAGCCATTAACGGCGTGGCTGCGCCAACCGGTCCTAAGCCCTCGCAACAGTTGAGCGAAGTGGATGTTTCTGACCCGGAAGATGTGCGAGCGATGATGCCGTCGGCGGGTTCTGACATACTCGTCCACTTTGGCGATGAAGATTTTGCAAATCGGTACCAGACCTACCAGCAACATCTGAAAGAATGGCGACAGCAATACCCGCATCTTGCCGCGGTCGACCTGCGCTACGACCGCCAGACGGTACTTGAAATGGATAAGAGTGCAAACGGCAACCCGGCGAACGCGATTGACACGACGCCGGCACTTACCGCGACGCCCTCGACGCGTAATGCCGCCGCTGGCCGGCATGCTGCGCCCAAGAAAAAAGTGATAGCGCCTAAGTCAGCGGCGTCTGCAAAGGCAGCGGTCAGATCTTTCAACCAGGCGAAGGGCCGGGCAAACTAGATGGCGCAAAATGACGACGGCCTGATCACGGTACTCGACATTGGCAGTTCAAAAACACGCGTGCTGGTGGCTGAGCTCCACGATGGTGCGTTGCGCTACCGTGGCCATTCGCAGGTGCTGTCGAAGGGCATTCGCAAGGGGCTGGTTGCCGATCTGCAGCCCGCCATCCGGGCCGTAACGCATGCTGCGAATGAAGCAGAACAGGTTGCGCATGCGGTGATCGACCATTGCGTGGTCGGTGTCGGCGGAGCACACATCCGTGGTTTGAACAGTCGCGGCGGCATCAGCCTGGGCAACAGGCTTCGTGAGATCACGCGCGAGGATGTACGTGCGGCGGTCGATCGTGCCCGCTCCATTTCATTGCCGCCTGATCGCGAAGTTCTGCACCTTTTGCCGCAGCAGTTTCTTCTCGATGAACAGCCGGGCATTCATGATCCTGTGGGCATGGTCGGTAACCGGCTGGAGGTGAACCTGCACATTTCTGTCTGTTCCGCCAGCGCTTCGCAGAACATCATTACGTGTGCGAACAAAGCCGGCCTTGAAGTGACGGATACGATTTTTGAGGGGATCGCGGCGGCCGAAGCGACGGTCTCGCCTGACGAACGCGAACTGGGGATTTGCCTGATTGAAATTGGGGCCGGCTCGACGGAAGTCGTTGTCTTTTTTGAAGGCTCGGTGGCGCATACTGCGGTGGTTCCGATTGGCGGCGATCACTTTACGAATGACCTCGCGGTTGGCCTGCACGTCTCGCTGGAGGAAGCAGAATTTCTGAAGATCCATTACGGCAATTGCGTGGTGACGGCTGTACCCTCCGGGAGTGAGGTTGAAGTGAGCGGGACGGCCGGCAAGCCGCCGCGTACGGTCTCGCAGCGATTGCTCAGCGAGATCCTCGAGCCGCGTGGACGCGAGCTTTTCAACATGCTGCGCGATAATCTGCGGCAGGGCGGTGTACTGGAAGCGCTTGGCGCCGGGTGCATCCTGACTGGTGGCGGGGCCCGGCTTGCCGGCCTGCTTGATATTGCAGAGAGCCTGCTGCGGGTGCCGGCGAGGATCGGCTATCCGGTGCCCCTTTCCCGCATGCCGGAGGACCTGGTGCAGCCGGAGTTTTCAACAGCCGTCGGCATGCTCTTATATACGCATCGCACTGGAGTCTTAAAGGCGGCGGAAGACCAGGGTCTTCGCGCCAAACTGCGCTCGATTTTTGCAGGCAGCTTGTAACGATATTGGCAGCAAACTTTGTAGAACACGGAGTCATAGCAAACATGGACAACGCGACGCCTAATCCGGAAGAAATCCGCATTCAATATAACGACGAAATTCCAAAAGGTGCCAAGATCAAGGTCATTGGCGTGGGCGGCGGCGGCGGTAATGCCGTGAACCGCATGATCCAGGCAAAGGTGGAAGGCGTTGAATTTATTGCCGCCAATACCGATGTTCAAGCCTTGCAACTGTCGCATGCGCCGGTCAAACTGCAGCTTGGCGTGAAGCTGACGAGCGGCCTAGGCGCCGGGGCCAACCCCGATGTGGGTCGGCGCGCCGCCCTTGAAGATTCGGAAAAGATTATCGAAGCACTCGAAGGCGCGGACATGGTGTTCGTGACCACTGGCCTGGGCGGAGGCACCGGCACCGGCGCCGCGCCGGTAATTGCATCACTCGCGAGTGAAATGGGTGCACTCACAGTCGCCGTCGTGACGCGTCCCTTTTCCTTTGAGGGCAAGCGGCGCATGCAGCAGGCCGAGCGCGGCATGCAGGAACTGCTGGACTCGGTCGATACCATGATCGTGATTCCAAACGAAAAGCTGCTGGCCGTTGCCAAGGACGCCGGCTTTTTCGAGTCCTTCCGGATTGCCGATGACGTCCTGCGGCAGGGCGTGCAGGGAATTTCAGACATCATCACCATCCCCGGCATCATCAACCGTGACTTTGCTGACGTGAAGACCACCATGGCCGGCATGGGCTACGCGGTGATGGGGACAGCAGTGCGCGCGGGCAACAATCGTGCCATTGAGGCAGCACAGGCTGCGATGGCCTCGCCGCTGCTCGAGGCGGGTGCGATTGATGGGGCTAAGGGCATCCTGATCAACATCAGCGGGTCAAGTTCGCTGAAGTTGAGCGAGGTGAACGAGGCCTCCACGCTGATTCAGAACGCAGCCCATGAGGATGCCAACATCATTTTTGGCGCTGTTCTGGATGAACGAATGGGCGATGAGGTAAAGATTACGGTGATCGCCACCGGTTTCAAGCAGGGAACGGTCGAGAAACGGAACAAATCCTTCAGTGGGGCCATTTATTCGGATGCCATTGTGCCGGTGCCGGTCGAACCGCGGCCGAGCAAGCCACGCTTTGCGAGTGAAGTGGTCAACGAGCCAGTTGGCGCCGGAGCTCAGGCCCCGGGACAAACGCTTCGGTCTGAATCACGGGCTGATCGGCAGCATCCAACAACTTCAGGGTTTGGTGCTGGTGCTCCGGTGGCGGATGAAATGCAGTCTGCGGGGTTCCTCGATGCTTTTTCCGTGGCAGAGACCGATCGGGCGGTGGCTTCAGCGGTTTCAGCAGGAACGCCAGTCAGTCCAGAGTTGTTCTCGGCGAACTTTTTTGAAGAAAGCCAAGTGGCTGAACCTAAACCAGTTGTCGGACGGCAAGGGATGAGTGACCAGGAGCTGGAGCATCTGGACATTCCTGCTTTCATGCGCCGGGGCGGCGGTCTATAAAGGAACTGCGGCCTGCTCCCACGAACGTTTCTGTTGGTGCGTTGTTTGTGTGACAGTCGTAGCCTGATCTTTGCGGTTCAATGGAGTAACGGTACCGAGAAAGGATGAAAGCGGGAACCTGATTCCAAAACAGGAACCTTGGATCCGCTTTCGATCCGAAGTTTTCATCATTTCGATCAAGCAGCCAGTAAACTCTTAGCTAGCAGAAGCACCAGCGAGTCATCCCGCCGTGTCGCGGGTTATTACTGGAGCGACACCAAGGCGGATTCATGAAGCGCATATTCTATTTCGTGATGATTGTCGGTTTGCTGTATCTACCGGTCGGTCTTCTGGCGCAGCCCCACAAGCGTCATTCGGCACGCCGTGCTGTTCATGCTTCCGCTCATAAGGTGGTTGGTCGTGGTGCAGCACGAGCGACACATCGTGCGACCACTGTGCGCAGGGTGATCTATGTACGGGGACGTAATGGCCGGTTGCGTCGTGCGGTGCTGGTGCGGCACCGGTCCTACGAACATTTCTCGGGCGATTCCTTCGCTGAAACAGATCTGACGGCGGGTGATTCGACAGCCGGTGAAGACCCGGTCGTCCGCCAGGCGGCGCTTGAAGCACTTGGCAATATGAACGGCACGGTGGTTGCGATTGATCCCAGCAATGGCCGCATTTTGGCCATGGTCAACCAGAAACTTGCCCTGTCGAGCGGGGCGGAACCCTGCTCTACCATCAAGGTCTCAGTGGCGTTGGCAGCACTCGAAGAAGGCCTCATTACCAAGGACACGCCGGTGAACCTTGGCGGGGGATACCGAGTCAACCTGACGGAAGCGCTGGCGCACTCGAACAATCTTTATTTTGAAACAGTGGGACGCATGCTCGGCTTTGACCGGGTCCGCCACTATGCCAACCAGTTCGGTCTGGGTGAGCTTGCCGGGTGGAACATCCCAGGCGAGCAGCTGGGTGTCTACCCGAATACAGTTCTTCCTGAGAGCGCAGGCGGCGTGGGCCGCATGTGTTCCTTTGGCGAAGGTGTTTCCATGACACCGCTGCAACTGGGCGCTCTCGTTTCAGCAATTGCGAATGGCGGCACGCTTTATTACCTGCAGCATCCGATGACTCCTGCGGACGCCGTGAACTTTCAGCCGCGCATCAAGCGGAAGCTGGACATCTCGCGGGTGATCCCTGAGATCGCTCCGGGCATGGGCGCAGTTGTTCAGTATGGAACTGCCCGGTCTCTGCGGACAAACTTTGACCAGTTGCCGATTCTTGGCAAGACTGGCACGTGCTCGAGCGATGGCATCCGGTACGGCTGGTTCGTCTCATTTGCCGACACCTCGTACGGTAAGATCGCCACGGTGATTTTCCTGGAGGGCGGACGGCCGACGTTCGGACCAAAAGCAGCTGAACTGACAGGGGTCTTCTATCGCAGCCTGTGGGACCACAGCTATTTTGCGAAGGCCAGCCAGCCGCCGATGGATACCACCCGTACGTTGTCCCAGGGCGTCAGTCAGTAGACTCGTCCACGCAAAGCGCTCTCGCTTCAGTAAGAAGGGCTCCCGCGCACTGAGGTCGAGGCTCGAGCCGGTCTGAGCATCGGCCCAGCGAGACGGCTAAGTGGTGCCTTTCGCAATGCTCT
>CAZZXL010000184.1:0-9808 GCA_964658035.1 uncultured Acetobacteraceae bacterium
CCAGCCGTGCCGGAAGGCTGGTTGTACCCTCCAGCTGTGCCAGACGGCCGGCTATACGCACCTGCAGTGGACGCTGACCGGTTATAGCCGCCGGCAGTGGACGCGGGCCGATTGTAGCCATTCGCCGGCGCCGTGGGCCGGTTCATCGCTCCCGGTGCTCCGCCGGGACGGTTATACCCGCCGTTGCCAGCCGCTCCCTGTCCTGGCCGAGCAGCGGCTGCAGGATTTCCGCCAGGCCGGTTGAAGCCGCCATTCGGAGCTCCCGCGGGCCGGTTGAAATTGCCACCCGCCGTGCCCCCTGGACGATTCATCGCTCCGGGATTCCCACCCGGCCGGTTGAAGGCTCCCGACGCAGGACGGTTGGCTGCATTCACCGGATGGCCGTTATACAACGGAGCACTCCGGTTGAACGACGCATTGCGGAAGTTCTGCGGTCCGCCATGGTTAAAGCCCTGGTTGTAGGCGCCGAAGTTGCCGCGGTTATACACCGTCGTGCTCCGTGAAATGTACGTGTTGTGATTCACGATGATGGTGTTGGATCTCCAGTTCGGTGCCCAGGCATGGTAGCCCCATCCGAAGTGGCCGAAGGCCAGTAGTCCCACGCCGACACCGAACCCGATGCCAATCCCGAGCGCCAGGCCCGGCGGCGGTGGCGGACGGTAGAAGCCGACATAGGGGTTGATGGGCTGGCCATAGCAGGTCCACGGATCGTAGTAGGGCACGTAGACGACCTCGGGGTTGGCCGGCTGAATGATGATCTGCGGCCCGTCCTCCTCGATGACCTGCTGGGGGGTGTCGCGCAACTGCCCGGCCTCGCGGGCGCGGTAACGCATGGACTGCACGGCGCCCATCACGTCAGCCGGCTGGTTGTAGTACGCATTGCCCAGCGCAATGGTCCATTGCTGGCCGCGCGCCAGCATCTGGAGCACCTGCGGGAACTGGGTCAGGGCCTTCACACTGGGGTCCCACGGCATCTGGTTGACGGCGTCCGCCAGCTGCTGCGGAGGCTGGTTGCCATACTGCTGCATCCATCCTTCGGCTTCCTGCACCTGCTGCGGATAGGTTGAAGCAGCAAGCGTCTGGGCCACCAGAGAATCAGGATAGAGGGCGATCGGCGCGACCAGCTGCTCCAGTTCCTGCGGACCCTGGGGGATGTAGGCCGCCTGCCCGCCTCCCTGTGGCGGAGGACCCTGCTGCCCGGGATCGCCCGGATCCTGCTCAGGATACTGCTGCTGGGGCGGAGGTCCGTCCTGCGCCATCAAGCTCAACTGCGTCAGCGGCAGAATTGTTGCACACAGACCAAGAGCGATGCCCTGCCGCAGGGCGCCCTTCCATAATGCCCGGGTCATCAACCCGGCAGACAACGTAGCTTTTTCGTTTGTCATAGTCCACCTTCATAGCTGTCAGCTTGATCGCTGTCCACACTCTACAAACCGCCAGGCGTCAGTTGTTTCTAAACAGGCCTTGATGCCCCGGTTTGATAAACCCGCTTTCTGGCAACGAGTTTCGCGTGTGTCCTCTTTTCGCATAACAGCCATGCCTGTGTATAGATGCATATCGCTCTTGGGCGGTACGTCAGTGGCAGGTTTCGGGCCTTCGCAGTCGAAGTGTATGCCTACTGAAGAGGCTCGATCGGCTTGCTCCGCGGAACGGTAAAGGCAAACGTACTGCCCTCCGCCACCCGGCTCTCCGTCCAGATGCGGCCGCCATGCTGTTCCACGATCGCCCGGCAGATGGCCAGGCCAAGACCTGTCCCACCCATTGCGCGTGAGTCCGAAGCATCCACTTGCTGAAAGCGCTCGAAAATAATCTCGAGCTTTTCCGAAGGAACACCGCGGCCGTGGTCCTGCACCTCGAACACAACTTCATCCTCGGATTGCAGCCGCGCACCCAGCCGGATCTCACTGCCCGCCGGGGAGAACTTGATGGCGTTGCTGATCAGGTTGGTCAGCGTCTGCAGAATGCGGTCCGCGTCCACATCCACCGAGAGCGGACGCGCATCGATACGGAACTGAATATTATTCCGCGCCGCCGTCGACTGCTGCAGTTCCGCGGCCTTGCGCAGCAGGTCGATCACGTCGCAGCTCTCACGATGCAGTGGCAGCCGGTTCGAACCGATGCGTTCAAAATCGAGAATGTCATTCACCAGCCGTACCAGCCGGTCGCAGTTATTCACCGCAACCTGCATCATCTGCGCCTGCTTCTCCGGCCGCTTGTCGAGCACGCCCGCGGCGATCAGGTTCAGCGCCGCACTCAGAGAGGTCAGCGGGGTGCGCAGTTCATGGCTCACCGTCGAGACGAACTCGTCCTTCATCTGGTCCAGCCGGCGTCGTTCGGTAATGTCTTCGAAGGCGACCACGATGCCGGTAATCACCCCATCGTTGACCAGTGGTCGCGAGACATATTCCACTGGAAAGCTGGTACCGTCCCTGCGCCAGAAAACTTCATCCGAAACCCGTACCGCTTCATCACTGCGCAGGCAGTTGTAGATGGGGCATTCAGACGCGGGGTAGGGCGTACCGTCGGCCTTGGTATGGTGCACCATGCTGTGCATGTCCTTGCCCAGCATGGCGTCAATGTCGTAGCCGAACATGGACGCGCCAATGTTGTTGCAGAAAATCAGCCGGCCGTCCATGTCCAGGCCCCAGATGCCATCGCCGACAGATTCAAGAATTGACTCCCTCTGCCGCGTCAGCGTATGCAGCTTTTCCTCCGCATCTGTCTGCTCAGTAAGATCGATACCGTGGCTGAGTACAAAGGGCTCCGTGCCCGCCAGTTGAAGCAGTTTATTGCGATAGGCCACGACCGTCAGCCTGCCATCGCGCCGCTGCAGGTAGAACAGTCCCTGGTGCTCATGATGTTCATTGAGGGCGCTGACGTAGTTTTCGTAGTCTTGCTTATGGTCGGGATGGATATAGTTGAACAGCGGCGTCCCGATAATTTCTTCCGGTGTGTAGCCAAGGATTTCGGCAGCATGCGCATTGATCGACAGCAGTACGCCGTCAAGGTCATGCGTACAGATGATGCCAAGCGAACTTTCCACCAGCTGCCGGTAGCGCGCTTCACTGGTGCGCAGATTCTCTTCCGCCGTCCGCTGTTCGGTCACATCCACGCCGGTCGTAATGATGAAGTTCACATCCCCATTCGCATCCGTCAGCGATGTCGCTGTCCAGGAGATGCGCCGCATGCCGCGCTCCTTGGTGCGCCAGTTCATCTCGTAGCCGCCATCCATCTGTCCGGAGCGCGCCTGCTCGAACATCCTTACAGCATGCTCACGCTCTTCGGCAGGAAACAGTTCTTCCGGAAACGACCGGCCCACAAGCTCGCCGAACGAATAGCCGCTGATGGCCTCGCAGGCGCGGTTGAAGCGCACAATGCGTCCAGCGGTATCAAGCACCAGTACCAGCGCGCTGATAGTATCGAGCACCGCGGTCACAAAGTTTCGCTCGACCGTCAGCGCCCGTTCAATCCTCTGCCGCGAGCGCACCACACGCTCCTGCTGGTTTTGTTTCGAATAAAGCTCAAGCCTGGTGACAATCTGCCGCGCCAGCGCTTCCAGCACCCTGGCATGGTCGCGCGTAAAGACGCTGGGCTCGGGCGAGCAGACAGTCAATGTTCCGAGCACGGCGCCCGAAGGCGACATGAGTGGCGCGCCAATATACGACCGGCAATGGGTCGTCGATGCCAGCGGAATTCCCGAAGGCGCAAAGCGGTAGTCTTCAGCGGCGTCGTCAATCATCAATGCGCCGTTTTCAAGAATCGCGTACTGGCACGCGGAGATTGCGCGCGGCTGCTGACGGCTCAAAAAGCCTATCCGCGACTTGAACCAGACCCGGTTCGCATCGATGAAGGAAATATACGCATACGGCGCGCGGGTGTACGCGGCGGCAAGCCGTGTGATTTCGTCGAGGGCCGGGTCCGGCAGGGTGTCGAGAATCTCGTACTGCGCGAGAGACTTGAGCCTTTCGGCTTCATCTTTTTGCATCATCGTCGGAATGGCAGCTTGCATGGGGAGAGAAAGTGTCTTTCAACATTGTGGCAAACCCTCCGGGTAAGACAACTGCAACCTTCAGGGGAGGCGACACCGATAGGGATTAAATCTAGTTACCACTGAGATTCACGACCCTGCCCTTCCTCCGTCGCGCTGATCCCATTTCACCCGGCAGAAACGTTGCCCGGCGCTCGCGTCGGGGCGCATGTCCGGCGCTCACGGCAGGCGCAAATCTATGGCAGCTTGCAGCAATCGAGCGCCGGGCCCTCATTCGACGCATCCAGCACAACCTTCCACTGACCATCCGGCTGCTTTTCCCACATCGTGATGTACCGGCCGGTCGTTACTACCGCGTTTCCTTCCGCATCCCTGGAGTGGCCCGAGTAGTGACCCCAGGTGTATCCCATCTGCCCGCCCGGACCCATCGCGCCCGCATCCGGCGTCCATTCCAGCTGGTAGTCCCGGGGCGACCAGGTCGCTCCCCGGGCGATTGCCTCCCGTCCTGCACCGGCGGCTTGCCGTTTGACAAGGTAGTCGCGTTCTCGGCAAACCACGAAGCAAACGCCGGGCCGCCGCCATCCGCCGTTGCCTTCGCGAACTGTGCTTCCAGTCCAAACAGGAAGTGGACCCCGGGCGAATCTGCCGGATCGCTCAGCAAGGTCGCTGCATCCGCAGGCGCGGCGGCCGATGGCAAACCCAGTGACTGGCCTGACATCGACGTAATCGTCAGCAGAAGAATAGAAACAACCAGGAAGCCACGCATGGAAATCTCCTCAACAGCAATGTAGCGTGTTGCGAAAGCTGTGCCCGGTCCCCGGTCCCCGGTCTTTCCAGTCCGACGCTCCGGGTCCCCTTCTTCGGTCGTCCGTCAAAACCAAGGCATACCCCGCCCCTACCCGGTGCCATGTACAAACTCGATCCCATCAAAGCTCCTCGCAGTCTCAACCTCTATTGGCGAGGGGATCATTACGATATACTTGGAAGAGTCAGAAAGCGCTACAATCAGGCCCGAAGAGGGTCTCTTTTCGTTTGGAGCAAATTTCCGGTTGGCGTAGAGCGAAGGACAGACACTGGTTGGCCTTTTTATCAAGAAAAGGTCATCTTGAAGATCCCAGGAAACACCGTAGCAACAGGAATTAGTTCCAGAGCAACTTCGGCCAACGAGTCAGCGCCTCTCGGCCGGCAAGAGGAGTCCGCATCTCGAGGAAAGCGGTGTCACCCATGGGTTCCATTCTCGACACGATCAACAGCCCGGCAGACATCAAGCAGCTGACCATTCCGCAGCTTGAAACCCTGGCGGGCGAAATTCGCGTGCGCCTCGTGCAGACGCTTTCGAAGACCGGTGGCCACCTCGGTCCCAACCTCGGTGTCGTCGAACTCACCCTCGCCATGCACTATGTTTTCGATACGCCGGACGACAAGTTCGTCTTTGACGTGAGTCACCAGAGTTACATTCACAAGCTGCTCACCGGCCGTCGCGAAAAGTTCGACACCATCCGCCAGCCGGGTGGCTTGAACGGCTTCATGCTCCGCACGGAGAGCGACCACGACATCTACGGCGCCGGTCATGCCGGCACCTCACTATCCGCTGCCCTGGGCATGGCAGTCGCGCGCGACCTGGCCGGCACGCATGAACATGTCATCGCCTTCGCCGGGGACGCCGCCTTCACCAATGGCATCATTTTCGAAGCGCTCAACAATATTGCCGAGCAGACCAAGCGTCTCATCGTGGTTCTGAATGACAACGAATGGTCGATTGATCGCAATGTTGGCGCTATTTCGAAATATCTCCACAAGATCGTCACCAATGATCGCTATACGCACCTGCATGACTCGGCCTCGCGCCTGATTGAACGCTTCGGTGGCAAGACCGCCAAACACATGGCGAAAAAGGCGGAGGAGGCTGCCAAAGGCCTCATCTGGCCCTCGCTTCTGTTTGAGGAGTTTGGCCTGACCTACTATGGCCCCGTCGACGGCCACAACATAGCCTTGCTCATTGACAGCTTCAAGTTCATGAAAAAGCAGGACACGCCCGTCATCCTGCATGCTATTACGCAGAAAGGGCGCGGTTTCCAGCCGGCACTCGACAAACAGAAGAAATTTCACGGCCTTGGCCCCTACGATCCTGAAACCGGTGACACCAAGCCCAGCGGTCTTACCTACTCTGAAGTCTTTGCTGAAACTCTAAGCAAACTGGCAGACGGCAACGAAAAAGTTGTTGCCATTACGGCAGCCATGCCCAACGGCACCGCGCTCGACCTTTTCCGTCCCCATCATCCCACCCGCTACTTCGACGTCGGCATTGCCGAAGAGCATGCGGTGATCTTTGCCGCAGGCATGGCGACCAAGGGCTTCAAGCCGTTCTGCGCCATTTACTCAACCTTCCTGCAGCGGGCGTTCGACCCCATCGTGCATGATGTCAGCCTGCAGAATCTGCCCGTGGTCTTCTGCATGGATCGCGGCGGCCTTTCAGGAGACGATGGCGCCACCCACCATGGTCTCTTCGACATCAGCTACCTGCGCGGCATCCCGAACATCATCCACATGGTACCGAAAGATGAAGATGAACTGTCGGACATGCTCTACACCGCCATGCTGCATCCCGGTCCAAGTGCAATCCGTTACCCGCGCGGTATCGGACCCGGCACCGCGGTCAAGGCTTCGCCCCGTGCCCTGGCCATCGGTAAAGCGGAGTTGATCGCCGAAGGCAAGGATGTCGTCATCCTGGGGCTTGGCGCACTGCTTCCCATGGCGCAGGAACTGGCCGGCGAACTCAAGCAGCAGGGGCTTTCCTCTGCCGTCATCAATCCGCGTTTTGTGAAGCCGATCGACCGTGAGCTCCTGGCCGATTATGCGCGCCGCGCCGGCGTCGTTGTCACCTTTGAAGACCACGTTCTCATGGGCGGCTTCGGCACTGCCGTTATGGAAGCCTTGAGCGAGATGGAGATTGAAGTTCCTGTCGTCCGCATCGGCTGGCCCGACAAATTCATCGAGCATGGCAAGGTCGAGGCGCTGCGAGCGAAATATGGCATCAGTGTGGAATCGGCCCTGGAAAAGCTGGCGCCGTATCTCAAGAAAATGCCGCGCAAACGCCTGGTGGCCCGCTAATCTCAGGCTTCAATGCAGCCGCCATGAAGGAATGAATATTCTGTTCGGAGCACCCTCGCCTAAGTCGCTTGTTTTGAATGCTTTGGATTTTCAGGGCGAAAAGAGCGGGGGAGGGGTGCCCACAGAGCGGCTGTCTACAACGCTGAGGACGCGGGCATCGCCGTTCGCAGCCGCGCCTCGCTAAAGCTGCAAAGATCATGCCGTCCACAGCGTCAGGGTTGGAACATTGCTGTTCATGAGGCGAAACTGCCACTGTTCTTCCATCGCACACAGGGGTACATTTCTATCCCAGGGAGAGATGCCCATGCAACGAAGAGAGTTTCTACGCCGCAGTGCTGTGAGTCTCGGAGCCGCAACTATGGCCGCCGCCTCGATCGAAACAACCCTTGCGCAAGCTAAACCCCTCACCCGTAAATACACCGCGCAGGATGAAGTCGTCCTTGGCAAGACCGGGATTCACACCAGCCGTCTCGCCATGGGTACCGGCACTATCGGCGGCGGCAAGCGCTCCAATCAGACGCGCCTCGGCACTGATCGGGTCGTCAAACTGCTCGCTGATGGCTACAACGAAAACGGCCTGCGCTTTTATGACGGTGGAGATTCGTACGGCAGCCACCCCTACATTGCTGCGGCGCTCAAAGAAGTGCCGCGCACCAAGATGACCGTCATGACCAAGACGGATACCCGCGATGCGCAGGGTGTTCGCGACGACCTAGATCGTTTCCGCAAAGAGCTTGGGGTCGACTACATCGACATCGTCCTGATCCACTGCGTCACCGAAGGCGATTGGACCACACGCTACCGTGGCGTCATGGATGTTCTGTCAGAGGCGAAACAGAAAGGCGTCATCCGGGCGCATGGCTGTTCCTGCCACAGTATTGAAGCCTTGCGAGCGGCGGCAAAGTCACCCTGGGTCGATCTCGACCTGGTGCGCCTGAACCCGGTTGGCGCGCACATGGATGACCATCCCGACACCGTGATCTCCGTCATCGAAGAGATGCGTGCGCAGGGCAAAGGCATCGTCGGCATGAAGATTCTCGGCCAGGGGGCAATGCGCGATCGTCCCACCGAGGCGCTCAAGTATGCGTTGGGCACGCAGGTGCTTGACGCGTTCACCATCGGCGCTGAAAGCCGGAACGAACAGAACGACCTGGTCTCGCGCATCGCCGCCGCCTGATCGCAGGGCTGGTCACTCGAAGTTTCTCTTGTCGGCCTGGGCGGGCCGAACTGTTTGTCATTGTGAGAGGAGCGCAGGGTCGAGTAGAGCAGTTTAAGGACCTGGGTTTCTTCCACTACGCTGTGAGAAAAATCAGATGTAGTGCTTAACCTCGGCCCAGCCGTCGATCAACGAAGGCTTTCGCCCACGGCAGATATAAATGTTGCGATGCTCAAACGGCATCGCATATGCGTGATCCATCCGTCCGGCAATCTCGACAGAACTGTAGCTCTGTCGAAGATCATCCACTGTCCCACCGCTTACGATGATCATCACTTCGCCGGTTTCGCCGTGCGGTCCCCATAAGTAATAGTTATTGTGGCCACTAATGGCAAAGGGCAATCCTCGGCCTGTGCCGAGAAAGTTGACGGCACTTGCTTCGCCGTAGTTTGAACAGAGAATGCCCGCGCGGGCGCGATCGGCATCCGGCAGAGAGCGGTAGATGCGGGTGATGTTGTCGGTCATCTCCTGCCAGCCGAAGCGGTCGGCATAGAACTGCGGCAGCGGCCCGTCATCGGTGTTTTCAGAGTGGCTTGCTTTGTCGCGCAGATGCAGTGCCGCCGTATATGCCAGCCATTGCTGCGGCGGCAGAATGGGCAGAGACATCGGCAGGATCAACACACCGCTGATCATCAGCAGCCTGGCATACGCCGGCGGCAGCCAACGCGTCCGAGGCAAGGTTCGGAAGCCTTCAAAGGCAGCGCCGCCTGCCGCGAACAGCAGCGGATAAATCGGCGCCAGGTAATAGTCCTTCGCATCGCCCGTAGCCATCATCGCGGCCAGGAAAATCAGGTAGGTGAAGCCGAAGAAGCGGAAGCGACGCGAGCCCGGCCGGACGAGCAGCCACACGAGACCGCCAAGCCACAACGGCAGGCTCACGGGACTTAACATCAACTCCTGCGCATGCAGAAAGGCTAGTGGTGAAAGTGCCACATTCTTGTGCTCGACTTTACCGTTATGCAGAAACTCGAGGGTGGCCCAGTGATGATGCAACTGCCACAGCGTATTCGGCACTTCGAGCAAAATCGCAAGTGCAATACCGATGAAGATGAAGCGCGACAAAAGAATGCGCCGTTGCGGCGTCATTAGCAGGCCGATCAGCAATGCGATGAGGAAGACCAGCATCGACGGCTTGTTCTCGAGGCCGAAGCCTGCCGCAAGACCAAAGACAATCCACCAGCGGTGGCTTGCACCGTTTACCAGTCGCAGGATCGCGAACGCCGCCGTCATCCAGAAGACTGCTTCGAACGAATTCATCGAGAGGAAGCTGTCGAGCGCAAGGTATTCAGGAGCAAGCAGAACGCCAGTCATGGCCAGCGCCTGCCCCACCCGTCGTGCGCCCATCTGCCAAGCAAGCAGGCCGGTGAGGAAAAGTTTCGCAGCGCCTGCGATAGTGGACAGCATGCGAATGCCGGTGAGCGATTTGCCGAACAGGAGAATCGTCATACGGGCCTGCAATGCGACGATTGGCCCATGATCGACATAGCCCCAGT
>CAZZXL010000185.1:0-9662 GCA_964658035.1 uncultured Acetobacteraceae bacterium
GATTCTCCTGCGCAGCCGATTCACGCGTCAGGATGCCGTAGCGATTCAGCATCTGGTTGGCGATGGCGGCACTCCAGAGTGTAGCATCGGCAATCGTCGCCCGCGGCGTTGGCAGCAGCGCCCAGCGGCCCTGGGCGCTGGGCGGGGTGGTGCGCCGGGAGCGGAAATTCGGCAGGTTGTGCTGACGCTTCGCGGGCCGCGACGTCGTTGGTTTCGCGACGTACGCACGCAAGGCATGCAGGGTGTCGTTCGTGATGAGCCCGCGCCAGACCAGCGACCACAACGCGTCCAGGGTCTCGCCGGGAAATCCGCCGCCCACCGCATCATGCAGTTGCGCAAAGAAGGCTGCGCCGCCACGCGTCAGCTGGTCCATTAAACTTTGTTCCCGCAGAGTGAGTGGCGTTTCATTTGAAGCAGTGCGCACCGGCGGCAGTAGCGTGGTGAGACGGTCGGAAAGGTAGAGGCCGATGCGGCCATCGTGCTCGCCCAGCGCGTCAAGTCCACACCAGATGACTTCGCCGGCAGCAATCAAGGTATCCAGGTCAGCAGGCTGATAATTGCTGAGCCGCGATGGCAGGATCGCCGTCTCCAGTAACGAAGCGGGCAGGGGACTTCCCTGCAAATTGTCGATGGTATCGAGCAGTGCATCAAGGCCACGACGACGCTGCAGAACACCTTGCCAGTGCGTGGAAAAACGCGCCAGCATCTGCTGTTCCACTGGCTCCACTTCTTTGCGCAGCTTGGCCAGCGACTTGCGGCGGACCATGCGCAGGACTTCAGCATCACACCACTCGCGATGCATGCCGCCGGGCCGGAACGCACCTTCAAGGATGCGGCCATCAAGCAGCAGTTCGCGCAGAACGGACTCTGCCTGCCCAGGATCGAGGCCGAAGCGCGTGGAGACCTCCTGCAAGGGGAAGGGGCCATGGGTGCGCGCATACCGTCGCACGATCTCGAGCACGGGTTTGGCGACGGGTGTCAGCAGCGACTTGGCGATGCCCGGCGGCAGTGGAATGCCGAGTGCATCGCGATAACGGGCAGCATGTTCGACAGTGATCAGCCGCTTGACGCCTGAGATTTTCACTTCGAGCAGGCGTTTCGCTTTCAGCAGCCGTTCAACATGAATTGCGACCGCCGGGGACTCGAGACGGCGCAGCAGTTCTTCGCGCGACAGGTCACCGAGCCGGAGCAGCATGTCCTGGATGCCATCGCCGTTGCGGGCGCGCATGTTCTCTGACAGCATCTGCAACTGCTCTTCGACTTCGAAGATGGCGTCGGCATCGAGCAGTTCGCGCAGGTCTGCGTCGCCGAGCAGTTCACGCAACTGCTCCTGGTCAATCGACAGTGCCTGGGCGCGGCGCTCGGCCAGCGGCGCATCGCCGTCATAGATGTAGTTGGCGACGTAGCTGAACAGCAGCGATGCAGCAAAGGGAGAGGGGGTACGCGAATCCGTGACATGGATGCGGATGTTCCGCGAGCCGATGGCGCGCAGCACTTCCTGAAATGCGGGCATATCGAAAACGTCCCGCAGGCATTCCCGGTACGCTTCCAGCAGCATGGGAAAGGAGGGATAGCGTGACGCCACCGACAGCAGGTCATACGCGCGCTTACGCTGCTGCCAGAGCGGTGTACGGCCCTGCGCACGCCGACGCGGCAGCAGCAGTGCGCGCGCCGCGGCCTCGCGAAATTTCGCAGCGAACAATGCTGTTGAACCAAGCTGGCGCAGGACCAGGTCATGCGCTTCGGCAGGGTCGAGCAGGATCGTGTCCGCATCCGGCGCAGTATCGGCATCCGGAAAGCGGAGAACAAAGCCATCATCAGCCCACATTGCTTCGACGTCCGGGCCGCCGGCTGCACGAATGCGCCCCGTAATCGCCATGGCCCAGGGTGCGTGCACGCGGTTGCCAAAGGGAGTCAACACACACAGCCGCCAGTCGCCAAGTTCGTCGCGCACGCGTTCGATGACGATGTTCCGATCATCGGGAACAACCGTGGTGGCTAACTCCTGGTCAGCGAGAAAGCGCATCAGGTTTTCAGCCGCACCCGGGTCAAGGTCATGCTCTCGCGTGAGCCGTGACAACGCAGCATTGCGGGGCAGTTCGCGCAGTTCACGAATCAGCGCACCGATGCGTCGGCCAAATTCCAGCGGTCGTCCGGCTGCGTCGCCATGCCAGAATGGCATCTTGCCCGGCTCGCCCGGAGCCGGGGTCACCAGCACGCGGTCGTGGGTAATTTCATCGATCCGCCAGGTCGACGCGCCGAGGATAAAAGTGTCGCCGGTCCGGCTTTCGAAGACCATCTCTTCATCCAGCTCGCCCACGCGGATGGGCTTGCCGCTCGCCGCTCCGGCAAGAAAGACGCCATACAGGCCGCGGTCCGGGATGGTGCCGCCATTGAGGATCGCCAGCGACTTGGCGCTTTCACGCGGGGTAAGCATGTTGGTGATGCGGTCCCACGTAAGCCGTGGCCGCAACTCGGCGAATTCGTCTGAAGGGTACCGGCCGGCGAGCAGGTCAAGCACTCCTTCAAAGGTGCTGCGCGCCAGCGACGCGAATGGCGCCGAACTACGCACCAAGGTGTAAAGTTCATCGACCGTCATGGTCGAAGGCACCGGCGGTTCCTTCTTCTTGCGCGGCGTTCGGCCAACGGTCGGCGACTGCGCCACGGTCGCCACCATCTGCTGTGCCAGTACGTCGAGCGGATTGCGCAGGTAGCGCGTCGACTCGACCAGCCCCTCGTGCATGGCTCGCGTCACAGCCGCACAGGCAATCAGGTCGGCCCGATATTTCGGGAAAATGATGCCTTCGCTGGCCGCGCCCACCTGGTGGCCGGCACGGCCGATGCGCTGCATGCCACTGGCAACTGAAGGCGGCGCTTCAATCTGGATGACCAGGTCGACCGCTCCCATGTCGATGCCGAGTTCAAGTGACGAAGTAGCGACCAGGGCCTTGATCTGCCCGGCTTTCAGCAGTTCTTCGATCTCGCTACGCTGCGCTGCCGCGAGCGATCCGTGATGAGCGCGCGCAATGGATTCGCCCGCAAGTTCGTTGATGGCGCCGGCCAGCCTCTCGGCGATCCTGCGACTGTTGACGAAGATGATGGTCGAAGTGCGGCTGCGCACAATCTCGAGCAGCCGCGGATGAATGGCGCTCCAGATGGATGCCCGCTTGGGGCCTTGCGATGCCGCGCCGCTGGGTAGTTCCTCGATCTGGCCGAGGCGCGCCATATCTTCAACCGGCACCTCGATGCGCAACTCCAGTTTCTTGGGCTCACTCGCATTGATGATCGAGACCGGACGAAAGCGCACGGCTGCTTCCTGCGCATTTTCCTGGTCTGGAGAAGACTCGGCGGAAGAAGCCTCTACCTTCGAGAGAGACCCGTCGGCCCCGGCCAGGAAATGTGCGACTTCTTCGAGCGGCCGCTGCGTGGCGGAAAGGCCGATCCGCTGCACAGGCTTTTGCGTGAGTGCCTGCAGGCGTTCGAGGGAGAGCGCGAGATGGGCGCCGCGCTTGGTCGGGACGAGGGCATGAATTTCGTCGATGATCACCGTCTCGACAAACCGCAGGCTGAGCGAGGACTCAGAGGTAAGCAGCAGGTAGAGAGACTCGGGTGTCGTGATCAGGATCTCTGCCGGATGCCGGCGAAAGCGTGCCCGGTCGCGCTGCGACGTGTCACCCGTGCGGACACTGATCTCCGGCTCGCGAACAGTAATGCCCGCTCGGCGGGCCATGTTCGCGATACCGGCAAGTGGAGCGCGCAGGTTGCGTTCA
The DNA here is from genome assembly GCA_964658035.1 of uncultured Acetobacteraceae bacterium. Lineage (GTDB taxonomy): Bacteria > Acidobacteriota > Terriglobia > Terriglobales > Acidobacteriaceae. The sequence continues at coordinate 3,771 of CAZZXL010000185.1, forward strand.
ACATCAACCGCAAGAGCTTTAAGCGGACTGATGTAGATCACGCGGCAGGCTTCTTCGGTATCGGGCTGCGGGTGCAGCATCAGTTTGTCGATGCACCACAGAAAGGCAGTCAGGGTTTTGCCTGTGCCGGTCGGCGCAAGGATCAGCGTGCTTTCGCCGTTCGCAATGGCCGGCCAGCCCAGCCGCTGCGGCGAGGTCGGCTGATCGAAGACGGCGCGAAACCATTCTGCCGTAATGGGATGAAAAAGGGCCAGGGCGTCGGTCGCTTCGTCAATCTTGCCGGCGGAGGCTTGCAGTGGGGAAGGCAAAGACGCCTTGGGCTTGCGAACACTTGGCCGGGATGGTTTCTTATCTGCCATGCTCGCTCAACACTTAAGAATAGCTTGCCCAGGTGGGATGCGCGTCGTTCATTGGATGACCCCTCACACGATGAATGAAACAGCTCAAACTCCACGGCTGGATAGAAAATACAGCTCCCCCAGGATGCTTTACTTCGATTGGGATGGCCATTCATCAAGTGCAAATTACCTGTAGGTGTAGAGCGAAGACCCGATGAACACGGGCCTTTTCGCCAGGAAAAGGCCAACCTTGATCCCGCCAGAAACACCATGGCATCAGGTAATTTGCTCAAGAGAAAAGCTAACTACAGGGCAGGCAGGTTGCGCAGAGCAGCGCCCGGCATTAGCCTCAGGGAACGATGAGTGATGAACGGCACGCGCTGACAGACGGTGAAGTTGAACAGCTGCAGGTCGCTGCGGAAGGTGCTGCGGCGCATGCCTATGCTGCGTACTCCAAGTTTCGTGTGGGTGCGGCGCTGCGACTCACCACCGGCGAGACGGTCGTGGGCTGCAACGTTGAGAATGCGTCCTATGGATTGACCATCTGTGCAGAGCGGTCGGCTGTCTGCACCATGGTCGCGCAGTATGGGCCAACGGCGCGCATCGACGCTGTGTGTGTTGCCAATCTGAACAAGGCTGCGAGCTCGCCCTGCGGCGCATGCCGGCAGGTACTGGCGGAATTTATGGACCAGGACGCCTGGATCATTTTCCCTGGCGCGGGTGGCCAGCGCGAACTGCGACGGCTGCGGGAATTGCTGCCCTTCGGGTTTCAGTTCGCATGACGACGCAACTGCATGCCATCGACATCATCCGCCGCAAGCGCGACGGGCTTACGTTGAGCGTGGAACAGGTGCGCTACATGGCGCAGGGTGCGGCGACCGGCAGCATTCCAGACGACCAGCTTGCTGCCTGGCTCATGGCCTGCTTTCTTCGCGGACTCGATGCGCAGGAACTGGCAGCGCTGACCATGGCGATGCGCGATTCCGGCGAGAAACGCACGCGCGGCGCAGCCTTTGCCGTGGACAAACATTCCACTGGCGGAGTCGGCGATAAAACGTCGTTCCTGGTGGCGCCGATTGCCGCGGCCGCCGGTCTGCAGGTGCCCATGATCAGTGGTCGCGCCCTGGGCCACACCGGCGGCACCCTCGACAAGCTTGAAAGCATTCCGGGCTACCGGACGCAGTTGTCCCTTGCCGGGATGGACCACGTGCTGGCGCAGACCGGCGTCAGCATTGTTGGCCAGACACGCGACCTGGTGCCTGCCGACCGCGTGCTCTATGCCCTCCGCGACCGCACCGGCACAGTCGAAAGCCCGCAACTGATCTGTGCATCCATCATGAGCAAGAAGCTGGCTGCCGGTCTCGACGGACTGGTGCTTGATGTAAAAACCGGCAGCGGCGCTTTCCTTAAGAGCGAAGAGCAGGCGCGGCTGCTGGCTTCGCTGATGGTCGAAACGGGTACGGCTGCCGACACGCGGACGGTTGCGCTCATCACCAATATGGACCAGCCGCTTGGCCGCTTCGCCGGCAACTGGGTCGAGATCTGGGAGTCTGTTCTACTGCTACGCGGTGAGCGACACCCGTTGAATGAAGACCTGCGTGAACTTTCGTTGACGCTTGCCGGCTGGATGATTTTTCTCGGCGGCAAAGCAGTTGATGCTCGGGAAGGCAAGGCCCTCGCCGAGTCGCTCGTGGCCAACGGGGCGGCGCTTGATCGCTTTGAACAGATGGTGGCGGCGCAGGGTGGGGACGTCGCCTGTTTCGCCGAACCGCATAAGTTTCATCAACCGAAGATCCGTCGCCAGGTATTTGCGGAGGGACCAGGCTACATCACTTCCGTCGATTGCGAAGCCATCGGCTGGGCCGTGCAGCGGCTCGGTGCCGGTCGAGAGAAGGCCGGTGAGCCGGTGTCGGCAATGGCAGGCATCGAACTGCATGCCAAGCTTGGCAGCCAGGTACAGAAGGGCGACGCACTCTACACCATGTTCGCCGATGAATCAGCACGACTGGATGAACCGGAAGTGCTGCTGCAGCGCGCGACGGCCATCGGGGATCAACCTTCAGGCGCGCGACCCATGGTGATCGATTTAGTCGGTGCTTGAAAGTGTGAGAGTGGGGCCGGCGACTATTTCTTAGGTGCCGGCCACGCCTCTGGTATAAGCGGACGTAACGGTAGATGCAAGGCCAAACCGGGGGGAGCGTGGATTGGGCAGACTGACCGGACTACTTGGCCTCGCCACCATGCTGCTGCTGGCGTGGCTCTTTTCGACCAACCGACGGGCCATTCGCTGGCGCACCGTGGCCTGGGGGCTCGGCCTGCAACTGCTCTTCGCCGTGATCATACTGCGCTCGACTACCGGGCAGCTGGTGCTGACTGCCGCCGGCAATGGCATCAATCACGTACTGGCCTACGCGTTTGCCGGCTCGACCATGGTTTTTGGACCGCTCGGTATGCAGCACTCCTCTTTCGGCTCGATCCTCGCCTTCCAGGTGCTGCCGACCATCATTTTTATCTCGGCCCTGTTCGCGGCGCTTTACCACATTGGCGTCATGCAGATCTTCGTCCGCTTCTTCGCCCGCATCATGCAGAAGACCATGCAGATCAGCGGCGCAGAATCGCTGAATGTTGCAGCCAGCATCTTTATGGGCCAGACCGAAGCGCCGTTGACCATCCGGCCCTTCCTGAATGACGCGACCCGCTCCGAGTTAATGACCATCATGACCAGCGGAATGGCGCATGTTTCAGGCGGCATCATGGCCGCGTACATTCTCTATGGCATTGAGGCGAAAAGCCTGCTGTCCGCCGTCATCATGACCGCGCCCGGCACCATCGTGATGGCCAAGATGCTGGTTCCGGAGACAAGCGTGCCAGTGACCTTCGGCCATGCGAATGTTCCCAAAAATGAAGAGCATGCGGACGAGAATTTTATCGGCGCGATCGCCCGCGGCACCATTGATGGCGGCCGCCTCGCTTTCAATGTCGGCATTATGCTGGTGAGTTTTATTGCGCTCATCGCCCTGGTCAACGGCGCATTTCTCGGGCTGCATAACTGGCTCGGGCCGCACCATATTCCGTTTCCTGAAAGCGTCAACGCAGTGCTTGGCTTCTTCTTCGCGCCCGTAGCGTGGATCATCGGCATACCATGGCACGCAGCGCGGATGGTTGGCGACCTGCTGGGCACGCGCATGGTGCTCAATGAACTCGTCGCCTATGCGGCCCTCGGCAAAGAGAAGGGGCTGCTCGATCCTCGCTCGTTCACGATTGCGACGTTCGCCCTGTGCGGGTTTGCCAATATCGGATCGATCGGTATGCAGATTGGCGGCATCGGCGCCCTGGTGCCGGCGAGAAGGAATGACCTGGCGAAGCTGGGCTTGCGGGCCATGTTTGCCGGAACGATGGCCAATTTATTGTCAGCCTCGATTGTCGGGATTTTATTGAAGTAGGCTTGTGACTGGCGAAGCAACCGCAGTTCCCTCGAATTCGCTCGCACCGGTCGAGATGCCAATTTAGGTGGTACTGATGACCATCTCTATCTATGACGCAGCAACAGAGGCCCGGGATTTTATCCTCAGGCAGCTGCCGGCTGACACAGTTCGTCCGCACATTGCCCTGGTCCTGGGCTCCGGCCTTGGTGCATTTGCCGACCGGCTTGGTTCACCGGTCGCCATCCCCTTCAAAGACATTCCGCATTTTCCGCAGTCGACGGTTGAAGGGCATAGCGGACGATTACTCATCGGCGCAATCGACGGCATCCCCGTCATCGTGATGCAGGGACGGGTCCATGGTTACGAGGGCTACTCGCCGCAGCAGACCACTTTTCCTGTTCGTGTTCTCGGGCTGTTCGGCATACAGACAGCCATCGTTACGAACGCGGCAGGCGGCATAAACACCAGCTATTACCAGGGGCAGCTCGTGGTTATTTCCGACCACATCAACCTGACCGGGAACAATCCGCTGGTCGGCCCGAATGATCCTCGCTTTGGCCTGCGCTTCTTTGACATGTCAGAGGCGTACAGCAAGCGTCTACAAGGCCACGCACGTGCTGCCGCGCAAGCCCTCGGTCTTGCAACCGGCGAAGGCGTCTACCTGGGGCTGAGCGGCCCCAGCTTCGAAACGCCTGCGGAGATCCGCGCCTTTCGCACCATGGGAGCTGACCTGGTCGGCATGTCAACCGTGCATGAAGTGATCGTGGCTCGGCACATGGGGATGGAGGTACTGGGCATCTCCTGCGTCACTAACATGGCTGCCGGCGTGCTCGACCAGCCGCTGAACCATGAAGAAGTACTCGAAACCGGCGATAGAGTAAAAGAAGATTTCTCCCGCCTGCTCGCGGCCGTCCTGCCAATGATCGACGCCGGCCAGGTAGCAGGGGCGCCTGTCCCGCTTTGAAGCTCATCCACGGAGCTGAAGAAACGCAGATCCTTCGGCTTTGCTCGGGATGACATGACTCTCCTCGTCAGGAAATAGAGCAAATTACCTGATGCTAGGGTGTTTCTGGCTGGATAAAAGTTGGCCTTTTCCTGGCGAAAAGGCCGGTGTTGATCGTATCTTCGCTCGACACTTTCAGGTAATTTGCTCTAGCTGCTCCATGTCAATCGTGATAAGCGGGAACGGGCTTGGCGCTGTCGACCCAGGCTGTATCGATGAGATCGCGGAGCATGGAAGCGCCGACTGCGAGCCGTTCCGCTGTAAACTTCCGGCTCTCGACCGTTCCTGCGCCATCGAACCCATGCTGCTGGTCCAGCTGGTAAAGCGGCTCCATCTTCGATTGCGTCTGGTGCAGGTACGTCAAAAAGTCGTCGAAGGGTTCGGTCAGTACATGCACCGGCGTCATCAGCGGTTCCACGTCCGCCCGATGGATGTTGGCGTCCACGAAGGTCGTCTCAAAGCGCGCATGGATCCTGTGATCGTTCGCGTAGTTATGCGGATTGTCTTTCTGCGTCCAGCCGTTGTAGTTCACGCTGACGTGCAGCGGCTGTGAAGCGTCCCCGGCATAGTGCCCAAGCCAGCCCGCGTAGAAAAGAATGGCTGCCTCAACCGGGGCCGTGTCCTTGTTCTCGCCATGCAGAGAGCGGTATTCGCGCATCGCAGCCTGCAGACGTTGAAACACTTCGACTGCCTCATAGGGCAACAGGCCTACTTTTTCCGGCCGCAGTTCCCGGGCAAGATCAGGATGCATGAGGCCTGCGGCATACAGGTCGGCGATGAATTCAAAGCGACGTCGCGGCAGCTTGCCTACCATTTCGGCATATTCAAGATCGATAAAGTGCTCGGGGGCCTGCGCAGCATTCAATTCGGGTTCCATGGGAGAACGCCAGCGGTCCGGCTCCGGCCCCAGGTAGGTAACCTCCGCCAAAGCGGCAGGCGAAGTGAGGAAAGTTGGCACATCACTGGGTAAAGCACCGATAGCGAGCGCGTTGATCATCTGGTGGCCACCGCACCCCCAGGCAAAAAGAGCCGGCGTGGGCAGGGCGAGGCTCATCAGTACAGCACGTGCGGCTATGGAACGCAGCAAAGGGATTTTCATACGCGCCTAGGGCAAATTACCTGCAAT
>CAZZXL010000186.1:0-9552 GCA_964658035.1 uncultured Acetobacteraceae bacterium
CTGTCGCTGGGCTGCCTGCCGCTGGGCTTCAGCTTCTGCTGCACGGGCCTTGGCATCAGCCGCCTGCGCTTCTGCCTGGGCCTGTTGCGTGGCTGCCTGCTGCGCAGCCAGCTGGGCCTGCATGGCCTGCTGTTTGGCAGCGTCCTCCGCTGCTCTTGCAGCCGCCTGGCTGGCAGCTTCATCGTCGGCTTTCATCTTGCGGATGGAAACCAGGCGCGCATCTTCGGCGTCCTGCACGGCTGCGCGGGCGTACGTAATCTCCTGCTTGCGATTACTCTTCTTCGAGTCGAGGTCCTGCGCGTTGGTCAGTCCTTCCTGGGCGCGACGGAAAATGTCTGGTGCATACTTCTCTGCCTGGTTGGCCTGTGCGATCTGGGCTGCATTGACTGCTTCATACAGTTCAAGCGGAGACTTTTCATTGCGCGTGATAGGCCGCAGTACCGCATGCTGGCCGGCTACCTGGGTATAAGCGCCCCGGGGAAGCAGCTGGAAATGAGTATTGATGACGTCCGTGATGCCTGCGGTCTTGTCCTTCTCAATAAAGTTCTGGAGCACGACGACGTCGCTCGGCATGGTGACCGCAAAATAGGGTTCAGCGGTGACGATCAAGCCAAAACTCTGCAGGTTGGTGGTCACGTCGATGGAGTTTTTGTCACCCTGGGGCAGCACTTCGCCCAGGTTGACCGGGCGGCCCTGGGGCGTAATCGCCCATAGGACATAGGTCAAATATTCAGGACCGAAGCTGTTTGCTGGAACCAGTTTGTCAAACTTGGCATCGATGGCGATCCGCCCGCGCTCGCTGTTGACCTTGGCGGAACCTTTGCCCTGGGGCAGCAGGCTCGTGCCTTCAAAGCCGATGTTGGTGGCGCCACTGCGATGGAAATAGTTGATGGCAGGAATATCGCGGCCGACCACGGTGATCTTGTAGATCGGCTCGCCATTGCGCATCTCAGGCGTCTGGTCCGGTGGTGCCTGCTGCGCGGTGGGGTTCATTTCCTGGGCAAAAGCTACGGGCGAAAAAGCAGAAAATGCTGCAGTGCTCAGGGTGGCAGCACATGCAAGTACCAGGTAAGGCAGTTGTTTCTTCATGCAGTAAGGCTCCTCTTGCGGCCGCCAGGGTGTGGTTTTGTTGCAGGCGTGCCAACAAGAGGGATGCATACGCACGAAAAAGGGGTAGCCGCAGCCACCCCTTTTGTAAGCACATCAGTAACGGTTGGCAGGCAATCCGGCCTGGATTACGGCTGCGGCAGTACTAACTGGTGAGCAATGGCGAAAAGCGCCAGTTCCAGACGAGTCGACACCCCGGTCTTGTCGAAAATGTTCGAGAGGTGCCGTTTCACCGTTTCCTCACTGATCGCGAACTGCTTGGCTACGTCTCGATTGCTGCAGCCTTCCACGATACAGCCAACTACTTCCAGTTCGCGCGGCGTGAGGCCGTAGGTCTTGCGCTCCGGCACAGCAGCCTGCTGCATCAGTTCGTGCAGAGCGCCGACAAGATTCACAACGCGCTTGCCGCCGATCCAGTAGTCGCCGCCAACCACGGAACGAATGGCAGTTGTGAGGTGGTCGACAAGGGCGTCTTTCAGCACGATGCCGCGAGCACCGATCTGCAGTGCCTCGATCACCTGCTGCGTGGTGATGGTACTGGTAAGCAGCAGGATCTTGACGCGCGGCGACCCGCTCATAATGGCGCGCATCGCTTCAAGCCCTGGCAGGCGGGGCATATAGAGGTCGAGAAGCAGGATGTCCGGCAAAAGTTCGAGCGTTTGTGTGATGGCCTCATCGCCGTCCGATGCTTCACCCACAACGTCAAACGAGCCCTCGGCCTTGAGCATGTTACGCACGCCGATGCGGACAACCGGATGATCATCAGCCAGCAGAATGCGGATCATTCCGGTACGATTTTCGGGTTCAAAAATTTTGGTGGTCATGCGCCCCTGTGTGACGTACGTCTCGGGCGAGTGTACCTTCGATTGCATCGCAAGCGCAATGCAACTCGCGGAACAGTACCCTTTGCCGGTCAAGCGGCAGATTACCGGTTTCGATCTGGGCGGCTAGGCGGCTCATGCCCGTCGCCCCGGTCATGGCTGCTGAACCCTTCATCATGTGCGCGCTGCGACGGACTTCTGCCTGGTTCCCGGCAAGAGCGAACCGCTCCATGTCGGCGAGACGAATGCGTGTATCGCTGAGATAGCTCGAAAAAAGTTCGTCGAGAGCGCCGGGGGGCATCAGTTTACGCAGTTTTGCAAGCACCACCGTGTCGAGTGTGGCTGCCGGGATTTCGCCGGCTTCGATCCCGGTCGGGTCGCTTTGTGCTGTAGTTGAAGACGGCGAGCGCCGGTTGCTTAATATACTTTGCAGTTCCTGGGGGTCGATCGGCTTCAGAATGAATGCGTCGAATGGCTGCAATAGGTTCTCCTGTGGTCGGGTTGCACTCATGCCAATCAGAAGGGGATGCGGGTGCGGGAGGTCGCGGATACTCTGGCATAGTTGCCGGCCGTTCATGTCAGGCATCTGCATGTCGGTAAGAACAATTTCGGGGGCCTGGTCATCATTGCCTGAGGAGCCGGCCGATTCCAGTAACTGAAGTGCTTCGCTGCCAGTCGTCATGCTGAGCACCCGGTAGCCTTCCGTAGACAGAATAAGCGTGATCAACTCCAGGCTCAGTTCGTCATCGTCGACCAGCAGAATCAGAGAAGAGGACAAGCGGGTTTCCTGTTCATCGTTAAGAAGACCGGATTCAAGGCTGTCGTAAGCGATTACCTGACGCTGATTCCACCGTGGCACAGGCGGAGCGCTCGTTCAACCAAGTTCCGTCAAGCTCCGGCAGCAATGAACCAAGTTGTATACCAACTTGTTACTGCTGATGCAACAAAATCCGCAGGAATAAGGCGTTCCGGTCGCCAGCCACGAGTCCTGCCTGAAAGAGCCTGCTACTTACTGCAACAGATATTTGCGTATCGGTGATTGAAGTCTTACCGGAGGCAAGCCTTCAAAATGGCTAACGTGTTGATTCCATTTCTGCCAGCCAGCTCTGAGGTTTCAGGAGTTCTCGTGGCTTGGAGCCTTCTGCCTGGCCGACCAGCCCGTCGCGTTCCATCATGTCGATCAGGTGCGCGGCACGGCCGTAGCCGATGCGCAGACGACGTTGCAGCAGGGAGGTGGACGCTTTTCCGAATTCAAACACCAGACGTACAGCGTCATCGAACAGTTCGTCATTCTCGTCTGAGCCGTCGGCGTTGGTGTCGAGTTCGCGGCCTTTGTCGTCCTTAGGCGATTCGAGGAAGGCTTCAACATATTCGGCTTGACCCTGGCTCTTCCAGAAATCGACCACAGCTGAAATTTCCGTCTCGGTGACAAAGGGTGCGTGCACGCGCTGCAGGCGCGAAGTACCGGGTGGCAGGAAGAGCATGTCGCCGCGGCCAAGCAGGGACTCAGCGCCATTGGCATCGAGGATGGTGCGCGAATCAACCTTGGTAGCGAGACGGAAGCTCATACGCGTCGGTACGTTCGCCTTGATGAGCCCGGTAATAACATCGACCGACGGCCGCTGCGTAGCCAGTACCAGGTGAATGCCGACCGCGCGGGCCATCTGTGCCAGCCGCGTAATGGCTTCTTCGACGTTCGACTTGTCGAGCATCATCAGGTCAGCCAGTTCGTCAATGATGATGACAATGTACGGCAGTGGCACTTCTTCTTCCTCGAACATGCTGGGCGTGCCATGCTCGAAGAGCCGGTTGTACTGATCGATATTGCGGACACTCCGCGAAGCCAGCAGCTTGAGACGGCGTTCCATCTCGCGTACAGCGTTGCGCAGGGCATTGGCTGCAAGCTTCGGCTCGGTGATGATGGGCGTGAAAAGATGCGGAATCCCCTCATACATACCAAGTTCGACACGCTTGGGGTCAACCAGGATCATGCGTACCTGTTCCGGCGTGTTCTTGTACAGGATCGACATGATCATGGCATTGATGGCCACCGACTTACCGCTGCCTGTCGAGCCGGCGATCAGCACGTGCGGCATGGTCGAAAGATCTGCCGTGACGATGCGGCCATTAATGTCTTTCCCCATGGCAAGCGTCAGCTTTGACTTTGAGTTGACGAAGTTATCTGCTTCGATCACGTCACGCAGCCAGATCGTTTCGCGCGTATGGTTTGGCACCTGGATGCCAACGGTGCTCTTGCCCGCCATGCGCTCGATCAGGATGCTCTCAGCTGCCATGGCAAGGCAGAGATCTTCAGCCAACCCGGTAACGCGGCTGTATTTGACGCCGGCTTCGGGGCGGAACTCAAACGTAGTGACCACCGGGCCCGGATTGATATGCGTGACTGTGCCGCCCACATCAAACTCTGCGCACTTCTCGACCAGCACGCGCGCTTCTTCGCGCAGTTCTTCTTCTCGGACTTCAGGCGCATCATCGCTGCGATGCAGAAGGGACGACGGCGGCAGGCGGAAGCCGCTGATCGCTTTGGGCGTCAGCGTAATCGATCTGGTTTCAATGTCGGCCCGTTCGCTGAAGGTGATTTTTTGCCCGGGTGCGACAAGCGGCTCTTCAAAAAACGGCTGAGCCACGGGCGGGATCGAGCGTGGTGGTTCTGGCTCCGGATCCGGCACCTTGGCGCGCGGCATCGACTCCCAGACAGTGGGCGGTGCAGCTGCAGCTTCGAGATGAATATCATGCTGGATGGAAGCGACCGGTTGTGAGGGCCGATCCGTCTCTGCGGCTGTGGCTTGGCGGGAGAGAGGAAACATTGCTTCTTTGTTCTCGTGTTTTTCCCCATGGATCGCTGAAGGTTTCCGCCTGAAAATCAGGGCCTGGAACATGCCGGCGAGAACACTCGACTGTTCGTCTTCAGGAGTGGTTTCTGCATCGGTCTGCTCCGACGGGCGGGAATGCGTCTGCTGTCTTGAAAATGCCGCTTCTTCCTGTGCCTGCTCCTTCATGGCGCGTTTAAGATTCCTGCGGCGCGCGCGGGCCATTCTCCAGTTCATCCAGCGATCGCGCAGGGCGTACCAGTAGGACAGCTTGATGTTCAACCACGTGCGCAGGTCGCTCAGGCTGAAGGCCGTCGTTAAGTACGCAGCGACTGCGAGAACACTGACGATGACGACGCAGGCGCCAGGAAAGTTAAGATAACCGGCCAGCAGATCGACCACCAGGCGGCCGGTGAGCCCCTCGATCGGCACCGCGCCCATCCAGTGCAGTCTGCCTGGGAGCAGGCCAAACAATGCCGGCGCAAAAACCAGGTAAAGTGCCACACCGCCAAGCTTCGCCCAGGGTGAGCCGGCAGCGCGAGAACGGAGCCATGACCAGCCGAGCGAACCGAGCAGGATGGGGAAGAGCAGGGCGGCGACGCCTTCAATCTGCAGCAGAATGTCGCTGGCGTTCGCGCCGAAGACGCCTGCCCAGTTCTTGATGACTCCGTGCTTTGCGCCACTGGCTGGCGCATCGACAACGGTATTCCATGAGGGGTCAGTGGGGTGGTAGGAAAGGAGCGCGAGAAGCAACAGCATTGACGCCACCAGCAGGATGACGCCGACAAACTCATTCAGCCGGCGGTTCCTGGTGGGCGTAAAGGCCAGGTGCAGAGGTACAGGCTTGAAACCGGGGGTAGCTTTCAGATTGGGACTGACGTTTGCTCTAGAGCTCATGCAGGCATACCGCGGCGCTCATCTCCCAAATGGAGAAACTTCGAGCGATCCAGACACCAGAGCAAGGCTATTATCCCAAGAAATTGCGTTGAAATGGCAGTAAACTGCTGCCGAACCGAGCTTGCCACCGGCATCAGCCTATTTCCTTGTGGGTAAGGTATTTTCCCATTACTATAAAGCAGGAACTGGAGGTTGACTGCATGCCGACATTGACGGTAACAGAACGGGGCCAGGTGACCTTCCGGAAAGATGTCCTGCAGCATCTGGGCATTGGGCCTGGAGAAAAGATCGAAGTTGATAAGCTACCGGACGGCAAGATTGTACTCAGGGCTGCACGTTCAGTAGCCAAGATCGACAGCTTTTTCGGACTGCTTGCCGGCCGAACGAACAAGGTCGCAACGCTTGAAGAACTGGATGAAGCAGCGGCATCCGGCTGGTCTGAACAGGAATGAAGATCACTGCCGACACGAACATTCTTGTTCGAGCGGTGGTCGGCGATGACCAGAAGCAGGCACAGGCGGCGGTAGAACTGCTGAAGAATGCCGAGCTCATTGCTGTTCCACTGCCGTGCCTATGCGAGTTTGTGTGGGTGCTTCGCCGCGTGTACGGGCTTCTGCAGCAGGACATCGCTTCAGCGATCGAGGCGCTGCTCAATGTCGCGAACGTCGCAGTGAACCGGCCAGCCGTCGATGCAGGGCTGGCAATTCTGAAAGCGGGTGGGGATTTCGCCGACGGGTTGATCGCGTACGAGGGAAAATGGCTAGGCGGCGAGACTTTTGTTTCCTTCGATAAAAAAGCGGTGACGTTACTCACGCAGCAAAAAGTAAGCGCACAGTTACTCTCGTGAAAGCCGCGCCGCAGCCGCACTTCGCTGCGTCTTTGAAGATGGTCCTCAAACACCAAGATGTTTGAAGATTCTGCTTCCAAAGAGCAGCAGAATGGTGGCCAGCACGATGCGGTAAACGGCAAAGACCACAAATCCATGCCGACGGACCCACTGCAGGAACCATTCCACCACGCCCAGAGCAACGATAAAGGAAACTACGAGGCCGATTGCCAGGACAATCCAGTGATGCGTGTTCATGACGAGAGGGACAAGAGCATCTGCAGGGTCAGCATGTTTGCCGGGATGAAAGACCTTGAGTAGTGAATAGCCGGTTGCGGCAATCATGGTGGGAATGGAAAGCAGGAAGCTGAATTCCAGCGCCGTCGTCCGGGACATACCCGCAACCTGTCCGCCGGCAATCGTCGACATGGAACGTGAAACACCGGGAAAGACAGCGGAGAAGGTCTGGCAGAAGCCGACCCAGAGGGCTTGAGGGAAGGTCATTTCCTCCACATGCTGCGTCGTTGGAACACGTCGCACACTTAACGCATCGACCACCCACATAATAATGCCGCCGATGAGCAGGGCTACTGCCATGACGTGGATGTTTTCCAGGTTCTTGCCAATCAGTTTGATCAGTGGCAGCGAGAGTGCTGAGGTCACAACGAACGCGACAAAGGTGAGCGTGATGGGATGATTGAAGAGTTGGCGGTCACCCTTCTCGCCATGCGGGAAGGTGCGAATGAACTCCAGGATGCGGCCGGTAAAAAGCAGCAGAAGGGCCAGGATGGCGCCAAGCTGGATGACGATGGTGTACATCTTCCAGAATGGGTCGGTGAGGGGGATATGGAGAAACGCCTCGGTGAGGCGGAGATGGGCGGTTGAGCTAACCGGCAGGAACTCCGTCAGACCTTCCACGATGCCGAGAACGACAGAAACCAGATAATCCGTCAAAAGAGCTCCTGAATACTTGCGTACGGGCGCTCGCCTTCGGCGGAGAAGTGATGCCGACTTAGCTCATGAGCCCTATTCCGTTGAAGCGCTGCTGCTGCCGTAGATTGGGATCGACTGCTCTACTTTAAAGATCAGGCCCGCAACTCGGTCCGCATATTCCGACTGGGGGTACTTAGTCTCTAACTTGTTCGCCAGGTTTGCTGCCTTCCCTCGTGCCACTTCAGCCCTCTTCTGATCCTCGCTGCCGGCATAGATATCACCGGCAGCGGCCATCCGATAGGCAGCTTCATAGAGGGCTTGCGGAGCTTTGGACGAGTCGGGACGCTGGTCAGCGTACTTCTCGTAAATGTCCGCTTCTTTCTCCGGGCACCGGGTGGAACCCTGCCAGTCGCCGCACACTTTGTTGTCGAGCATATCCCACGCAGCGAGGTCAGACCAGCGGGAGTTGGGATAATGCTTTTCGAGTTTGTGCATTTCGTCTTCGTTAATCGTCGGACGCAGGTAGTTCTCTTTCTCGTGGGCGGAGGGAAGCGAAAAAATGTCAGCTTTATCGAGCTGCCACTTGATGTCCGCTGCGCGCCATGCAGCTTCCGGTGCGAGTACCGACTGTGGGTACATGAGCGCCACACGCTGGTAAAGCAGGCGTGCGTCCTGCGCTGCCCTTTGTGGCCCATGCAACTCGCTGGCATCATGCTCGGCTGTAACGGCTACGCCATACAAAATCTGATCGCCTTTTGCGGTTTTGACCGTGATCAAGCCTTTGTCTTCCATCCATCCGGCAACGGGTGGTGTGCGCGTCTCGGTGTCAAGGACAGGCGCGTCCGAGTCATGGTTCGCTAGTGAGTCCGTATTCGCGAACACGCGGACCCACTTACCGTTGTGTTCGATCACCAGAAGTTCGCGACCCGGCGTCATCTGGTCCAGGCGGTTCGAGGACGTGTCGGCGCCGACGTAAATGCTGGTGACGACGATGACCGTCGCCAGGTCGCCGGAGGGTGGCTTGTCTGCCGCAATAGCGGGCAGTGCTGAGCCGAAAATCGCGAGAGCAAGACTGGTAAGAATGCGCATAGCCGGGAGCTGCTGGTTGATCACTTCCAAAGCATACAGCTGATTCACAGTGTCTCTATCGCGACTAAATCAGGCTTTTCAGCAGCGACGGTTCCAGGTTGCCGCCGCTGATGACGACCACGGCCTTTTTGAACGGCGGCAGATCTGCCTGCTTGAAAAGGGCAGCGGCAGTCGTGACTGCGCCACTGGGTTCGACGACCAGACGCCAGTCGAGTAAAAGCTTCTTCATCGCGGCCACGATCTGGTCTTCGTTGATCCGAATGACGCCGTCGACGAACGCCTGGATGTGCATGAAGTTCAACGCGCCGACTGATTGCGTGCGGAGGCCATCGGCCATAGTACGGCTGGTCTGCTCCGCGGTATAGCGGATGATGCGCCCGGCCTTGAAGCTTTCGGCAGCATCGCCTGCGAGTTCCGGTTCTACAGCGTAGACATGGACCGACGGCTTGAGAAGCTTGGCCGCAGCCGCGACACCACTGACGAGACCGCCGCCGCCGACCGGCGCGAGAATGAGGTCGACCTCCGGCAGGTCTTCGAGAATTTCGGCGCCGCAGGTTGCCTGCCCCGCAATGATCTCCGCGTCGTCATAGGGCGGAATGATGGTGTAGCCGAACTCGTTTGCAAGCTGCTCCGCCCGCTGCTGGCGTTCTGCACTGGCTGGCCCGACGGTCAAAATCTGTGCACCCAGCGCAGCAGTCGCCTTGCGTTTTACTTCAGGCGCATTCGACGGCATGACGATGACTGCCTTGATCCCAAGCGCCCGCGCTGAGAAAGCCACTCCCTGCGCATGGTTGCCACTCGAATAGGTGATGACGCCGCGCGACTTCTGCTCAACGTTCAACCGGGCGATCTTGTTGTAGGCGCCGCGCAGTTTGAAGCTGCCGATGGGTTGCGCGGCTTCGTTTTTGAGAAAGATCTCCGGAGTGTGCGGTCCAAGACGGTAGCCCGCCTCGTGCACGCGTGCCGGGTCGAGCCGCAGCAGCGGGGTGTAGACTGCCGTGCCTCGGATGCGGTCACGGGCGGCGAGGATCTCCGGAAGTGTCATGAGTTC
>CAZZXL010000187.1:0-9470 GCA_964658035.1 uncultured Acetobacteraceae bacterium
TTTACGTGGTTTCGCCCGACTCCTAAGCCCTTGAACCTATGGGTTTGTTCATGAAGTGTTCCTAAAGCGTTCATGGATTCCTAGATCTGGTATAAGTTGTTCATTTTCAGTGTCAAATATGTTCATGCACTTCCAAATAGCCATGCCTTTACACTGTGCGAAGCGCAGTGTCGCTCAATGCAATTGCCCACTTACGACTCGTGCCGAGTCCGTGGGGTTTTTTCTGCGAAAAAACGGTAAGGCATGGTAGATTGGCTCCGTGGCCATCTACCACTGCACTACAAAACCAGTCGCCCGCAAGAGCGGGCGTAGTGCTGTCGCCGCTGCATCGTATCGTTCTGGTGAACGGCTCAACGATGAGCGCCTCGGCATGGTTCACGATTACACTCGACGCGGTGGCATCGAGAATCGTGAAATTCCCATCGTTCTGCCGTCTGCGGCTAACGGGAAGTGGACGCGGGAGCGTCTTTGGAATGCAGCTGAAAAAGCCGAAAAGCGATGCGATGCTCGGACAGCCCGCGAGTGGGAAATTGCTTTTCCCGTAGAGCTGACCGCAGAAGGTCGCAAAGCGACAGCGGTCGCCTTCGCCCGGTCGCTGGCTGACCGTTACGGCTGTGCTGTTGATGTGGCGCTGCACCTACCAGGGTCAAAGGGCGATCAGCGCAATTACCATGCGCATTTGCTCACAACAACCCGGACCGTCAGGGACTCGGAGCTGGGTGAGAAGACCGCCCTGGAGCTGTCAAATGCTAAGCGTGACTCATTGGGCTTGGGGACGACGCAGAGTGAGATTGAAGCGGTCCGGGCAACGTGGGCTGAGGTAGTGAATGCACAGCTACAGCAGGAGGGTAATGCGGCCCGAATTGACCATCGCACACTCGCCGCGCAAGAAAGCGCCGCCGTGGAACGTGGAGATGCGCATGCCGCCGCTGAACTGCACCGTGAGCCACTTCCTCGACTTACGCGGAATGTCATGCAGATCGAGCGCAGGGGCATTCATACCAATGCTGGAGATCGTAGGCGTGAGGCCGAGCAATCAAACTTGAATCGGGCGAAGCTCTTGAAGGAAGCGAATGAGATTTCTGCAGCCATTGCGGCGCTTGAGGCAGAGTTCGATGTCAAGGAACAAGCAGCGCTCGCCGCGCAGAAACGCCAAGTTAAGGACCTCACGAAAGCTAGTCCGAAGCAGCCTCAGATCAATGAAAAAGAGATTGAGGAACGCGCGCAGAAGCTTTGGGAAGCGTCGCCGTCTGGATTGGCTGGGCGCAGAGCTGCGAAGCAGTACGAAGACGATCAACTTCTGGCTGCTCGATACCAGCAAGATATCGACACCGCTAAGGCCGATCTCTTAGCTTGGAAGAAAGAGCATCCTTTCCAATCGCTCATCGCTGAAAACCTGCACTTAACCGAGGGTGTCCAGGCCGCGATCAAACGGTATGCTGCCCACCAGGGTAGTGTTCGCAGAGCCTATGCGAAGACGTTATCGTTTGCGGAGGAAAAAGCCGCTGCATGGCCCAGCTTGCTAAAAATGGCCGCAGAAGATCTAAAGGAAATTGCCGTAAAGCTGCTTCCGGAGGAGGTGCGTCGATTGATTCTGCATGCGGTTGAACGCGACAGAAGCGGGGCTGAAAAAGCTTTCGAGCAGTTGCAACGTGGAACCCAGACGATGAAGGTCATGAATGGGACCGTGCACCTTGCCAAGGACAACATAGAGGGGTTCATTGCGACAATGCGAAAGCTCGACAAGCCGCAGCTAGATCAAAGATTGAGTCAGTTTCAGCAGCGCGAGAATCGGGAACAGCATAGACAAAAGAATCAAACCTACCCCGGTAAAAAGCTGGAGCGAGACCAGGGAATTGGTGATTAGGCAAGAGAGGTTTTGAATGCTTCGTCCCGGTTATGCACGATGGTTTCTCTTTTATCTGATGTGCTGCACCGAACTGGTGTAAAGTGGTGCAAGATAAAGAGGAAGTTTATGGCGCGTAAAGCCAATAGCGAACCTTCAACACGAGCATCGGTGACGTTCCCTGCAGAGGTGTATGCCTCTCTTGAGACCATTGCGAAGCAGAAAAAAGTCTCTATGGCTTGGGTGATACGTGATGCCGCCGAAAAGTACGTTTCCGAGCAATGGCCTCTCTTTAAAGGAACGCATCATGAGTAATTCGGTTGAAGTCACTCCCCGCGTTCGCCGCGCTAAGGCGCTCATTCTTCGCACCGAACCTCTATCAGCTGCCGGCGAAGATCTTCTGAAAGCAGCTGACGGAAAGAGGTTTGGCACCATTCTTGCGGATCCTCCGTGGCAGTTTCAGAATCGCACCGGCAAGGTTGCTCCCGAGCACAAGCGCCTATCTCGATATGGGACGATGACGTTGGATCAGATCAAGGCTCTCCCTGTGCCCGAAGTTTCTGCTGAGACAGCCCATCTTTATCTTTGGGTTCCTAACGCTTTGCTGCCAGATGGAATCGCAGTTCTGCAAGCGTGGGGTTTTCAATACAAAAGCAATCTGGTCTGGCACAAAATCCGCAAGGATGGTGGTTCGGACGGCAGAGGCGTAGGGTTCTATTTTCGGAATGTGACCGAGCTAATCTTGTTCGGCGTTAGAGGCAAAAACGCCCGCACGCTTCAGCCTGGACGCACCCAGGTCAATTACCTGAGCAGCCGCAAGCGCGAACACTCGCGTAAGCCGGATGAGCAGTACAAATTGATTGAGTCTTGTAGCCCTGGCCCTTTCCTCGAAATGTTCGCTAGGGGAGATCGCAAGAAGTGGACGAATTGGGGGAATCAGGCGGACGATTCTTATGAACCGACTTGGAAGACCTACTCAAATCATTCCCAGAGCGTGCCGGAACTGGCATTGGTAGGCGGCGACTAGGAGTAGGCGAATCGCGTCGCCTATCGACAAACGGGCCCATTTTCAGTCTGATGGCTGTATGGCTCTGGATCTGATACCTGCTGATGTGCAGGAGAAATTCGAAATAGTAGAAACCCATCACGCGGCGGCAATCCTTCAGGCGGATTTTTCGGCCGAGTGGAGCGACCTCGTGGAGATGCTGGCTCAGTTCACCTTGAAGCGCTCACACATCATGACGCCGGGCGGCCGCAAATCGCCAATATCTGATTCCATTGACGGTTTTTTCTATAGTCGAGGATGGCTGGAGCACAATTTCAAGATCGAAGTGAAAGCAGACGGGGCTACCACATTAGCCCCAACTCATCATGTCGACTACTTTCGCAACCGCGTAGCGATCGAGACAGAGTGGAACAA
The DNA here is from genome assembly GCA_964658035.1 of uncultured Acetobacteraceae bacterium. Classification (GTDB taxonomy): domain Bacteria; phylum Acidobacteriota; class Terriglobia; order Terriglobales; family Acidobacteriaceae. The sequence goes on from CAZZXL010000187.1 coordinate 3,267, forward strand.
CAAGGATCCCTTCTACGATCGCGACCTCACAACCTTCCGCCTGCTGTTCGACCTAAACGTGTTGAGCGTCGGAGTGGTTATAACGCGCAGTAGCGCCTTGCAGGACATCTTCAACCAGTTGGGGAGGGGCAGCTCTTTTGGTCAATCCACCACGCATATGGGCAAGTTGATTCCAAAACTCTCGAACCGAGCATCTGGTGGATGTCCAGTCCTTGCGTTCGGGATTAAATCTGCTGCTTACGATCCGGAAGCCTAATACGTCTAGCGATAGGCGAACACATGCTTTATTTTCATAGGTTTAGAGGTAAAATCTACCCGGAACTACGGAAACGGCTTGAACCACCCTTCATTTCCATAGAAATAGAGTATTTTCAATAGAATCAACAGTTTGCGCGAGAAAACTACTCGGAACTGCGGATATGATCTAAACACCCAGAAATCGCCATGAAGGGCCTCGTTCGAGAGCCAAACCGGGACACAGATATACCCGTTACTGCGGAGAATGTAGGCTTGCAGTATGCAAACTCCTCTGACGATAAAGTTTGAATTTGACGATCCCAGCGTCAAGAAGGCAGATCTAGAGTACGACGGCACTTCTCTAGTGCTCGTTCCAATGGTGGGCGATTGGGTAAAACCGGATAATTTCAGCTCGGTTCCGCGCGAAGTAAAGCGCCGAACTTTCGAGATGAACGGCCAAAGCACCATGATCATTCTGCGTTGCCAGTAGGGGTCGCCACACCAACTTAGCGGGTAAGGCGAAGCAGGAATCTACCTGTTACTTCGGAGCTGCCAGCGGCCATCGAGGTGGCTTTTAGCTACAGAAGAATGTGTCGGTTCTCTTCGATAAAAGCGGCCAGCTCTGTCTTGGTTTGTTCAATGATCTCTTTCGTACATCCAACGCACGAGAGCGGTTGACCTGTAAACCCGCTCTTCATCTTTGGTATCCGAAAACAGCTTTGTCCTTTGAATATTGTCTCGCTACAACGGTCGCACGGCGTTGCTTTGCCACACGTATGGGCAGTCGGTATGCCTGTCGACATGGACAACAAAGACGGGGTCTTACCCTTTGGCTTTCCCATTTAGGATTCCCTTGTACCTGGGCGTCAACGTATTGAGAATCTCTTCCAATCCACTTGCAGCAGCTCCAAACTCCTCCACGCTCCATTCGTTGCGTGGTTTCGGATACTTTGTCTTGAGTTCTTTGTTGATGAGCGTAACGCAGCCAACGAAGTTGTTCGTTGCTGGGATCCCAGTGTTCATCAATTCCCGGCCGCTTCGGCTAATACCTAATCTGTTAACCAAGAGATTGGCCGCGCGATTTACCTCGTCGTTCAGGCCGGTCTTTCTTGCCTCCCATTCTCTTTGAGGAAGCACCTGGTATGGCTGGGCGGCTTTGGATGTTGTTTTAGTGCTTGATTTCGCCAGGACGATGGCTTCCGCCTGCCCAGGATCGAGGCCAAGAGCATCGAGCTTTTCCCGAAGCTCCTTGATAATGTCTTCCTGATCGGCGGAAGTGAACTGCTCCTCGATCATTGAATCAACGATTTCGAAATTTACTACAGCCGATTCCGCCAACTTCATTCGAGCTTCACCGCTCGCCACACGAGCAGGCGCCTCTGGCTCCACTCCGCCGATCACATCCTCCCAAAATTTCTGGTCGTCGCTTTCGAACAGTTTGAATTCTTTCAGCCTCTCATCGAGGTTCATACCGGCATGGGTAACAACATGCCCGTAGTTGTCCGGATGTCCCGGGCTGTTTTGGACGATAACTCGCAGGATTCGTCCGACGAATTGAATGTACGGAGCAAGGGTGCGAAATGGCCGGAAGATGGCAGCAACACTCAGCTTCGGATGGTCGAAGCCTTCACCGAGCATCTGGACCTGCACAATGCAATCGAGTTCGCCACTCGTGAGACGACGTTTGACGTCTATCTTCTTGTCCTCATCCATCTCGCTGTAAATAAGGTCGGCTTTGAAGCCACGCGCAACGTACATCTGCACGATCTTGCGAGCATGGTTTACGGAACAGGCAACAGCTATCAGCTGATGAGCGGTGCCGGTTTCACGCAGCTGCTCCAGCCTTTGCAAGCTGTTATCAACGATGGTCTGATTACATGGATCGGACAAAGCGATGCCTCGGCTGAACCAATCTTTGTCCTTCATGGCTAAAACATCATCAAGCGAATAGATCTTTGTTTCACCCTTTGCAGTGAACTCAAGTTGGCTCGGGGCCGCATAAGAAGCGGTCACTCGTTTGATGTAACCCTTAAAGGTTGCTTTTTTGAAAGGGTAGCGATAAACCAGTTCGCCTTCGATCTCTTGAGCGTCTCCTCGGAATGGCGTCGCTGTCATGTTGATGACACGCGCTGCCTCGAAATGCTCTCGCACCTTCCGCCAGCTGTCTGCTGGGGAGTGGTGCGCTTCATCGACGATGAGCATGTCGAAAAAATCCCGTGGAAATAGCTGCAGCCATTTTTCAGGATTAGTGGAAAGTTGATGAATGTTCGAAACAACGAAGTGCGACTTTTCACAGACCGATAGATTGCCTGTTTCCAACGTCGTCGCAAAAGGCCCACCGATCATTGCTTCGTCTGTGAGAATGCCCCGTTTCCGCCAAAAAGATTTCTGACGATTGGTCACGTCTAGGGATTCAAAGAGACCCTCTTTGATCGTGAGGTTGGGTGCGATGACTAACACTCGCCCTTTCGCAATGCCAAACGGAGCGATTGCAGCAATCCCAGATTTGCCGCAACCTACAGGAATTTGAATGATCGCTGTTTTCTGCCCTGACTTGAAGTATTCGTACAGTGCCTGGTAAGCCTCGATCTGGGGCTCTCGTAGTTGCAGGTTCTCCTCAATGTGAGCAGGAGTTTTGAGGAAAAACTGCTCAAGGGGAATGTTCGAGCGGACCCATGCGTCCAAGTCTTGCTTACTGAATAGCCACTTGCTCCCTACCTTGTTCGACGGAAGGCTTCCCTCCCGTGCAAGGTCGTAGAGAGCTGTCTTTCCTAGTTGCAAGTAGCGCGCAGTTTCCTCGATTGTCATCCACTCTTCAGCCATTTGCGTCTCCCAATTATCGAAATCTATCAGACGGTATCAATTGATGCAAGATCGATCCCCCTAGGCTGTAACTCTCTTCTGGAAAGCTCGCTTTTCCACGGTAGAGTTCATTTCTTGCGCTCTCTGAAATGTCCGTTACAATCAAGCGCAAGATGACAGATACAGCTCTTGAGATCGTTGAGGCCGAGGCGATAAATCGTGTAGTAGGCGTGGGCCGTTTCCCTGCCCCGCCGCAGTTTGTTGCCTATTACCGAGTCAGCACTGACCGCCAAGGCGAAAGCGGTTTAGGGCTTGAAGCTCAACGTTCATCTGTTTCCAGATTCATAGGCTCCGCTTCCCTACTGGCCGAGTTCCAGGAAATCGAGAGCGGCAAGCGCCACACTAACCGTCCGAAGCTAGCCGTAGCTCTTGAGCATTGCCGCAGGAATCGCGCCACGCTGGTAATTGCTAAGCTTGACCGCCTCGCCCGTAATGTTGCATTCGTAGCGAACCTGATGGAAAGCGGCGTCGATTTCGTCGCCGTCGACATGCCGCAGGCCAACAAGGTTTTCGTTCATGTCATGGCGGCGTTTGCGGAGCACGAACGAGAGATGATTTCGCAGCGGACAAAGGCGGCACTAGGAGTGGCAAAGGCTAGGGGAATCAGGCTAGGAAACCCGCGTTGGCAAGACTCCATCGCGAGAGCGCGGGCAGCTAGGAACCCAACGCCCGTAGCGCCCCAGGTTGTCATGATGATGGCCGAGCGCCGCACTGCCGGGATGACTTTTCGGAAGATAGCGGCAGATCTCAACGCCATCGGGATCAAGGCCGCGCGTGGGGGTATCTGGCACGATACAACTGTCAGAAAAGCGATTGCCGCATTACGACGCGATGCCTATACTATCTAAGAACTTGTACCGTATAGGTGTATACATGTATATAATTGCAGTTGTCGCGGAGAAGGGCGGGGCGGGTAAAACAACCATCGCCTTGGATCTCGCAGTGACAGCAACAAGTAAGGGGCACAAAGTCGCTGTTTTGGACGTGGACCCGCAGGCCACAGCGTCAAAATGGACCGACCGGCGAACGGGTGATGATCCTTGGGTGGTGCCAACTCATGCTGTCCGGATTGCGGCCACCATCGAGCAGGCAAAGGGGCAGGGTGTTGACTTCATCGTGATTGACACCCCCCCGCATTCATCCACGGAGGCGGCGGAAGCAGCTCGTCGCGCAGATATAGTGGTCAGCCCCGTAGAACCTCACATGTTCGGCCTGGAGACTGTAGAGAAGCTGACCGACCTACTCAAGATTGCAGGGAACCCATCGGCCTTTGTTGTAGTCAATAAAGCCCCTACCCAAGGCACTGAAGGGGCCAATGCCGTCGAGTACATCAGGCGGCAAGGTTTTACCGTTGCCCCGGTAATTCTTCACCTACGGGCCGCACATCGTCATGCAAGCAATGTTGGTAAGGTTGCCGCCGAGTTTGAGGCTGACAGTAAGGCTGCGCAGGAATCTTTACAGCTATACACGTATACACTTCAACTAATCGACAAGCAGAGGAAAGCAAATGCCAAAGCCAAATCCACTCACGCAAGGGCTTGAACGCAAGAGTTCTATCAGCATAGCGATGCCATCTCCGGCAGAAAAGCCAGCGAAACCCGTCGCCGTTCCTTCCAGGTCTGGCCGTGTTCTGGTTGGCGGACACTTCGCGCCTGAGGTGCAGACTGCGCTAAAAATCGTAGCTGCTGAGGAACGGACGACGGTGCAAGCACTGTTAACCGAGGGAATAAACACCATCTTCGCTAAGCGCGGAAAGCCCGAAATTGCGGAGTTTACAGCAGGAAATTAGCTGCTACGCGTGTACGTTTATACGTGTATACACCTTTGAAGTGTGTGATGCAGTGCAGATCGAGTAGGGAAGGGAAGCAGCTTGACTAGCTCGCGTACAAAGCCGCCCACAAAGCCATTCGAGGTAGTTCGGAGACCTGGTAAGGCACCGTATGTAGAGCTGCCGCCCGAAATAATGGCGAAGCTTAAAGAAAGCTTGAAGGTGTCGCCCAAGAAGCAAGCAGAGATCAACAAGAAGATGGACGAGTGGATGCAGTTCTTCCAGTCGATGGCAGATGTACCTGAAGAAACATCTGTAACGAAGACGAAGACGCCCCGCAACCATAAAACAGAAGCTCATCTAGCGAAAACCCGACGTGCCTCCTCTCTCGCTGCGGTACGTACAGAACGCGATGCAAACAACGGCGACGAGGAGATATTTCAGGTTGCGCAGGCACTCATCCTCTGCGGCTTACCTTACGAAAAGACTGAGCAGATCAGAATCACCAGGACAGCTCGCATTGCTGATGGCAGCGTAGTGTCAGTTACGTTCACAGTAGCTTCGAAGGATGGAGAGATGCCATATGGGAGTGATCGTTCGTTGCTCCATTTTCTCTTCAACAGGGCGGTAAAGAGCAATTCGAGGTTTGTGAGCTGGGAGACTGCGACGGAGTTCTTGAAGGCTATGGGTATCAGCGATGGAGGCAAAAACTATCGTGATCTCCGAGCCCGTTTTGATCGAATCCGGGGCTTGGTCATCTCTGTCGAGCGTCAGACTTCCGCTAGTCGGCAAACGGAGACAACGCCTATCATCCGGCGCTCTCATCTGCCCACAAGTGTAGACGTTCACGCCGCAGAACAGGGCCAGTCGCTATTACCGATTGATCGCACATCCATTGTCTTCGGGGTGGAACTCGATGAAAACTTCTTCGAAGATCTGAAGCGCTACCACGTGCCCGTTCCAGCAGTGATTATCAAGAGCACCCGGAACAAATCTCAGCTCCAGGACATCATGTTGTTTCTGCATTGGCGCTCCTACGCCGCCAAGAAATCCAGCCTCATCCAGTGGGAGCACCTTCGGTTGCAGCTTTGGCAAGGCGATGCCACTCACCGGCGTATCAAAGTCCGATTTGCCGAGGCCATCACAGAGCTGCGTGTTCTCTGGCCTGAACTTCAGGCAGAAGCGCTCAAAACGGGGCTTCAGATAGGACCGCCCTTACGTGGTCGATACTTAATTCCGCAAGCGGCCGAGGCGCGTTTGCTCAGTCGTTGAGCAGCCACACTCGTCACCGTACTTCCGGGCACGTTTTACTTTGAGGAGGACGTGCTCTCAGTCTT
>CAZZXL010000188.1:0-9439 GCA_964658035.1 uncultured Acetobacteraceae bacterium
GATTGAAACAGCTGCCAGCCAGACTGCCGCCACTCGAGTTAATGCAACAGAGCCGTATTTGGGATGTCGATAGGTTGACTTCTCTTTATTCTGAAGGATTTCGTGATCGGTTAGGCTTCGCTTCCGACCTTCATGTTGCCACATGCCCAATAGCGATCAGATAGAAAGCCCGCCATAAATGGCGGGCTTGATTGGTTTGGGAGGGTGAAATCTGGCGGCGTCTGCTCTAAGAGAGTTCGGCGTTTAGAGACACCCTCCGTCAAGGTGTCGGGTTTGATCCCTAAAAGTAAGATAATCCATATCATGCTGATCGTCAACAACTTTGATTCTGTCGTAGCTGCCCGCTTGCTCGAATTCTTCGATTTCAGAACACCTTGGCATCGACGTTTATGGGCGACCGGGCTCATCTTGACGCTTCGAGAGCTTCTTGAAGCCAGCGAAATGGTTGCTGCGAAGGTAGTTTTTCAAAATTCCGTCAAAGCACTTGCGGACACAGCGATTGTTCTGGCTGGAACCGATCCTGGTGTCTCGCCTGGTGATCCTGGAGTCGGAAGTTCACAATACAAGAAGAAACTGCACAAGCTGCTGTTGAGCGACCTGATTTTCAGGTCAATCGAGTATCTGGAACTAGTGCAAATAGCCGACGATATTGAGAGTCGCTACCTGAAGAGCTGGAGCAACGCTCTTCTCGCACACTCTGTCACGGCAAGCGCGTTGAAGGCAGAACGAAGTGCAAGGGCGATCGGCGCTCATTTGCTTGATCTTGGGTTTTCGGCAGAGTTCCTGTTCGGTTGGTGGCGGTGGAACCTCACCAAGAATCCAGTGGCCCAAGCCCTTTCAGAGATTGTTTTAGAGGCTCATTCCCTTGCCCTCAAGCCAGAGAAGCAATTCCAAATTCTCGTGGTGTTTCGGGAAAGCCCTCCAAACAAAGCCGGGTTCCCAGAGCAATGGGTTGGGCCGCAGGATGTCATCCAGTGGCTCAGGGACAATGGTTTTCGAACAGAGGGCCTTCGCCAATCAGGTGGCATGTGGCTTGATGTCTCAGCGCGAGATGCTTGGGGCGCAGTGCAGGCAGCTGGCGAAACGATAGATCGGTTCGCAGCTCGTGTTCAGCTAGGAACTCGCGGACAGCTTTTGACTCTCCCCGATGTGTACATCAAAACTCAACCAAAATCGTACCCGCTCCGCCAAAGGCGTCGAAGAGTGGAAGTGGATGCGCCCCACCGAGAAAGCCAGCTCTACTCCGCTGGAGCAAGCGTTAGCAGGGTTGACTCGGCAATCGAACTGCTCAGCCCGCTCGATGCAAGTTCCCCAAGCACCGCGGTCGCTGGAGGTTGGGCTGCAATCGAAGCGATCTTGACCGCTCCAGGTGACCCAGACCGGTTAAGCGCGGGCTACAGGATGGCAGCTCTTGTTACATCCTCATTTCCAAGAGCAGAGTTGACCGCACTTTCCTACAAAATTGAAAGCCTTGGAGGACCGTCAGCTACGGAGCTTGCAGCGTGTGCAACAAACCGGGATCGAGCCGCTCGTGTTCTTGAGTACATACAGACTGGCTCCCCACTTCTTCTCACAAGGCCAGCAGATCTGGCGGCTGTGGACCGCCTCAAAGAAGTCCTGGCAAATCCGCAAAAGAAGCTGAACGACATAAATAATCATCTTTCAACCGTATTCCGAGGCTTGTATCGAAATCGAAACATCGTGCTACACGGAGGCAAGACAGATGCGGTTGGTTTGAGATCAAGCCTTCGCAATGCAGCCCCTCTGGTCGGTGCCGGCATGGATCGCATCGCTCACGCATGGTTTGTTGAGGGCAGCGAACCAGTGCAGGCTGCAGCTCGTGCAGGTGTAAGACTTGCCACGGCTGGGGCTGCCGATGGCCCCAGTCTTGTTGATCTGCTCGCTCCGGCATAGGCCATCTATCCAGGAACCCCTCCGGCGCGCCTTAGCGTACATAAATTTCCCTTTCTTGAGGTGCCCCCAACTTGATCTTTGGCGAGTCCAGCATCTTTAAACTGTCCTCCCAATCCACCTAAAGTTTTGCTTTATCCCGGATCATTATCAGCAGCCAGCTTTCCAAGAGCCTTTAGATAGTGCGTGAGAACGTTTTGATCGCTCTGGAGCTCCGGCGTGACCTTATCGTAAATAGAGCATCCGGTCGTGGAAAAAGCGGCGTGATCGACCGTCCGGTTCAGGAATGGAAACGAAGCACAAGCGACTAGCCGCCTAGGCCGAGTGGCGCATGTACAAGTCCTAAACGTCGATTTAGGTTTGTACAAGCCCTGAATTACATGCTCATTGCTTATCTTCGGTCCATGTAGCGTGCAGGTGTACATGCCCGTTTCCACCACCTGGACAATTACCAGTCCACTGTTTGTTCTGCCCCGTTACCGAACCGACGCCTGTGATGCTGGTGACCTCGCCTGCGGCATTTTTCTCGTAGACCACCGAAGCGGCTTTAGTACCTGCATTCACCGACACCGGCCAATCGGCTTTTGCATCGAGGTCTTTGAGATGGGGGCCAAATTGAATTACTCCGGTTGTCACTCCGCTGATGGTTTGTTCGCAGTTGTAGTTGACCTCGCCACTATCTCGATCAGCTGTTTTTGCGATCCTTGTGGGCGCGGGTGGCGGTCCCAGTGCGGGAGCTGAGCTTGCGGTTGGGATCAACGTAAGGCTTCTGTGGCGGTGTAGGTCTGGGTATCGAAATGAAGATTATCGCCGTAACAAGCAGCAAGAGATATCCGACGACAGCCGTTAGGACTAAGGGCTTGTTTTTCCACTCCTTGCTGATAGAAAAAACAAGAAAGCCGGCCAGCAACAAACTTAGCGCGATTACGCCAAACCAATCGTGCACGCTGTTGATGATCTGGGCCCAAGTTCCTGGGTCAGCCACAGGGGAAATCGAGCTGGCGAATGTCAGCATTTGGATCACCTCGAACGTCATCGATAAGGGCCCCTTAAAATTACAGGCATCCGGGCTGTAGGAAGAAAGATTTAACTCCTTAGCGCAACTTAGAAACCTTTTACCATTCGACGGCTAGGCTAGAGGGCGACAGATTCAGACGCAGGTTTTGTTTCAGCTTCGGTTGATCCGGTGTTCTGTTGGCCATTGCCCTGGTCTAGGAAGCGGCTAGGAAGGCGAGCATGCGGCCTTCCCAGGCCTGTGCTTCCTCGTAGTTAGCTTTACCGCCCCTAACGCTGCGGCTAAAGTGCGCATCGAATGGAATCGTCCATACAGGCTTGCCAATGTCTCGGGTACGCACGATCAAACGGCAGTGGAGATGTACTGTGCGAGGACCGATGTTGGTCTGGTGATTGCTGGAGTCACTCTGGGCTTGCACTCCGATGATGTCTGCCTTTTTGATCACAGCCGTTCCACGATCCCTGAGCCACACCGTGGCCGCCGTGGTGTCAATCGCTATGTTCTTGTGGGCGTAAGTGGGCTGGAAGCCGGGAGGGTAGTTCTGACTCTTCGCCGAGGGGCCCTCAAAGGGGCTATCGCTAAGGTTTTTTCCTCGCACCAGTTGGAGACCGACATAGAAGATTACCAGACCAACCAGCGTTCCGAACGAGAAGAGCGAGTACACGCCATAGCGGAAGTGAGGTAGAACAATGACTGCTCCGACGATTGCTAGCACTGCGCCTGCGAAACGAAGCATGATTTCTCCTTTAAAGATATTGAGATACCACGGGCCTAAGTATTTGCCTTCGGACCTTAGCTAGCTTGAGCAAGATTTATACATATCAACTCCTGAGCCCCACACTTCCGGTAACCCTGTGGATAATGCCTGTCGACTGTTTTCTGGTCGCTAGACGCCGCGGAGTTGCAGCCCACGATAGTAAGAGCAAGGAAAGCGCAAAATACATAGGGCAGATTCATACATCTACTTTCGGATTGTGCCTCCCCTACGGGAAGCTTGAGATTCAACTGGTATTCCGTCTTCGAGGGACAGGAATTTAGTGCTGCGGCGTCAGGAAGTGAATCGTAGGTTCGTTCAGCGCGGCGCCTAGGTCGTCGGCGGAATAAAACAGGAACTTGGTTCTGGACTCGGACGGACGTGCAAAGAACGCATAGGCAATGGCATCGTTCGATGAAAGCCCGGGGCATGGATCGTCCGAAGAGTCATTTTCCTGGTTAAACCTCTTCTGCTTGGAGTAAGCACCGGTTGCGATGACGCTGCAAGTTACCAAGCCGTCTTTCGCCGGCTCACACTTAGCTTGACAGCTGAGTCTCGCAGCAGGACTCTTGAGCTTCATGATGAACTGCTGCTTGATGGCAGCTTCCAATGTCTGGCCTGCCGGTTTGGTCGCAAGTGTGAGCACCTGTTCGGGTGCAGAAGAAGCGCCGGAGCTGGCGAGTGTAACGCCGTTCGTGGATTCAGCTGCAATTACCGCCGAGCCAGTGGTCTCACAATGTAAGACGGCCATCTCGATTCCAAATTTCTCACTGACAAAGGGAGTCCACCAGCAGCCATCCTGTGCCGCATCAGAAGCGTGCATTGGTGGGTACCCGGCTTCGGCTGGAGGCAAGTCCAACATCGTCGATGCTGGGTGCGAAGGTAGCGGAGGAGGAGGAACAGATGATTTGGGCGATATGGTGGTAGCAACGACCTGCGGCGGCGCCCCCGGCGATTGCCGCTCGCGCGCCATCTCAGCCGCGATATCATTCTTCGAAAAGTTATTCACCACCTGCTGTACCGCAAAGTCGATACTGGCAACATACTTGGGGTCGAGAGCCTTATTCATCGCAAAGGCCTTGTCTCCATGGCCGAAGGCTCCAAAAGTAAATTGCCGTTCCAGCGCTCTCACATTGCCCTGATTGGCAATCTTGTGGCCTAGCGTTTCGGCTGGCTGGCCACCAAGGCAGACGCTTGAATCAGAGAGTTGAGTGGCAGCCCGGGAGAGCGGATCAACCGTTGCGGCAAGAGGCGTGAGTTCGCATTTATGCTCGGTAAGAATGTTTGAGCCAAAAGCCTTAATGGTCCCCGCAGCCTGAAGCATCGATCCATCAACCCCGCCCTTAACGGAGGGTGGTGCACTCTGATAGAGAGCACGCACTGCATTGAGTTCATCCGCATCGTGAGTCAACACCCCCACGACATCCTTTAGCCCATTCGTCCTCATAGGAGGATTCAGCCAGTTTGCCTCAGCTGCCGCTTTCGCCGCGGCGTACTCGGGGTTTTCAGCAGCATTATTGGGGGTAGAGGGATTGGTTTGCTGGGCGTAAAGTAGGCCAGCGCAGCAGCAGAAGGAAATAGCTACGAGAGAACGGATAAGCATAGTAGGGTCCCTTTTCGAGGTTGATAGTTGTGGGGCTACGTTCGCGCGATTCAGTTCAAGAGCACAGGATCGCGCGTCCCGGTTGGCACCGACCTCCGACGTTGGGGGGTGATGCAAAGAGCTTCCTTGGTAGCATTGCTGCGCTTAGCTAGACGGCCACGTAGGCTTGAAAGCCCGGGTCAGCAGGTAGATCGAGCAGAAGATAACCAGGTAGGCGCCAGCGCCCATGCTGAAGTTGCCGCCGATGTGCTGAGCCATCTGGCATGCAGCAGCACCCCCAAAAGTCTCTCGCACCGCATTGCTAGCGACTCTGCTGGTGTCTTGAATCTGGTTTGCAAGCTCTATCACCGCGAAAATCGTGAAGCTTAAAGGAGCGCAGTAGAGCAAGCGTGCCCATGCATGCTTGATGAATGGCGCGGCGATCGGCACAGACAAACATGAGATCGCGATCAGGTTCGGCAAGCCATGACTTACTATTGTGGTTGCTGGATCGAAGCCGACCGTGTCCCATCCCGAAAGTCCTTGGCCCGAATAAACTGATTCAAACCGCAGGCTGGGCAGCGCAAAGAAGGAAAGCAGCATAGTTAATTCGGCAACTATCAAGGGAAATAGGGAGCGCGGCCTAGGGCCCTCGACAATCAGGGCAACGTTGATGGATGTATCTTCTATCGCTGTTTTGCCTTGTCCCTTTTTCTCTGCTGTAGTGATCCCCGGCTCGGCCAGTAGCACCGCGTGTCCTTCGGAAACCGCGTAGACCTCGGCCAAAACTCCTTCATCATTGAAGCGGACATCCACTGCCATCCCTGTACGAGGTGGTACTTCCGAACGCCACATCCCTTCGAGTAGAAAGGCATATTGCGTACCCTCTACCGTCAACAGTCCAGGACCTATATTCGTGTCCCGCAATACTCTGCCCCGTTTCGTCATTGCCTCTCCTTCTCATGTCGGGTACTTGTGCAATGTCAGTCGACCCGGCCCTCAACTGTGGAAGAATGTTGCTGCCTGCTGATGGCTAGAGAAGCATGGCTCCTAGCCGTCAATTGCGTCTTAACGCGGATTCACCAGTTATGAAGAAAAGTGAAGAGCTGATCATGTCAGGTCAAAATGGGTCTGTAGGTCCACCGACTAGCGTCCGCAGTCACTCGCCATGCGAAGGCCGCCGCTGGCATTTTGGGTGGTGCGAATTTATTGAGATTAGTCGGCAGCTTCTGGTGCACGGCGCGCCCGTCAAGATTGAGGCCAAGCCGGCTGATGTCCTAGTGCAGTTGCTCGAGCGTCCCCGCGACGTGCTTACCAAAGATGAGCTGATTGGGGCTGCCTGGAGCAATACGCAGGAAGGAGCCAGCGACAACTCCCTCACCACGGCAATCCGTAAGCTTCGTCTGGCATTTGGAGGCAAGCGCGAGGAGATTATCCTCAATGTCCCCAACCTTGGCTATCGTATGGCAGTTCCTGTCGCCGAAGTCCTCGACGCAAGTCCCAGCCCCTTGGAACTCCAGCTCTCAGTGGGGGACGGAATCCCGTTCCGGCCGAACTGGATCGCCAAAGCACCGCTCGACAGCTGCAAGCCCGCTACTGTTTGGCTGGCTGAACACATAAAGACCCATGAGGTGCGAGTCTTCAAGTTCGCGGTAGACGGTGTACGGCTGCGTGCCCTTCAGCGAGAAGTTACTCTAGCGCGCCTGCTGCGGGAATCGCTCCCGAACATGAGCAATTTCGTGCGCATCCTGGACTGGGAACTTGAGGATGCCCCCTACTTTATTGAAAGCGAATATGGCGGAGTGAACCTGTTGGCGTTTGCGGAGACCGACGACTTCAAGGAAATGTCCTTAGATCAACGCGTCAGCCTGGTCGCGGATCTGGCAGAAACAGTCGCTGCTGCCCAATCACTTGGCATCCTCCACAATGACCTCAAACCGGCCAATGTACTCGTGTTGAAGAGCCAGGAGAGTGGCCATGGAACGGATGTTTGGCAGGTCAAGGTGGCCGACTTTGGCGTGGCCTCTCTGAACGAACCTGAACGTCTACGGCAGTTTGATATCACTGCACATGGTTTTCAAGATGGTGAGCAATCTCGCGGTGCTGTGGGTACCGGCATGTATAGGGCTCCCGAAACGAACAACGAAAATAATTCGGGTTTGAGACCCACTATGCCGGCTGATGTATATGCTCTTGGCGTCATACTCTACCAGGTTGCAATTGGAGACTTTCTGCAGCCTCCGTCCCCCGGATGGGAGAGCCGAGTTGCTGATCCGCTTTTGAGACGGGATATAGCCAAGGCTGCACATGTTGATCCCGACGCGCGAATGGAGACGGCCGCAGAATTATCGAAGCTCTTGCGCTCAATCGAGACTCGCCGTACGGAGGAGGCCCAGAAGCAGGCAACTCTTGCAAAAGAAGAACGTGACGAGAAAGCGCTCGAACGGGAGCGGTTACTCAGACCTTGGATCGTTTTAGCGATACTGACACTGGCAGCTGGCTTGTGCGCGAGCCTTTGGTTCGCCTACCGCGCAGAGCAGTCCCGCGATGCCGCCCGCAGAGACGCCGCCCGTGCTCAAAAGATGGAGGCATTTACCGAGAGCCTCTTATCGGAAGGTGACGCCGGGCTGCCAAAGAATGGGCTAACTGTTGAGTCGCTGCTCGATAGAGGCGTCCGCGAAGCGCGTGCTCTCGAGAACGATCCGCAACAACAAGCTGAAATGTTTCTCATACTGGGGAAGGTGTATGAATCACTAGGACTCTTTCATCAGTCTGACGCGCTTTTACAAACGTCGCTCAAAGAACAGACGCAGGTCTTCGGATCGAATTCTGCCCAGGTCGCTGGAACATTGGTAGCTCTAAGCTCATTACGTGACGATCAAGGACTGGAAGATGAATCCTTAATGTTGGCCAAGCGCGCCTATGCCATCGATGTTCGACTTCTGGCCATAAATGATCCTCAAACTATGCGCGCACAAGTAAGGGAAGCAAGCACTCTGATTGATTTAGGCCGGTACAGAGAAGCAGTACCCATGCTCCAGCAAGCTCTTCTGAAGAATGCAGGAAGGCCTGAATTGCTTGCTGACCGATCGGAAGCACTCAATGACTTAGGTTTAGCAAATCTATACCTAGGACATGTCATTGACGCTTTGCGACTCAACGATGAAAGCATGGCCATTGACCGCCAAAGACTTGGCGCAAGGCATCCCGACGTTGGTGCCGGTCTCATCACGCGGTCTCAACTAGAGAGCATCCTTGGTCAATCCGCGAAAGCCGAAGAGGATGGAAGAGCAGCGCTGGCAATTTATCGCGACTGGTTCCCCCTCGGGCACATGGAGATCGCAAGCGCAGAAACAACCCTCGGTGACGCGCTGGTCCAACAGGGAAAAGCGCAGGAAGCGCTGCCGTTGCTTCAGGATGCATGGAAAACAGACCAGACGCTTTTCCTAAATGATGCTAATGAAAAATCTGCCCACACCCTGGCTGCACTGGGGGGAGCCGAACGCGCCCTTGATCAAAAGGAGTCTGCGCTGATCTACTACCAGCGTGCTGCAGCCCAGTATCGCTCCCTCTTCCCAAATAAGGATTACCGCCTTGGCAGCATGCTCTTTAACGAAGGCAAGCTCTACGTAGAATTGCATAGGCTGCCTGAAGCACACCGTGCGCTCGAAGAAGCTGTGTTAATCGAGGCGGATCGCCTACCTGCGAATGATAAGCGCTTGCTGGATTCGCGACTCTTGCTTGGGCAGGTACTGGTTGCTGAACATCGCCCATCGGAGGCTGAGCCAATTCTTAAACAAGTCTACAAGGACGCCTCGGCTGGAGTTTCTCTGCAGCCGGAATCGACCAGCAGTCGAGTAGCGTTAGAACAAATTGAAGGCACTTCAAAACATTAGGGGAAAGTTGCTTTTATAGAGGAGCCCTTGTTCACTTTCGGATGAAGCCTAAGCAATCCGGATAGAAGTTAGATCTCCAGACCCAGGCTGTTGTTCACAGCCATAACCAAATCAAGCTGCGTACCGAGATAGCGTTCCGTCGTCGCGACAGAAGCATGCCCAAGCAGCAACTGAATCTGCTCGAGATTCCCGCCGGCCTTACGACACAGCTTCGCGCACGTCCGCCGTGGAGTGCCCGGCTTGAAATGTGCCAGTGGATAAGAGAGAGACTGGACAAGGAG
>CAZZXL010000189.1:0-9391 GCA_964658035.1 uncultured Acetobacteraceae bacterium
CGATTATCTATGCACGCGGCGATGTATGCACCTGACGCTGAACGTATTCTTCTGCATTTGGAACAGTTACGGTGCCGTGCCGTCTGCCGATGGGATGAGGCTGGTCGGCGAGTAGTTTGAACCGGGTTCAGTCGATCGACTGTGCAAGCGGTGCTCTGAAGGGTGTTGTGAGCAGCGGCGGCAGGTCTGCTTGTGTGCGCCACTCCTTTAAAGATTTTTCTCTCGTCGCCGATGAGTCAATGAGCAGCGTTGAACGTTCGGTCGTGGCTTGCCGATGTAGATGACGCGTGCCAAGCGTGTTCTGAGAAAGGCAAGCTGACCTTGACAATTCTCATCAGGAGCATCCCCGCACCAGGCGGCCGCTCTAGGCATGCTTATCCTGTCTCGATTACCCGAATGAACTGCAATTGTGACGGATTGCTCACCGTTGGCCTTATGCAATGAAAGAGTTGCAGCGGTCAATGCAGAATTCGATTCTTATCGTCGATGACGAGAAACTGAACCTCGACATGCTTTCGCGGCGGCTCAGCCGCAGCGGTTTTGCGGTGGAAGTGGCTTCGAGTGGACGTATGGCCCTGGCCATGGTGCAGCAGAAGTCTTATGACCTGATCCTGCTGGACCAGATGATGCCGGAGATGAGCGGCGCTGACGTCCTCCACCAGCTGCGGCAGCAGTACTCTCCGGAGGCTTTACCGGTCGTGATGGTGACAGCGGTGGCGGAGAGTGACCGGATCGCGCTCGCCATGGATGCGGGGGCAAATGATTACATCACCAAGCCCGTCGATTACCAGGTAGCCCTGGCTAGAATCCGCTCACAGCTTGCGCGTAAGCACAGCGAAGAGGTAGTGCGGCGCAGCGAGGAGCGCTATGCCCTGGCAGCACGGGCTTCGCGGGAAGGCCTGTGGGACTGGAACCTCCAAACGGATGAAATTTACTTCTCTCCCCGTTGGAAGGAGATGCTGGGTCTTCAGAACCAGTTGGTTGAAGGCAGGGTTGAGGAGTGGTTCGGCCGCATCCTGGGCGCGGACCGGCAGGCTGTGCTCAACGCGATCGATGCGCATGTGAAGGGTGAGGCGGATGCACTGCAATGCTCCTATAGGATGCTGGGGCAGGACGGGGCTGTACGATGGATGTCCTGCCACGGCATGGTGATGAAGGACAGGACAGGCAAAGCTGTTCGTCTCGCCGGGTCGCAAACGGATGTGACCGAAGAAAAGACCAGGGATGCTTTGACCGGCATGCCTAACCGGCTGTCGATTCTGGGCGATCTTGAATCTGTGATGACGGCACAAACGGCTGCGGGTGGTAACAGCAGCCGGAGGGAGTTTGCCCTCCTGTTTCTTGATCTCGACGGCTTCAAGGCGGTGAATGACACTCTCGGCCATGACGCCGGCGATGCCCTGGTGATCGCCATAGCGCGACGGCTGGAACGCTTGACGGGTAACGTTGATGGACTGTCGAAAGCCCCTGTCAGTGCCGTGGCGGCACGGGTGGGCGGCGATGAGTTCACTATCCTGCTGAAATCGGGAGCAACGCAGGAATCGCTGCGGACCTTCGCCGAGAGCATACAGGAAACCATGAAGGTTCCGTATGATCTGCTGGGTCACACCATCCATTGCGCTTTTAGTATCGGGGGCGCCATGGGTACTGATCTGCACACGACGCCGGAGGAACTGCTGCGTGAGGCGGATGTCGCGATGTACATTGCGAAGCGGAAGGGACGGGGCCAATTCGCCATCTTCGAGCCCGGCATGCACCAAGAGGCGGTGCAGCAGCTGGAACTCGAGCAGGATATCCGCCAGGCTGTGGAACGGAACGAATTTGAAATCTATTATCAGCCGAAAGTGAACCTAAGCGACGGCCGGACCTATGGCGTAGAAGCGCTGCTGCGCTGGAACCACCCAACCCGCGGACTCCTGCAGCCGGACTCTTTCATCCGTCTAGCGGAGACTACCGGGATTATTGTCGAGATCGGCAAACTGGTGCGGGAAAACGCGTGTCGCCAGGTGAGCGCCTGGAACCAGCTTTTTCCTGCCCGGCCGCCGCTCGAACTTTCGCTCAATATATCGGCGCTCGAATTCAAACAGGTCGACCTGGTGGAACAGGTCGAGGCTACGCTGCTGGCAACCTCTTTTCCGAACTCCTCGCTTCATCTTGAAATTACGGAAAGCTCGCTGTTTGAAGACCTGCCGGCGGCGCGCAAGACGATGTACGCGCTCAAGGCGCTCGGCATCCGGCTGGACATTGACGATTTCGGCTCCGGTTACTCATCTTTGAGCTACCTGCGGGAGCTGCCGTTTGACCTGTTGAAGATAGACCGTTCCTTTATTGGCGGGCTGGACCCGAACCAGCCTTCTTCGAGCCTTATGATCGAGTCCATCCTGGTGATGGCGCGCAACCTGGGGTTGCAGGTAGTTGCAGAAGGAATTGAGACCCTTGCGCATAGCCGCATATTGCAGGACCTCGGCTGCCTGCTTGGCCAGGGGTATTTCTATTCAAAACCGATCAATGCCGCAAAGATGGAGATCTTTCTGTCTTCCGATCTCAATGCCACGCTACCGGTATTGACGCCACCCGTGTTCGTGTCGCCCGCGTCGACGCTACGGGTGTTGGCGCCCCCAGTATTTACGCTACCGGTGTTGACAGTAGTAAAAGCGGGCGATGGTGACACGTCCGGTGCGCCTGCCCGCCCGCGATGAGGCTGACCGCATACATTCTTGCCGGGCTGCTCTGCCACGTCCTGACACCCTTCGCGGACTCACAGACAGGCGTCGACCTGACGAGCGCCAGTCTCGAAGAGCTGACCGAGATGCATATCAGCGTCAGTTCGTTTGCACGGAAAGAAGAAGACCTGTGGAAAACGCCGGCCGCGGTTTTTGTCATTACCAGGGAGAACATTGCACGCTCCTCGCTGTCGAGTATTCCGGAGCTGCTGCGGATGGTGCCGGGGATGCAGGTAGCGCAGCTGAGCGCTTCAACCTGGGCGATCAGTGCGCGCGGGTTCAACAGTGTTTATGCGGGCAAGCTGCTGGTCCTGGTCGATGGCCGCACCGTCTACTCAGAGATTTATTCCGGCGTCCGTTGGGACCAGATTGATCTGCCGCTTGAGGACATTGAGCGGATCGAGGTGATCCGGGGCCCCGGGGCCGCGGTATGGGGGACTAATGCGGTGAACGGCGTGGTCAACATCATCACCCGGCGCGCCCGCAACACGTTCGGCCCGGAGGCGTCGAGCAGCTATAGCCGGATCGGCGGGACCGCCAATGTACGGTATGGGGGAAGACTCGGCAGTGGGGTCCAGTACCGGGCATTTACCAGCTTTGTGGACCGGCAGCCTTTTGATCTCTACCGCGGCGGAAAAGCATTCGATGGCGAGAATATGCTGCGCGGGGGCGGTCGACTGGACTGGCAGAGAAGCGCCTCCGACTGGATCACGACCAGCGGCGACACTTATAGGGGTCACCTGAAGCAGCAGGTACTGCCGGAACTCGTACTGCCGGTGGGACCGGGCGGCGAGGACGACGGCTCAACCGTCGGCGGCTATCTGCTCAGCCGGTGGGAGCATAGTTCTCCAGGCGCCCATACGGCCCTGCAGTTTTACTTCGACGATCAATCTCGCCATGAACTGGGCAGCCGCGCCCGTACCCGTACCTTTGACCTCGACTTCCAGGACCATGTGCCGGTTTCCTCCCGGCAGGATGTGGTGTGGGGCGCAGAGTACCGGTTCACCGCCGATCACTTCACCGGCGTAACCCTTCCTACGACTCTCGAGGACTACACCAATCATCTGGCTGACGGGTTCTTTCAGGATGAAGTTACGCTTGTCCCCGAAAGACTCATTGCGACCCTGGGCAGCAAGATACAGAACAGCAGTCTGGCCGGCTTCGAGATTCAGCCAAGCGCCCGCATTCTGTGGCAGGCGACTCATGAGCAGTCGGTGTGGGCAGCCGTCTCGCGTGCAGCCGTCTCCCCTTCGATCGACGACAAGTATCTGAAGTTGCCCCTGATGCTCGGCAGTAAAGATGGTTTAGTCCTCGAGGGGACGCTGCAGGGAAATCCCAATTTCAAGCCTGAGATCCTGGTCGCCTACGAAGCAGGCTATCGCAGGTCCCTGGGTCGTGTGGTGACGCTGGACCTGGCGTCCTTTGCGGACCGTACACGGCGTCTGCACGGCACGCAGAAGGGGCTTCCCGCGTTTAACGTAACTGGGTCAGGAACAACTATCGTGATACCGTTCGTTTTCGCGAATGGCTTCGATGCCCTGAGCGTCGGAATCGAGGGGAGTGTTACCTGGAAGCCTACCGGCACGCTTTCCTTTGTGGGCGGATATACCTCGATGCAGGCCCGTCTGAGGCCGACGATAGTAGACATTGCGCCAAGTACAGAACAGTGGAACGCGCCCCATAACTCCTACTCTCTATCCTCTTCCTGGGCCTTCGCCCAGCAGTGGAATGCGAACAGTTTTATTTCCTATGTCGGGAGCCTGGCATCTCCGGGAATTTTTTCTGAAACCGGCAGCGGTAGCGTGCCCCCCTACACGCGCATCGACCTGCGCATCAGTCACAAGCTTAACCATTCTCTAGCATTCGAGGCCGGCGGAACGAACCTGCTCACGCCGAGGCATCTTGAGTTTGGCGATTCCACCGGCTTCTATGCGCCGGCCTTCGTACCTCGTTCGCTTTTCTTAAAAGCGATCTGGAGCTTTTGAGTTGAACCTCGGTGGGCTCAACCTTGTCTCCGGAAGCAAATCACCCCGCCTGTGGAACAGCACCCGGGCGCTGTTCATCCTGCTGCTCGTTCTGCCCTTCGGCCAAAGCCCGGCAGCCAGGGCACAGGCCGGCTCAGCGGACGAATACGCTATCCGGGCGGCAATGCTGCTCAATCTTGCCCGGTTTATCGAGTGGCCTGCGGCGAAGCTCGATGCCAGCCATCCGCAGTTTGTCGTTTGCCTCCTGGGGGTTGATCCCATCGGGCCTTATGTCGATCACTTCCTTGAGAACCAGACGGTCAGCGGACGACCGGTAAGAGTGGTGCACCTGGACAATCTTGATGCGGCTAACAGTTGCCACATCCTGTACGTTGCAGCCGCGGAAAGCAAGAAACAGAATCGAGCTTTGCCGGATGTCATGAAGGGCAGCGTCCTGACCATTTCTGAGGAAGCGAACGCTCCGGGTTTGAACCAGGTCATCGGACTGCCGTCAATGGATGAGCATGTCCGGATCGAAGTTGACCTGGCGCGAGCCCAGCGATCCGGTCTCACCATCAGTTCAAAATTGCTTCGCCTGGCGACCGTGACCCATTAGGGAATTCTCAATGCAGGCAGTCCTTGCTAAAGGAGAGCGATCGAGGCCGTTTCCATGATTGACGACCAGTTTGCAGAAGGCACGGGCGGAGTGGAGTTGATGGAGCGGCAATCGCAGGACGCCTCTCCCGGCTCAACCTTTGAGGGCGGTTTTTCGCGGTATCCCGACTCGGATACTGCCAGGATGGGCGGCACCGGGAGAATTGCTTGAGATGAAGAAGTCTTTTTACCACTACTCGATCCGCCGGAAACTGATTCTCCTGTTCACGTCTACAGCCTCGCTGACAGTCGTGATTGCGTGCATGTTCCTCTGGGTTTACCAGCTGGTGAACTATCGCAGCACGCTGAAGACGGAAGAAGCGGCGATAGCGCAGCTGGTGGCCGAGAGCAGCGCCCCTGCGTTGCTGTTCGACGATGCGCTTGCTGCGAAAGAGAACCTGTCGATGCTGCGCGCTGATCCGCGGATTCAGCGGGCTTGTCTCTATGACAAAGACGGCAAAGTGGTCGCCAGCTTCGAGGCAGCGGGCCGAAAGGCTGCGTGTCCGCCGCCCGGGATACTCGGTCGCCCGGCTGCCTTGATTCTTCAAACCGCTCCTCCGGCGCGAACCGCTGCCGGTGCGCCTGTTGCTGCCGTTCTGCCATCTGCTCCGGCCCTTCAATTTACGCGCCGGCACCTCTTTATCCTGTGCAACGTCAGGATGCAGACGGAGAGGGTCGGGTATCTTTATCTCGATGTCGGTCTGGCAGATATGTACCATCTGCTCATACGATCGGTTGAGACGATGGTCTGCGTGCTGTTGCTGAGTATTTTCTTCGCTGCGACCGTGTCGTCTTTTGTGCAGCGGATTATTTCAGGACCGATCATCGCGCTGACACACATAGCGACGCAGGTGTCGAGTGAAAGGAATTATCAATTGCGCGCCAGTCGCTATTCTGACGATGAGACCGGCGTACTGATGGACCGGTTCAACGCCATGATGGACCAGATCCAGCAACGCGACTTGGAATTGCAAGGGGCGTATGCCAGTCTTGAGGATAAGGTGGCGGCCCGTACCAGCGATCTCCAGAAAGAACTGACCGAGCGAAAACAGGTGGAGCGGGACCTGGAACTTGCCAAGCGGACGGCCGAAGAAGCTAATCGAGCGAAGAGTGCATTCCTGGCAAACATGAGCCACGAACTGCGTACGCCCCTGAATGCGATTATCGGCTACAGCGAGATGCTACACGAGGATGCTGTTGAAATTGCGGCAGCAGGCACCGTGGCAGACCTCGAGAAAGTGCTTTATTCAGCCAGGCATCTACTCACACTGATCAGCGACATTCTTGACATTTCAAAGATTGAAGCCGGTCAGATGAAAGTCTACCTGGAGCCGACACCGGCCAGCGAACTGCTCCGGGATGTTCTGTCAACGGTCGAAATCCTGGCCAAGGCGCATCATAATGCTGTGCGCGTGAACCCGGATCTGTGGAGTGGCCTGCTCCTGGTCGACCCCATGCGGTTTCGCCAGTGCCTGCTCAACCTGTTGAGCAACTCGTGCAAGTTCACGGAGAACGGCGAGATCAGTCTCGACATTCAGCCTTCCGCCGCTGAAGATGGCAAGTGGATTCTGTGGACGGTGCGTGACACGGGCATGGGCATATCGCCTGAAGGATGCGAGAAGCTTTTCCGAAATTTCTCCCAGGTTGATGGGTCTGCCACCCGGAAGCATGGCGGCAGCGGCCTGGGGCTGGCCATCAGCCAGCAACTCTGTCACGCCATGGGCGCCCACATTACGGTCGACAGCGTGCTCGGTGAAGGGACAGTATTTACCATTCACGTGCCTGCGATGATGCCCGAGGAAGAGGAACAGCAGCTTGAACCGGATAGGAGCCTGTCAACTTAAGCATGGGTTGAACATGCAGGCATCGCTCAGGATCCGCCCAAGTTTTTGCAAGACTCCCTTACGCCTAGAACTCTCGCCAGCGCACAAGCAACCTCTCGTTCGATTACTCGCCTGCCGGATACCGCTTCGTGGGCTCCTGGTGAACAGGCGTCCCCAGGCAGGCTATGCACAGCAGCAGGGCCTTTTGTTCTTCGCTGTCTACGCATCTTCAAATGCATGCAAAGCTTCGTTCAAACCGGAGCAGCACAGCAGATAGAATTTTACGTGTGAAAAAATGTCCAGAGGGGATCCCTTTTGACCATTCCATCACGTTTCCTCCAGCTGCCTGCCGGGGCGCGTGGATGTCGAACATCCTTTACACTCGCCACTGGCAGCTTTTTTCCATGGCGGGTAGATTTCCCGCTAGTAGACAAGCAATAATTCCGGAACCAGAATTATCTGCGACAGCGGCAAAACTTTTCATGCTGCCGTCTTCATTCGTCAACCTTACGGGAGTTTGTTCCATGCGATTTTTTTTGGTACTGGCTCTGGCCACCGGCAATGCTTTCGCCCAGGTCGCACCGCAGTCTTTTCAGAACTTCGGAATGGATCCTCACGACCGTGCAGTTGACCTGGTAAGCCACCTGACCCTTGACGAGAAGGTGTCGGAAATGGGAAACGCCTCGGCCGCCATTCCGCGCCTGGGGATTCCTGCCTATGACTTCTGGAATGAGGGTTTGCATGGTGTGGCGCGCTCCGGGTACGCAACGATGTTCCCCCAGGCGATCGGCATGGCGGCTACGTGGGATACCGCGCTCTTTGCGCAGATCGGTGACGTCATCTCCACCGAAGCGCGGGCCAAGAACAACCAGGCGCTGCGGGAAGGCAACCACGACATCTATTTCGGCCTGACGTTCTGGTCGCCGAATATCAATATCTTCCGCGATCCACGCTGGGGACGGGGCCAGGAGACCTACGGCGAAGATCCCTACCTGACTGCTCAACTGGCAGTGAACTTTATCAAGGGTCTGCAGGGAAACGATCCGAAGTATTTCAAAGTGATTGCGACGCCAAAGCACTTTGCCGTGCACTCAGGCCCGGAAAGCGATCGGCATAAGTTTGATGTCGCTCCCTCCGAGCACGACTTGTGGGATACGTATCTGCCACAGTTTCGGGCGGCGATTGTGGACGCGAAGGCGGACTCAATCATGTGCGCCTATAACTCCCTTTTCGGGCAGCCGGCATGCGGCAGCAAGCTGCTGCTGGAAGATGTGCTGCGGAAAGATTGGCAGTTTCACGGCTTTGTTACCTCGGATTGCGGAGCCATCGATGACTTCTTCAAGCCCAATACACACGCGATTGAGCCGGATGCGGAGCATGCCGACAAAGACGCCCTGCTTGCCGGGACAGATACAAATTGCGGTTCGACGTATGAATCACTGGGTGCAGCTGTGAAGGCGGGCCTGGTCAAAGAGTCGGACATCAATGCAAGCCTTGCGCGCCTTTTCGAGGCACGTATAAAGCTCGGGCAGTTCGATCCTGCGTCGAAGGTCGCTTACCAGCAGATTCCCTTCAGCGCCGTACACGCCCCTGCAAACACCGCGGTTGCCCTGCGCGCAGCCGACGAATCGATGGTGCTGTTGAAGAACGACGGGATTCTGCCGCTGACGCCGGGCAGGTACAAGACCATCGCCGTCATCGGTCCCAACGCGGCATCGCTGGCTTCAATCGAGGGCAACTACAACGGCACGCCGCATGATCCTGTCATGCCTGTTGATGCTCTTCGTTCCGCTATGAATGGCACGAAAATCATCTACGCACCCGGCGCTCCCTATGTTGATGGCTTCGGCATGCCGGTCGCCCGCACCATGCTTCACCCCGACGAAACTTCGACCGACTCGGGACTCAAAGCAGAGTATTTTGCTTCGGCCTCATTCCGTGGCAGCCCGATTGAAACACGCATTGATCCTGAGATGAACTTCGACTGGAACGGAGTTAACCCGCTCCCTGGCGGTGACGAAAGCGGCTTTGCGGTTCGGTGGTCGGGCTATGTAACGGCGCCCAGGCCGGGTAGTTATCCCTTTACTTTGCGCACCGGGGAGTGTCGCGGTTGCACGACTACCCAGAGCTACAAAGTACGGATTGACGGAAGCGAAGTGGCAGCCTCCGCCGGTTCGTCCACGGCAGGCGCAAAGCCGGCAATGCGCATCAATGGCACGACTGGTCT
>CAZZXL010000190.1:0-9093 GCA_964658035.1 uncultured Acetobacteraceae bacterium
AATACGCCGTCACCTCCCGCTCCAGCCGCAGCGTCAGGCTCTCGACTGCATACGAACCAGCAAGTGGATCGACAATCTGCGACACCCCGCTTTCGTACGCGATGATCTGCTGCGTGCGCAGCGCAATGCGCGCAGCGTCTTCTGTCGGCAGCGCCAGCGCTTCGTCGTAGCCGTTCGTGTGCAGTGACTGCGTCCCTCCCAGTACCGCCGACATGGCCTGGATCGCGGTCCGCACAATATTGTTTTCCGGCTGCTGCGCGGTCAGCGTCGACCCCGCCGTCTGCGTGTGAAAACGCAGCATCCAGGATTTCGGGTTCTGCGCGTGAAAGCTCTCCCGCATCACCTTCGCCCAGATCTTGCGCGCAGCCCGGAATTTTGCGATCTCTTCGAGAAAATCACTGTGCGCGTTGAAGAAGAAGGAAAGCCGCGGAGCGAAAGTGTCGACGTCCAATCCTGCGGCAATCGCAGCCTGCACGTAGGCCATACCGTTCGCCAGCGTAAAGGCTATCTCCTGCGCCGCCGTCGAACCGGCTTCGCGCATGTGGTAGCCGGAGATGGAAATCGTATTCCACTCAGGAATTTCAGTGCGGGCCCAGGCGAACATGTCGGTAATGATCCGCATCGCATGGTTGATCGGATAGATGTACGTTCCCCGTGCGATATATTCCTTCAAAACGTCATTCTGTACAGTGCCTGCAAGCTTCAACCAATCAGCACCGGCGCGGCGCGCGGTCACGACATACAGGGCAAGCAGGATACTCGCCGTCGCGTTGATGGTCATCGATGTCGACGTTCGATCGAGCGGAATACCATCGAACAGTCGCTCCATATCTTCCAGCGAATCGATAGCCACTCCGACCTTGCCGACCTCACCCAGCGACATCGCATCATCCGAGTCGTAACCGATCTGTGTCGGCAGATCGAACGCTACGGATAGGCCGGCCGTTCCATTGGCCAGCAGAAACTTGTAACGGCGATTGGATTCTTCCGCGTCCCCCATCCCGGCATACTGCCGCATCGTCCAAAGCCGTCCGCGGTACATTGAAGGCTGCGTACCACGGGTAAACGGGTACTCGCCTGGCCGGCCCAGGTCGCTTGCCTCCTTGAAGCCGGCCTCTTCCAGGTCATCCGAAGTGTAGGCCGCCTTATCGTCCGGGCTCATCGGGCCTCTATCCTGCACATCCTGCTCCCGTCTCCAGACAGCCGCGCACTCATCCCCGCGCCTGTTTCTGCTTGCGTGACTTCCTGCGTGCCCGCAGAAAAGAACTGCTGGAGAAATAGAGAAATACCAGGGTCAGAAACCCATAGAGAAGGAACTTCTGATGCAGCGGTCCTGCCGCATACTGGGCCCGGAGGACATACATATTCTGTGCAAAGAAGGCAGCGAACAAAGCGAAGAAACAACCCGTGATTTCCAGCCAGAGAACACTGCCTGCATGCGCGAATGGACCGAGAACAGATTGAGTGAAGCTCTTGGTCCCGCGTTCAATGCCCCGCCCCAGCTTGCGGCCGCGTGCTTTCAGTTCCTGCTGTGAGGGAAGAACCACTGCCGGTCGTGCTGCCCCGCTAGGTTGCTCAGATGGCTGTGCCGCCGCTTGCGCAGCAGACCGGCGCGCGGCAGCAGCGGCTCGCTCGCGAGCGATATTTCCCGCTACGCGTACGCCAATGCCTACTTTTCGACCAAATGAATTGGGTTCCATGGCTCCCGGCGAGAACAATTGTGTCGCAACTCCAAAGAATACCAGTGACGCGACTGGATGTTCACGCCGCCACGCAAACAAGTCCGCAAACAAGTCAACGGCAAACCAGGAAGCGAACCGTAATCATACCCAACCCTTCCACTGCGGACGGGGAAGGCGGGAAGTGCAACGCGATAAAAAGTTTCTTCCGGCGCCTGCACCACATTGCGGCGGCCGCACATCAGAAGTAAGGTAAAGACATGAGCATCATGGTGTTGATCTGCTCCGGGGTCCATTCCTCCTGGACGCTGATCAACTCATGGCGGGTTCGCCGGAGGGACACACACATTGGACAAGCGTATGAAGAAGCTCATTCAGCAGCTCGGCGAAGCCATCCACGAGTCGGTCTCTGAATCAGAGCAGATCGCCGGTGTCGTCCAGGACATTCGTCGCCACGGTTTTGATGTACTGCTGATGCTCGAAGCGACCATCGGCCTGAATGAAGTCGAGCAGCAACCCGCCCTCCCCGATGCTTCCAAACCGGATATCATCGGTCACCTGAGTGCACCGGCAGATGGATCGGGGTTTACCTCGCAGGATGTTAAGTTTCTCCGCTCTCTCCGCATTTCCATGCAAGGCGACGACCAGGGTGGCCAGGATCAAGGACAATCTGCTCAGGAAGACGGCGTCTAATCGCTGACCGCCCGGCGGCCTTCGACGACA
Source organism: uncultured Acetobacteraceae bacterium (assembly GCA_964658035.1). Classification (GTDB taxonomy): domain Bacteria; phylum Acidobacteriota; class Terriglobia; order Terriglobales; family Acidobacteriaceae. Next base: position 2,403 of record CAZZXL010000190.1, read on the forward strand.
CACTCTTAAAACCACGCTACTCACCGTGATAGGATTTGCCGGTTCATAAGGGCGTAACTTTTTCGGCGCCAGGCAGTCCATTGTGAGACAAGAGCGCCAACGGCGCAGAGAAGGCTGGAAACCACATGATCGGGATGAAGGACACGCTTGGAGTACTGCTAGCCGGTGGTGCCGGGGAAAGACTCTTCCCCCTCACACGGGATCGCGCCAAGCCAGCCGTACCCTTCGGCGGCCAGTACCGCATCATCGACATCACCCTCTCCAACTGCATCAACTCCGGACTTCGTCGTGTCTACATCCTGACGCAATACAAAGCCCTGTCACTCAACCGGCACATCCGCGAGGGCTGGAGCGGCGCTGTTGCCCAGGAGCTGGGTGAGTTCATCGAAATCCTGCCACCCATGCAGCGGGTCAGTGCCAATTGGTATATGGGCACCGCCGATGCGGTTTACCAGAACATTTACTCCATTGGCTCAGAGCAGCCCAAGCACGTCATCATCCTCTCCGGCGATCACATTTACAAAATGGATTACAGCCGCATGCTTCAGCACCACAACGATGTTGGCGCCGATGTCACTCTGGCTACCCTTCCGATCGATCCCTCCGAAGTCTCGCGCTTTGGGGTCGTCGAAGTGGCAAAAAACGGTGACGTCGTGGGATTTGACGAGAAGCCGAAAGAGACTAAACTCCGCTCGCCCTTCAATCCCTCGATGGTTGACGCGTCGATGGGCATTTACATCTTCAACACTGACGTACTGCTGCCCGCATTGATGAAAGATGCAGAAGACCCCGATTCCAAACACGACTTCGGTCACAACATTCTTCCCGGCATTCTCGGCAAGTACAAAATGACTGCCTACAACTTTGTGGACGAGAACAAGAAACAGGCCCTTTACTGGCGGGACGTCGGCACGCTCGACGCTTATTACGATTCGAATATGGACCTGGTCAGCGTTTCGCCGGTCTTCAACCTCTACGACAATGCGTGGCCCATGCGGACCCGCCAGCGGCAGTATCCTCCCGCCAAGTTCGTCTTCGGCGAGCCCGGTCGTACCGGTATGGCAATCAGTTCGGTGATTTCCCAGGGTTGCATTGTCTCTGGCGCGGTCGTACGGAACAGCATTCTTTCGCAGGATGTGCGCGTGAATTCCTACGCCGATATCGACTCGAGCATCATCTTTACCCACACCAACATCGGCCGTCACTGCCGCATCAGGCGCGCCATCATCGATCGCGATGTTCACCTGCCGGAAGGGACCGTCATTGGATACGACCTGGAGCAGGACAAGAAAAATTACTTCGTAACGCCTTCCGGTCTGACCATCGTGACCCGCGACCTCTCCCTCTACGAAAGCCCGCAGGTACGCGGCCAGATGCAGCCTTCATAGAGCAAATTACCTGGTGCCATGGTGTTTCCGGCTGGATCCAGGTTGGCCTTTTATTGGCGAAAAAGCCCGTGTCCATCGTTTGTTCGCTCGACACCTTCAGGTAATTTGCCCTGGCTCTCCGTAGTAGTTCGTAGCATCACGCAAAGTTCGGAACTTACATAAAGTCCGTAACCTCGTGCCAAGTCCGTACGATTAGCGAATGTCCGCCTTCCGCACGCCACCGAGATTCATCCTCCGGAGTGGGCCCGAAGGACCTGCGGCTTCTGCGCAACCGCTTAAGCAGAAACACCACAAACCTGCTCAGAGCAAAATCAACGATACCCACTTCGCCTGGCCAAAGCGGAACGCTCCGCCAATACCAACCCTCCAGCTCCGCCCCTGCGTACGCCGACCTTTGTCCTCCCAACCGAAGCCGAAGGCTTTCGTCTTAAGACCTCAACACGATTCAAACGCCGCCAAAGCTGGTGCAAACCTCTCCAGTCCGGATTGCGGCTGGCCATTGCATCCTAAGTGCACATGACCACCTTCAACGCCCTTGACCTGTCTCCGCAGGAAAACTACAAGCTGCTCGCCGGGACCATCCTTCCACGGCCGATTGCTTTCGTTTCAACGCAGGACGTGCACGGTGTCCGCAATCTTGCGCCCTATAGCTTCTTCACCGTCGCCAGTGCCAATCCACCAATCGTCGTATTTTGCCCCATGTCCCGGGCGGACAACCCGAAGCACCTGCCATCCACCAAAGACACCCTTAGCAATATCGCAGCGACGAAAGAATTTGTCGTCAGCATTGTGTCAGAAGACTTTGTCGAGCGCATGAATCAGACAGCAGCCGAAGTCTCTGCCGATGTGGATGAGTGGGAACTATGCGGCTTGACCCCCATACCAAGCGAACTGGTCAAGCCTCCCCGCGTGGGCGAGTCGCGCATGCAGATGGAATGCCGCCTCCTCCAGCTCGTCACCGCCAGTGACAAGCCATTGGGAGGAACGCTCGTCCTGGGTGAGGTCCTCCGCTATCACGTAGCGGAGGCAATCATCAACCAGCAGATGATCATCGATCCGGATCAACTCAACGCCGTCGGCCGTATGGCAGGCGCCGCCTACATCCGGACCACCGACAGGTTTGAGCTGGAGCGGCCAAAATAGCTCCTCAACGAAGGCTGACCCCTGCTTATCAAGAAAGTCGGCTCTTCCTTAAGTACCAAAATCACCACAATCATTCATAACAATTGGTAATCTCCCTAATTGTGATTTCGGCCGTGGCAGAGCAGTGCAAGGACTACAGGAACCGGCTCTTCCGCAGTGGTCGCCAGGATAGTGAAATGTCATCCCACCTAAGCAGAGTGAAGTGGAAACAACTCCACGAACTGGCTCTTCCGCGTTGATCGGCAACGATGAATTCGTGATCCCGACCGTGGCGAAGCACAGTGGGAGGATCTGCGTTTTTCCCGTGGAAATGCATTGCCGGCCGAAAGTGTGTCTACCTCTCCTCTCTCCCCGCACCCTGCGCCCTTCCATCAATCAACGCGACGAGCATCGTCCCTGAACCTCGCACCTGCTGGTCAAAGCTTGCCCGCGTCCCGGAAAATGCGCATCGACAAAGATTAGCTTGCACGCATCGTAAAGCCAGGCAGGTCTAAACCTGCGCCCGTTCCAACTGCTGGCGGAGGCTTCCAGCCAGTTCGATCACCATGCGCAGCTTGGTCGCAACCGGTGCGGTCAAAGCTGGTTCTGCAAGGGCAAGCTGCGATTGCAGCAGCAGTCCCGTTACCGTCGACTTGAGCTGACTTTCAAGCGTATACGCAGCTGCTCGCATCGCCAGCGCCTTCTCCTGTTCCCTCCGATGCAGCGCCGACCGAATATCACGGGCAAGACGGGCCGTCCCCGAGAGGGCGAAGTTGATCTGCAAGGGCACCGCCAAACCGGTATAACGCCACAGTATTTCTGCGCCGCGTGCATCGCCTTCCGCAATCGAGTCATCCACGACAACCAGGGAATAGATTTTCTTCTTCAAAAGAGTGATGCCTTCCTTGCGATCGACTGCAACATCGACCGCAAAGCCGAGCTGATGGGAGAGGTTGGCTGCGCAGTTTTCGGCGCCGGTCATGGAAGAAATCAAGAGGATCGTCTGGCTACTCATCGGACTCATGATGGAACCTTTCGTAACAAGGAATGAATCTCCGTGCACTTCATCGACACGCTAAACCTCAAGACGCCAGGTGCTGATCGCCCGGATACTGCATCAGTCTGCACCGAGCCAGGCCTTCCTGCGAAGCAATTAGAGGCTTTTAGCGGGATCTGAGCTGGCCCCTCTCAGGCGAAACGATCAGCGTAACCGCTCGTTTCCGTCCCCGCCACTCGCAACATCTCTGCCCGAACGGATCATCCCAGGCGCTTTCTCTTGGCAAGTACGTTGTATAGAAAAACATTCGAGACTCCACACTCCTGCGCGTAAGTCCTAGTCTCCCGGATGAAGGACCAGTTCTTCGCCGATGCCATACTCCTTGAGTTTGCGATAGAGCGTCGTCTTTCCGATGCCGAGCAGCCGCGCTGCCCGCAGTTTGTCTCCCTTCAACCTGGATAGAGTGGTAAGAATCGTGGTCTTCTCAAGTTCGGCCAGCGAAGTCACGCTGTCATCTGACGGGTTCGCCAGCATGTCCTTCGCGGCTTCCGCATTCGCCGCGAACCGCCGGCATTGCAGCATGTGGTTCTGCAACTGCGTGGGCATGTCCCGCATGTGCAGAATCGGCCCCGACGACATCGAAAAACTGTGTTCGATTGCATTCTCCAGTTCACGGACGTTCCCAGGCCAGGTGTAATCGACCATGGTCCGAAGTGACTCATCGGAGAGCGTAAAGCCGCTGCCCCTGGCTCGATTCTGGCGCTCGATGAAATGAGCTGCCAGCACCGGGATGTCGAAGGGACGCTCGCGCAGCGAAGGAATGCGCAGGTTCACCACATTGAGCCGATAAAAAAGGTCTTTGCGGAAAGTCCCTCGCTCGACCATCGCTGCAAGATCGCGATTTGTAGCAGCCAGGATCCGAACATTGATCGGCACCCGATGCGTAGCGCCGACGGGGCGGATCTCTTTCTCCTGCAGGGCACGTAACAGCTTCGCCTGCAGATCGAGCGGCAGCTCCCCTATCTCGTCCAGAAAAACTGTACCGCCCTCCGCTGTAGCCAGCAATCCGTCTTTTGAACGGACCGCCCCGGTAAACGCTCCCTTTACGTAACCGAAAAGTTCACTTTCGATCAGCGTGGGCACAAGCGAGCCGCAATCCACCGGAATAAAAGGTTTGCTGGCTTTAGGGCCGTTGGTGTGGATGGAACGTGCGACCAGCTCCTTGCCCGTGCCGCTCTCCCCGAGGATTAATACCGGATGCGTTGTCTGCGCGACCTTGGCCAGAATGCGGTACAGCTTTTCCATCTCCGGGCTGCGGCCGATGATATTGCCGACGCCCTGCTGCACTCGCAGTCTTTCCCGAAGTGCACGACTGATCCCGGACGCATTCTGCCGTTCAGCGACTCGTTCGAGCACCGCCGTTAGTTCTTCCAGGGCAAACGGTTTGGTCAGGTAGTCAGCTGCGCCATTACGCATTGCTTCCACAGCGGAGTAAATTGAGGCGGACGCATGCATGATCAGCACTGACGTTTCCGGCTGCATGGATTTGATTTCATCCAGCAGCAGGAGTCCTTCGGCCTGTGGAGACTTCAACTCCAACAGGACTACGTCAAAAGCATGGTTATGTAACAGACGCCGTGCTTCCGCGGCGCTTTCTATCTGGTGAGGTACAAAGCCCATCTCTGCGGCAATTTCCGCACAGGCGGCGCGCGTTGACGAATCCTCATCGACAACAAGAAGGTGCAGCTTGCCAGAATTCGAGGCTGGCGAAGTAAAGTGTGTCATGGCAAAGTCTTGGGTGTTCTTGGTTTTCTTGATAATACCCCACAAACTTTCCTGAAGTGGGAATACTTTCACAAAGTGCCATCTAATTTTGTAACCATGGGAAGCACAATCTCAAAACGCGAGCCTCTCTCCGGCAGTCGGCATGCGTGAATCATGCCGCCGCCGGCCTCGACCAGCTCGCGCACAATGCGCAGACCAAGACCCCTCGGACGGAAGCTCATGCGTCTTCGTGCGTGCTCATTTGACGCTTCGTTGTTGCTGCTCAGTTCAAAGATGCGATCAAGCAGGGCAAGCGGAATGCCCGGACCATTGTCTTCTACGCTTAACAGCACAGCCGGTCCGATGCCCGCGGTCAGCCCTGCTGGCTTGGCCGCGATCAGGATGCGGCCGCCCGTTCCCATCGCCTCCGCGGCATTGCGGATCAAGTTGATCAGGACCCGGGTAAAATCCGTGGTCGCAATGATCAGTTCACCTGCCGGCGCTTCCTCCAGGGCCAGGTCGATGTGCACTTTCGGTCCAGCCAGGGCAGCCAGCATCTTATCAGAGGAAAGCAGTTCATCCGCAACGCTTTGAACGCGCTTACGGCCAGGGTCAGGTTCAACGAAAGTCGCCATCCGGTCCAGGACAGATACCGCCATCCCATGCTGCAGTGGCTCGTCAAGAGCGGACGGGTTAAAAGACTTCGCCTGCGTCTGCGCATGCAACGGCTGCGCCGATTGGCCGCCCGTACCGAGTTGCAAGGCTTGTATCAGCATCCGGTCCACCAGGCTGCTGCTACTGTCCCGCAGTAGTAGCAATTCGTCCGCAAGGTGCAGGTGTTCCGCATCCAGAACACCGGGCGCTTTCAATAATTCGCAGTAAATGTCCATGGCGGCAAGCAGGTTGCGGGCGTCGTGGGCCAGTCCTGCAGGATAATTCGCGATCGAAGGGGTCACGGGGGAGGAAGGCGGACTCGGCGGGAGGACTACTTTGGTGAGGAGACTGAGAGGAAGATTTGTGTGGGTTGGTACATGTCGCATTTGGCGTGCCCCTTGTCGATCGCAGTGAATGCCGGATCGGCGCTCACTTGTGACACTGCTAATACACGCCGGGCACCAAAGTGCCATCCTCCTCTAAGTTGTTGAACCCAAAGCGCAAACTGAAATGGTGGGAATCACCCTTGCGATCGGCTGAGTGCTCATTTGGGACCACCGTTGTTCCTTTCATCTCGCTAACTTGATGAAGCCACAGGCCCTTGAGCCCTGTCCCCGCTGAATTTCCCATTAAGGGGCTGTTCCAAAATGAAGCACGCCAGCTTCAGGCCGGCGTCCGCGATCGCCGGTAGCTATGCCTCTGCACGTGGTCTCTCTCCGGAGAGGGCCAATAGACAACAACTTGCACAAATGGCCGCCAGGAAGAG
>CAZZXL010000191.1:0-9043 GCA_964658035.1 uncultured Acetobacteraceae bacterium
GAGATCCATGAGCCAAGACTGTATGGAATTTGTCCCCAGCTTACATAAACGGGATTAGCCAGTTTATCGCCATAACCGGGGTGTAAAAGTTCGACTGCCCGGCGCGACGCATCCAGTTTGGCCTGGACGCCCGGGAGTGCGCCGAATGGCGAACCGTTTTCAACGCCATAGCCTGAGACCAGGACCCCGCGCGGTGAAAACATGCCCCAGCTTGGATACCAGACAATGCCGACATCCTGCTGTAGATACGACAGACCGCCGTAGACGTTGAAGTCCTGCTCCCAGAAGCGCGGCGCCTCCCACGCAACTTTATACGCGGAGTCATAGCTGCTGGCCGCGATGGCGGCTTTTACTTCGGGAGAGAAGTTGTTTTTTGTCTTTGCCAGCACCGTAAGCGGCATGGCACAGATCGAATAATCAGCATCGATCGTTTCAGTCTTGCCGGTTCGCGTATCCCGGTAGCTGACCCTGACCCGGCGGTCATCCTGTTGAATTTCCTGTACATCCGCATGATGTCGGATCACCGAGCCTAGACTTGCCTCAAAGGCTTTTGGAATCTGGTCCATGCCACCGATCGGCTGGAACATCGTTGCCTGCCAGTCGATGATGTCTTCCGCCAGTAAGCCTTCCCACAGGTCTGCACTGAGAAGCTCTGCCATCGGCAGAGGATCACGCTCAACGGAGTTGACGTTTCCGGCTCCTGGAAAAACCTTGTATCCCGAACGTTCGGTACCCTTGAATTTGTACTCGGGCGTAAGATCGCCATACTTGCGCAGAAAGGCAAGCATCTGTTCGCGATCTGCGGCAGTCATTTCCTGGTCAAGGTAGCCCTTGCTGACGCACTTGGCTAGAAGTTCCGAAACGTGGCCCCGCGTATCGTTTACGACTTCGCGCTGCTCTACTGATCTTCCGCCATTCAGTTGGTCTGCCTGCATGCGGGCGCTGCGTGAAGTGTTCACTTCCACTTCAAGAGGCACATGCAGTTCACGACAGTAGGCCAGCATGTTTCTGTGAATAGAGGGAAGGCGCGCCGGGCCGGCGTTGAAGTAATGGCCTTCATCAAAGGCGCATGACTGCCTGGTGCCATCGGTAAATTCCACTTCCGTCCCTTTGCGGATGGTCCAATTACGTCCACCCACGCGGCTCCGCGCTTCAAGCACGATACATTCGTAACCGAGCTTGCGCAACTCATAAGCAGATACCAGCCCGGCAATGCCGCCGCCGAGAATGACGACTCTCGTTCCTTTGCCATTCACCTTTACCGGTGTCTGCCCGGCCGATTCGGCTATAGGCATCAGGCCGAGCGATTGCATCATGGTAAAAGCAGCGGAATAACCCCCGACTGCACCTACCCGCGTAAGAAACTGGCGACGACTCAATGCCATTGCTACCTCGCAATTTTAAAAAGCAGGCACGCACTCGTGCATGGCCTTTTGCAAAAAAGATTGTCTCTTCAACAGGGAAGGGTGTGGTTCCTGGAGCAAATTACCTGATGCTCTGGTGTTTCCGGCTGGATACAGGCTGGACTTTTCTTGCGAAAAGTCCCTTGTTCATCGTATCTTCGCTCTACACCTTCAGGTAATTTGCTCTAGGAGCGCTGCTCGTCGGGGAGCACGTCACCATCGGCAGGATGCTCCGAAGTTCTTACGTTAAGCCAGCGGGAACGTGAGCGCAATCCATTTCATGGCCGCGGCCGCAGGGCCCCCAGGAAATCTGCAGCCGAGCGGGTGTTGAGCACATCCTGCCTGGTCAACCAGGCACGTCGCAGTTGCCGTAGACCGTAGCGCATCTTTTCAAAGCTGGTGATGTGATGAGCGTCGGTACTTGCAACAATTTTGCAGCCCAGTTGCTTAGCCAGACGCAGGTCGCGGTCGCACAGATCCAGACGAGCCGGATCAGCATTGTGTTCCATCGCCACGCCAAACTCGGCGGCGCGTTTGCACACTGCTTCCAGATCAATGGCGTAAGGTTCTCGACGCAAGAGGATCCGGCCGGTAGGATGGCCGAGGATGCGCAGGTATGGGTTCTCCAGCGCACGCAGAACACGCTCCGTCATCTGCTCCCTTGGCTGGCTGAAAAGCGAATGCACGCTGCCGATCACTACATCCATCTGCGCCAGGACCTCGTTCGATAAATCCAATTCGCCATCCCCGAGAATGTCGACTTCAATGCCTGTAAGCACGCGAATGCGACCTTCCATCTCACCGTCTACTTTATGGATATTTCTGATATGCTCGAGCGCTCGCTGATCGTCCAGGCCGTTCGTCATGGCAAGGTTCTTCGAGTGGTCGGTGATTGCAATATATTCATACCCGTGCGCTGCTGCGGCTTCAGCCATTTCGCGGATGGTGTTCTTTCCATCGGTCGCTACGGTATGCATATGGACGTCGCCGCGGATGTCTTTCAGTTCGATCAACTCCGGCACGCTCCCATGTGCTGCTGCTTCGAACTCGCCGCCATTTTCGCGAAGCTCTGCCGGGATCCAGGCAAGATCAAGCGCGTTGTAAATTTCTACTTCCGTAGCAGCCGCAACCATCGTTCCATCATCGATGCGGGCAAGCGAATACTCGCTGAGCGTGTAACCGCGCTTAATCGCCCGCTGGCGGATGCTGACGTTGTGCATCTTCGAGCCGGTAAAATACTGCAGCGCGGCACCATAGGATTTCTTCGGCAGCAGGCGGACATCGACCTGCAGACCGTCCCGAAGGTTGAAGCTGACTTTGTTCTGACCCTTCGCAATAAGGTTGGCGATTGCTGGATACTCCGCAGTATAAGCAACAGCCGCAGCAACGACATCTTCTTCGCACGCTGGTCCGGTCACCAGGATGTCGAGGTCTCCAACAGTTTCGCGGCCGCGCCGCAATGAGCCGGCAGGCGTTACCGTGTCGATGCCCGGAAAGTCTTTCAGGTAGAGGGTGATGCGCTCGGCTGCAAGATCGGCATCGTCAAGATGGAAGCGGCCATTGTTTTTGCGGTAGTCCTCGATGCCTTTTTTCAGCTTCTGGATCTGTTTCTCTCCATAGCGGGGAAGGGTCTCGAGCTTGCCGGCGTCAATGGCAGCGTCCAGTTGGTCGATGCTGCCGACGCCCAGCGCTTCCCACATCAGGGCCACGCTCTTAGGCCCCATGCCCGGCAGTCGCAGCATCTCAAGCATGGTTGGTTGATAGCGGGTCAGCAATTCGTCACGAAGCTTCATGCTGCCGTGCGCTACCATCTCCTGGATATTGGCAGCCATGCCTTTGCCGATCCCTGAAATTTCAAGCAGGCGCTTGGGTTCGTCAACCAGTGACGCCAGTTGTACGGTGGATTGTTCGACTGCCTCGGCTGCTCGTCGATAAGAGCGAATGCGAAAGGAGTCGCCGCCACTGATTTCCAGCAGGTCTGCAGTTTCACCCAGCAGCAGGGCGATCGATCGATTCTCCACAAAGCCTCGTATGCAAAATGCTGTAGCCAGTTTCGCATACGGCCATGTCGTGGGGAGTGGAGGCGGCTTCTTTCAAGGCCAGGGAAAGATGCCGCACAGCCGGTTCAACAATTCATCCTGTCTGGTCGTTCCTTATGCCGGAGTCCTGGTCCAAGCCTTCCGGATTGTTACCGGTGCTTCAGTGAAGAGAACACCCTTATGCGGCTTGCTGTGTCCGCATCACGCCCTCGGCCTGGGGGCCTTTCTGGCCTTCCACAATGTCAAATTCGACATCATCCCCCTCTTTCAGGCTTTTGTAGCCGTCAAGCTGGATTGAGCTATAGTGCACAAACACGTCAGGTCCATCTTCTCTGCCGATAAACCCGTATCCCTTAGCGTTGTTGAACCATTTCACTTTCCCTGTATATTGAGCCACTTGGTCGAACCTTTCTAGGTGGATCGTGGCTGGACGCAGGTCAGAATGCGTCAGCAAATTCACCTTAGTAAGGAAACGAGCCATCAGGTTGATTGGTTTTCCGGGGTACTCCTTTTTAGAACAAGGCTAAGTATTTCTATTGGGACATGATGGTATGGACTAGCTACTTACCTTTACGCAAACGGTCGTACGTCATCACCGAGACAAGGGTCTTGCCGTCGAGAACCTTACCTTTAGCGATCATCTTCAGGACCTTCGAGAGAGGAACAGCCGCCACATCGATACTTTCATCTTCTTCCGGCGTCGCCTCACCGACCGTTAGATCTTCTGCGAGAAACACCTGCATCCATTCGCCTAAGAATCCCGGGCTGGCGAAGTAGCGAACCAGCTTCGACCACTTGCGCGCTTCGTAGCCGGTTTCTTCTTTCAGCTCACGCTTGGCCCCTTCGAGAGGATCTTCGCCAGGCTCAAGTTTGCCTGCCGGCAGTTCTACCAGGTACTGACCCGCGGCATGACGATATTGTTGCTCAAGAATGATGCGCGGGTCTTTCTTGTCCTTCGAGGAATCGACGGCCAGGATGACAATCGATCCATTGTGGCGGATCACATCGCGGCGCGATTCGTGGCCGCTCGGTTTACGGACCTGTTCTGTGAATACTTTGAACAGTGGTCCTTCATAGCTGAGCCTGGACAAAAGCACCTCGGACTTCTGCCCCTGCCTGTCCGGCAACTCCTTGGCGACCGCCAGCTTCTTTTTCTTGTGAGCCGGGATCAATGCTTTGGCGTTCTGCGACTTGGACCTGCCTGCTTTGTCTGCGAATGGTTTTACGATCGGCGCCGCCGGCTTCAGGTTAGCTGATGGCTGCTTCTTCATGACTTTCTTGCTCTTGGCTTTGGCTTGCGGCATAAAACTCATTTCTCAATTGGGTGGAGACGGATACCATTCTCTCAGATGCCATTCCCGCTAAAACCAGGAGTACAGATGCCGTTTCCCTGCATCTTGAAGCATTACAACCGCATCCCTACCTGCAGGGCCTATGCGCGGCGCCGGGAGCGAATGCAGTCGGTCATCGTCGGCAACGAACAGGCGCTCGCCCACCATGGCTCTCGCGAATGCTAGTCCAAATACACTGAAGTTGATGCGAGCGCAGCAGGTAAAAGTAGCGCAGCAGGCGATAGTGAAGACGAGTGGAGTGAGGCAGCATTGAAGATCGAGTGTTATCCCGTTTCCGTACTGCCGCACCAGACGCCCCTCTTCCTTGACTACGTTGAGGGTCGCGAGGCGCTCGCACCGTTTTTCCCCGTAGCGCCGTTCAGCGGAGCCATCCATTTTCCGCCATCAACTTTGCCCCTCGTCGCCCGTGCCGCAGCTGCTGACCTCCTTTTGTCGCAAACTGCTCCGGGCAGTAAGGAAACGCTCCAGAATATAGAACGGCTCCGACAGGGCGCGGCTGCTGTCGTTACCGGGCAGCAGGTCGGCTTATTCGGAGGGCCGCTGCTGACGCTGTTGAAAGCTGCTACCGCGATCCGCCTGGCGCAGGATCTGACTGCCGCCGGTCAGCCACATGTGCCTGTCTTCTGGATGGCGACCGAAGACCATGACTTTGCAGAGGTCAACCATGTCACACTGCCTTCGCGTCACGACCTGCACAGCGTTGCTTATCAGACAGCGCAGAAAGATGCGCAGCCAGTCGGCAATGTCGAACTGGATGCGCCGATCCTTGAAGCCCTGGAGCAGGCGGCTGCCTACATTGGCGGGACGCCGATCTTCGATCTGCTGACACAGTGGTACGCGCCGGGCAATACCATGGGCTCCGCTTTCGGAGCGTTCGTCGCTCATGTTTTCGCTCCCTGGGGACTGATCGTGATGGACGCCTCGGGACGCGAGGCGCACCGCCTGGGCGCTGATGTGTTACGACAGGCCATTCTGCAGGCAGATGATCTGCATGAAGCCCTGGTGCAGCGCGACAAGGAACTGGCTGCCCGCGGCTACCACTCGCAAGTGCTGGTCACGCCACAATCGAGCCTGCTTTTCCTGGTAGAAGCTTCGACGATGGTCCGCCAGCCTTTGCGTCGCGTCGATGGACAGTGGAAGGCCGGTGGGCGGACCTACAGCGAGGCTGAACTGCTCTCTATTCACGAGCACAGCCCGGAACGACTGAGCCCGAATGCGCTGCTACGCCCGGTATTCCAGGATGCCATTCTGCCAACTACCGCCTACATTGGTGGCCCGGCTGAGATTGCCTATTTTGCGCAATCCGAGGTCCTCTATCAGCACCTGCTGGGACGCGTAACCCCGATCCTGCCTCGCCTTTCAGCGACGCTCATTGAGCCATCGATCGCCACCTTGCTCGATCGGCATGAAATTTCTTTGCCCCAGGTCATAGCGGATGCGGACGAGCTTGCGCCAAGACTCGGCGCCCGCGCCATGCCAGTCCATGTGAAACAGCGTTTGGCGGCGGCTGGCAATGCCCTGGATCATGAACTGACTGAACTGACAGCTGCCATGGCTTCCATGGATGAAAGCCTGGGGCGGGCAGCCAACGTGTCCGCCTCAAAGATGCGTTACCAGATGAATCGCCTGCGCCGGCTCGCCGCGAATTACCAGCTGCAAACGGATGAAGGTCTGCGTAAACACGCTGATGCCCTCAAGCTTTCTCTTTATCCTGAACGGCATCTCCAGGAGCGGCGCATTGGCGGTGTGTACTACCTGGCCCGTTACGGGGAAGATATCGCTGCACTGATGATCGCTGCGGCTGATTCTACCTGCCCCGGACACAAAGCCATCTGGCTGAGCTAGAGCAGTTCTAAGCCGGAGGAGCGCTATGCCGGAGGAGGCTCTTGACTGGCCTTTTCGTCCAGGGAAGGCCAACTTTCAAGATGCCTGAGAGCATATCGAATCACGACTGCTCTAATTCGTTGCTCGGCACCCTTGTTGTGGTGGCGTGGGCTGGCGCAGGGGTTTCGTTTACGATCTGCCACGACAGCAGAGTGGCGTACCTTCAACGGAGCGTACAGCCATTACAATCAGCGGCGGACACGAAAGCTTTGTCTTGTAGCCGCTGCACGGGCCTGTGCAGACTGTATGCGTACCGGTGACGTTTGCTGCAGCTTTCAAGTTTGTGAGCATTTATTTTCTCCAGGATCATTCTTACCCTTCTGAACCAAAGGTGCTGTGATCTAGGTCACGCCTTATCGACGATATGCGGGTGCACACTCCGGGTATGCCCAACACTGCATACCATCCATCAAGCGGGACTGATAGTGGCTATCCACATGGCTGGATCCGGCCAGGACGTATCCTGCTGGCTACGGACTTGACTGACCTGCCGCAGACACTTCCCGCTGCGGTCGATGAGGCAAAACGGTATGCCGCGAGCCTCCTGATCGTGCACGTGCTCCCGGACTATGCGTCGCCTCCCGCAGCACCTTCGCTCCTGATCTATTCGCACCCCGAGGAGCACCGGCAGCACGCCGCTCTGCAATTGAAAGCAGCTCTGCTGATGGTCGAAGCCCAAGGAATCGAGTGTTCCTCAAGGATCCTCATCGGCGATGTGGTTGAACAACTGGAAGCTATAGCGACGGAGTGGCAGCCTGACCGCGTCATCGCCGGCTCGCATGGAAAAGAAAAGTACTGTCTGCGCATCCTCGGATCGGTTGCTGAAAAGCTCTTCCGCACCCTGGCTGTACCGGTCATCGCGGTCGGACCGAAAGCGGTCCGGCGGAGCTTCCTGAAGCCACGCAATCGCCGTGTCCTGGTGCCGATCAGCTTTAAGAATGATTCTGCCGGTGTAGTCCGCTTCGCGTCGGCCTACGCCCATGGGAATGACGTCGACACGATCCTGCTCCACGTCATACCGGGCGTCTATGGTCAGTCGTCGTCGGCACTGCGGGCAAATAGATGCCGAGCGGAAATGATGAAGCGGTTTGCTGCCGGTAACGCAGATAAGCCTGCACCCATCTGCATTGTGAAAAACGGGGAAACAACTGAGATGGTCCTGCAATATGCCAGTGAATGCAGTATCGATCTGATCGTCCTCGGCAGCGTAACAGCGTCCGATTTCCGGCCGGAACTGGTGCCGAAAACAGCTTATGGGGTCCTGAGCAACGCGCCCTGCCCGGTCCTCATCCTGCGTCAGATACCTGACAAGCCCGATACTTCGAAACATGGCGCTCAGCAGCTGGCATCCGACCGCTTTACTGACCCTTTCGAAGATGAACCGGAACACTCAGCAGTCCCCATAGCTAGGTAGCGCAGCCCGGGTAATTGCATGGCCGAAGTGGTTGGCGTCCGTTGCTCCTGTAGCTGTTGCTCCCCCAGCTTTCAGCAGCCGGCCCTGCTCCCTCCCGTTTGGCATTGCCCGTGCGGAACCCCTACAATAGGCCGGTGAGCCGTCGACCTGCCAGTAGCGATCCCTTTGACGTCGTCTGCCCCGATTGTGGTGGCGTTCTCAGGATCGATCCGAATCTCCGCGCCATCGTTTCGCATACTTCCGCACCGCGCAAGCGTACCTTTGAAGATTTCGAGGCTGCTTCCCGCGCCATGCGGGAACAGGAGGAACGGAAAGAGAGTATCTTCAGGCAGTCCGTCGACGCGGAACGTAACAAGAACGACCTGTTTGACAAGAAGTTCGCGGAAGCGCTCCGGCGGGCGAAAGAGACGCCAGATACGGGTAAACCGCTGCGCGATATCGATCTTGACTGACAAAAGTGTCCTGTTCAGAATGCGAAGCTGACGCATTTACATCCCGCGGGTATCCCGCCTTCATCCCATTTGACGGAAAGGAAACACTACATGCCCATATCCCAATTGCCTGCGAATGCATTTTCAGGCATTCCCCAGAAGCTGAAACGTGCCAACCTTGCAGATCAACTTACCTGGCAGCGCGGCGTCGCTGCCGGCTCCCTGATCACCGGGGCCATCCTCCTGGCGACGGGAAAGAGAAAAGCCGGCATCGCTCTGACAGCCGTTGGCGCGGCTGCCGCACTGCTCGAAGACGTAGAAGGCACCAGGCAGCTTTGGAACAGCATTCCCGACTACATCGAGTCCGGGCAGCAGGTACTGGGCCGCGTCGAAAAGTTTGTAGAAGAATTGGCGGAGCAGGGTGAACGCGTCAGCAAATTGATCAACAAGCAGATGCGCTAGCGACTTTCCCCGAATCCCATGTCTCAGACGCGAGACATGGGGCACCCTGTCTAACATC
>CAZZXL010000192.1:0-9025 GCA_964658035.1 uncultured Acetobacteraceae bacterium
GACGCCATTTTGCAGTATTTTTACGCCACCACTCACATAGCTCAAGCGCACGACCGCAGTGTCCTGCGCAAGGGCAGCCGCAGCAGACAAGATCAGCAGAAACATGAGTGCTGTGAACGCAAACATCGTGCGCATGGACCCGGACGGCAAAGGACGCGGAGTACTCAGAGGTTCTTTAGACATACTGCTTCTCCCAGAGCCGCTCCGGCATATCTCCGCAAAAGGCCCAAAATGCATTAGACACTTATTCCTGAGACTCGGCGGGTATAAACATAAGGCAATAAAACCGATCTTCCATGGAACAACCCATACATTCTCCTTCCCGTGTATCACGATGAAAGAAAAATGCGTCCCTTCATTGCGGTTCGGTCGGCCCGGGTTTGGCGCATCTTCCCTTTAAAATCGACATCTTAAGAGATCAATGCGCTGCAGGTGCCGGTACCACGTCCAGTAGCACCTGGGCCCGACGGCGGGCGCGCAACATCACGTTTTCGTCGGCCGCAATGGTCTGCAGGATCGGCGCAATATTGCCTAACTCCGTAGCTTCGCCTTCCTTCACCAGGGTCGCCAGGGTCTCGAGTTCAGCGTCGAGAGTCAGTCGGCCATGCGCGTGTTCAACTGCCAGCCGACGCCCCTCTTCCAGTGTCGCAGCCATGCCCATCAGTTGATTGGTCAGCCATTGAATTTTCTGATCCGGACTGTAGTTATACGTGCAGGCACCTTTTACATCGGGGCCTTCGTAGATCAACGTCTTGGTCCCCTGGAAGGCGATTTTTGATCCACCTGCTTCGCATTTTGTGGCAAAGCCATGTTCCTTGATGGCGACCAGGAATATCTGCTTGCGAACGGCCTCGCTGACAGCGATATCCCGCTCCTGCCCTTCCGGAGGTAGATCAGCAATGTCCGACGGCGGTGCACTGCCGACTGTCGAAACAAAATGCCCTGTTCCGTCAGGATGCAGGGTGATCCGGTATGTTGCCGGTTGCAGCTGCGGGTTTTCAAATTTGAAGATGAGGGTCGCGTGCTCGGGAACTGTCTCGCCGCGGAATGAGGGGCCGACGACGGCAGCAGGATCAGGAGGATTGTCAGCCGGGGGAAGGGTCTCCTGCGCGCCGGCGATAAGGCAGTTTCCCAGCATGGCAATACAAAACATGAACATGCGCGGCATCAGTTCAGTGGCCCTGCTTTCCGCAACAGGTTCTGGCTTGCATTCTGCAACGAGAGTGTCTGGGCGGAATGGATATGGCAGATGGCAATGGCGAGAGCGTCGGCGGCGTCGGCGGGTTCGGGCACGGCTGACAGGCGCAAGAGGCGAGCTACCATGAACTGGACCTGCGCTTTATCTGCCAGGCCATAGCCAACGACCGCAGACTTGATCGACAGAGGCGCATACTCGGCCACCGGGAGGCCGGCATTTGCGGCAGCCAGTAGCGCAACGCCGCGAACGTGCCCCAGCTTCAACGCGCTCTTAGCATTCACGGAATAGAAGACGCCTTCCACGGCGACCGCATCCGGCTTGTAGATTTCGAGCAGAGCGCACAGTTCTGCATAGACCCGCGCCAGGCAATCCGGGAGCGTATCTTTTTTGGGAAGCGCAATTCCCCCGCAAGCGACAGAGACCAGGCGAGCCTCGCGCCGCTCTTCGATCATGTCCACGACCCCGTAGCCCGTGCACACTGTTCCGCAATCAATGCCAAAGACGCGCATGGCTGGAGTCTATAGCAACGGCGAAGCCATAAGGGGCAACCTGTATCGCGAAGGTGAACAAACTACCGGCTAATCCCTTCAAGCGGCGAACTCGCAGTCGCGTAGAGTTTACGCGGCATTCTTCCGGCCACAAACGCCTGCCGCCCGGCGAGCACTCCGTGCTGCATCGCTTCTGCCATCAGGACAGGATTGCGTGCATGCGCGATGCAGGAATTCACCAGCACGGCATCCGCCCCGAGTTCCATCGCCAACGCTGCATCGGAAGCCGTGCCGACCCCGGCGTCAATGATCAGCGGCACCTCGGTGATCAGTTCCCGCAGAATACGGATATTCGCCGTATTCTGCAGCCCAAGTCCCGAGCCGATCGGAGCGCCAAGCGGCATCACAGCCGAGGCGCCGGCGTCGATCAGGCGACGCGCGAATACGATGTCATCCGTCGTATACGGCAGAACAGTGAAACCTTCTTTCACTAGAACTTTTGTTGCTTCCAGTGTTGCCTGCACGTCGGGGTAAAGGGTTTTCAGGTCTCCGATCACCTCGATCTTTACCCAGTCCGAAAGTCCGACTTCGCGGCCAAGCCTGGCAGCGCGGATCGCTTCATCCGCCGTATAGCAGCCAGCCGTATTGGGCAGCAGAAAGTAGCGCTGCGGATCGATAAAGTCGAGCAGTGACTCTTTCGAGCGGTCCAGGTTCACCCGGCGCACAGCCACGGTCACCATCTCCGCGCCGGAGGCTTCGATCGCCCGCTGCGTCTCTGCTCCATCCGTGTACTTGCCCGTACCCACGATCAGGCGCGATTGAAATGCCTTACCGGCAATGACTAACGGTTCCATAGGAAAATTATAAATCGCCTGCCACGGACGTCTCTTTGGAACTGAACGGCCTCGTGGCTGACTTCAGAGATATGGGCCGAGGGACGCGGACCTCTCCGCTTTGGTCGAGATAACAATGTCAAGGGTAGACATGGCGGGGACCATGGAAGTGATGCAGAAGAGAAAGTGAAAGGCCCACATTCTGGAGAATGTGGGCCTTCACTTCGGTGCACTGTTGGAGTTGACCTGAGGCGTCCACGCTTACGCATGTAGAGAAACTACATGGAAGTGGGCCTCGGCGAGTGGTACTGGCGATCGCCAGGTCTAGAGCGTGGACGCTCTAAGCCTCAGTCACCTCACGTGTTGTTGTACAGCCACTACAGTCAGAATTTTTCATTCGCTGGATCATCCTCCTTTCCCGTGTAAAGACAACTTAAACCTGTCGCTGCTACAGGTCAAGCCCGGTTCTTTTATGGCGTGAACGCGGCAAATCTATCCGGCAAGCGCATAGACAACATTGATTGTCGTTTGGACCTCGATCGGATCTCCATTCAACAGGTAAGGCTTGTACTTCCATGTCCGCACCGCCTCGAGCGACGAGGCCTGCAGTTCCTTGGGACCAGAAAGGACGCGGAGGTTTTCGATGCCGCCATCTTTACTGATGACCGCCTCCAGCACGACCTTACCCGCGATCTTGGCTTTTTTCGCGGCGTCAGGATACTTCGGGTTCTCACCGGACAGCTTGGTTCCTGCCATGACCCCAGCCGCAATCATCACCTTCTTCGGCGTTGAGGTGGAACCCATTACAGACGAGTTACCCACATCCGCCCCGCGCGCATTCATGTCCATTCGTAATGCCAAGGCTGTGCCGCAGGTTGCTACACCAAATACAGCACAGGCTGCGAGCACAACCATCCGCTTCGCCCCACGTACTTCCCTTGTTGCTGTGTTGAGCTTCATAAGTCTCCTTTCAAGCGTGTTGGCATCGAAGATTCCGATGGCGTAGGGAGTTCTGACCGGCGGCCCCTGGATCAGAAGGGCCGCCAGCCGCAGCAGTGATCGTGCATACTCCTGGGGCCCGCTGAAGCCTGCCGCCATCTGGTCGCACACCATTTCGCGGCTTTCCGTCAGACGCTTGCGCGTCAGCCAGAGCAGCGGGTGGTATGCGACAGGTAGTGTGAAGCATTCATAAAGCAGGTTTTTCAAAAAGTCGTTTCGCTGCATGTGCGCGAATTCATGCGCGATCACGGTCTCGAGATCAGCTTCGGGCAGATTGCCGACAAACTCTGCCGGCATCAGCAACAGCTTGCGCACGCAGCCCATTGTGACGGGGCCGGCGATCCGCGACGAAGCAGCAAGCGCCACATGCGCGATCGCGAATCCCCGCTTGCATCGTCGCCAGCAAAGTGCGGCTTCGCCGGCCAGCGGCACCTCCACTGCTTCGCGGCGGATGACGCTGAGCATCCATCCACGCCAGGCGAGTCTCGCCACCAGGTAGAGACTGCAGACACAGTAGAGAACCAGGGATGCTCGCAGCACTCCCATCGGCATCTGCATGCCGGTAAGTCCTGAAGCCGCTCCCATCACCACCGAAACGCGGCCGTCGCCTGCGGCAGATGCATGACGCCACATAGTGAATACCCGCAGCCATTGCCAATCTGCTCGATTCCACGGCATCAGGCAGATGGCAGGGAGCGCACTTTGCAGCAGCAGTACACCCACCCATACACAATGCTCCGCCTGCGCTCCGACTGTCCGAACGGCTCGGGCCGCCATCCATCCGGCCACAAACAGCAGCGGCACCTGCCATAGCGAGTTCACCAGGTACGCAACCAGCCACGATTCGACACTCGCCCCGAAATGGGTCATCGCCTGTCTCCCTTCTTGCTTCCCGATTTCTCGTCTTCCGGGTTGCCGCGCTCAGCTGACGTTGAAGCGTTGAAGCGTTTGGATAAGGCAGCCAGCTTTGCCGCATCAATTTGCTTATTCTTGAGCAGGCTCATCACCAGTTCTTCGCTCGACCCGCCGAACATCCGGTCAATCATGTCGCGAAGACCCTGGCCATGTGCTTTGGACTCGGAAACAGTTGCGATATAGACGTATGCTCGCCCTTTCAACTCGCGGGTCAGCTTGCTCTTGCGCTCGAGAATATTCAGCATGGTCTGCACCGTGGTATACGCGAGCGGCGGATCCAACTCCTCCTGCACTTCGCCAACCGTACTGCTACCGCGCCGCCAGATCACCTGCATAATCTTCAACTCGAGCTTGGTTAAGCCTGCTTTTTCAATCTTTTTCAACTGCTTCTCCTAATTGATTAGGACTATAGAGTCGGCGTGTCGGCGTTGTCAACTAAAACTTTAGGAGTTAATATCCGACGGACGGATCATGAGGCGCCGTATGCCTTTACTTTGCCCTTCTGCCAAGCTCGTGATCGATGACGGCGGCGTAGGCAGGGTCCATCTCAGGAGCCTTGCCATGCAGCGGATCGCAGCTGTTGGTATGACAGTCAGAATGCCTCAGAGGAAGTTGGATGGAAAGCTCAGCATCACGATGTGTGCCGAATCATGATGCACTCCAGCCTGGCGCATACACTCGATGGTCTTCCTTCAGGTCTAACGGCTATCAAGGCCTGGTGGTCCGTCGGCCACCACCATTCAAGGCCCGAGTGTGACAATCCACACGAGTCTCTACCATGGGTGATTATTTCTTGCGTCTTTGTGCGCATAGTTGTATTTCTTCTTTATCGCCACAAAAATTTCCTGTGAATGGTTACCAGCACCGTCCACCGTTCCATCCATGACATACGTCGTTTGCCGGAGGCCCCATGAGACGCACCCTGATCGAAATCCTGGTCATTCTGTTCGCGATCCCGTTTTCGATCTCAGCCCAGACGGTTACCGGCTCGGTTCGCGGAACCATCACTGACTCTTCCGGCGCTACCGTCGTCGCAGCTCATGTTCTTGTGACGAACGTCGCGACAGGGGTCACGACCTCCGATACCACGAACTCCTCCGGCAGCTACTCTATCCGGTTTCTGCAGATCGGCGAGTACACCCTGAGTGTCGAGGCACCCGGCTTTCAAAAGGAAACGTACGGGCCGTTTACGCTCGAGATTGATCAGACGGCGAAGGTTGATCTTTCGCTGAAGCCTGGCACGGCCAGCACCAATGTCGTCGTTTCGGACCAGCTGGCGCCGATCCTGAACACCGATAATGGGACCATCGCGACCACCTTCGACTCCAACACAATCCAGAACATTCCACTCAATGGCCGCAATTTTTCAAGCCTGACGGTCTTTCTGCCGGGCGCCGTCACCACGAACCCGGGTGGGCTGACTGGCTCGAACGCGATCGAGCGTAATACCGGTTCAAATGGGCAGGCGTCCATCAATGGCAACCGCCAGCAGACCAATAATTACCTTCTCGACGGTGTCGAGATCAACGAGACGATCAACAACCTGATCGGCTACAACCCCAGCCCCGACGCGCTCGGAGAAGTCAAAGTGATCTCCGCCAATGCGCCGGCCGAGTATGGCAATGTGAATGGCGGTGACGTGATCGCGGTGACCAAGAGCGGCGGCAACCAGTATCATGGCAGCGCTTTTGGCTTTCTCGAAAACTACAATCTCGACGCCAACAACTGGGCAAACAAATACAACACACCCATTGTGCCGCGCACTCCTTATACCCAGACGATCTTCGGCGGGACCCTGGGCGGCCCCATCAAGCGAGATAAGCTGTTCTTCTTCATTGACTATGAAGGTGCCCGCTATCACTCGGGCGGCACGGCAACCCAGACAGTGATGACCGCCAAGATGCGCAGCGGCGACTTCTCCGAACTGCTCGATCCAAACATCATGTGTGCCAACCCGGGCACGGCAAGCTGCACCAACTCCAAGCTGATCCAGCTGTATGATCCCAGCAACAACTTCGCGCCTTATCCAAATAACAAGGGTGTACCGATCAACAGCTCGGCGGCAAAGTATCTGATTGCCAATCCGACAATTTACCCGCTGCCCAACGCAACGCCAAACCCCGGCAGTCCGATGACGAACAACTACCATGGCGCATCGAAGAATTTCAAGCGGAACGACCAGGGCGATACAAAGGTGGACTGGACGCCGGCACTTACCGATCGCATTTCAGTGCGCTACAGCCAGGGAGAAGCCGCCGACGGAACAGTCAATCCATTGGCCATCAGCTTTCCCAACGCCTCCGGCTATCCGTTCAAGGGCGCGGCGGTGAATTGGATCCATACCCTTTCGCCGAATATCGTGAACCAGTTTCGCTTCGGCTTTTCCCGTGTGCGCTGGGACCAGGGCAATCCCGTCGACACGACCGGTGTCTTCGGCAAAAAGGGAAACTCGCTGCTTGGGATTCCCGGTACCCAGGCTTTCGCGGGATTCAGCGCCCTCAACATAGGCCAGGGCGGCAACATCGGCAACTCGGCCGGGGGGACTAATTTTATCGATAACATCTTTTCCTATGTCGACGACTACACCTGGCAGCGCGGCAAACACCTGATCAAGGCGGGCGTCGAGTTTGTGCGCTACCAGCAGAATAATTTCTATCCCGGAAATGATGGCGCACTTGGCCAGTTCAGCTACAACGGCAACTACACCTCAAACCCCGCTGCAGCTACGGGCACGGGGCTGGCTGGCGCAGGTGGCTACTCGGTCGCAGACTTCGTGCTAGACCGTGCAGACTTTGTAGGCGTTGGCGGTGTTTCCGGTCGCACCGGTCAACGGCAATGGCGATCCGCCTACTACGTGCAGGACGATTACAAGCTGCTGCCCAGTCTGACCCTGAATCTCGGCGTTCGCTATGAGTATGACCAGCCGATCTACGAAGTTCACAACAAGGAAGTCAACATTGACCTGTCCACCGGCGTGCTCTATACCGCCGGCACTGCGGCGGCCTCGGCGGCATTTGGAGACGGGCGTGCACTCTACAACCCGACCTATAACAACATCATGCCCCGCATCGGTTTCGCGCTGCAGGCCACACCGCGTTTTGTTGTGCGCGGCGGCTACGGGATCACGAACTATCTGGAGGGGACCGGCGCCAACCTGCGCCTGACCTACAATCCCCCCTTCCAGCCCTCCTACGAGGTGCAGGGGACCGCCCCCAGCGCAACCAGCGCGGGTGTTTCCTTTACGGTGGAGAACGGCTTCAACTCCGCCAGCAATCCCAACTACAGCGGCACGACCTACCGGGCATGGGACAAACATCTGAAGCCCGCGTTTATCGGTGAATACTCGCTGACGACCGAATACCAGGTGAGTAATACCAGTTCACTGACGGTCGGCTATGTCGGTGAATCGGGCCAGCACCTGATTCAGGCTGTAGCTGAAAACCAGCTGCGCCAGCCATGCGTGGTCGGCGGCGTGGTCCGCGATCCGAACAGCTCTACCTATGCGACCCAGTGTGCCGCTATTGATCCTGCTCCGTACGCTTCGATCGTGGGGCAGAGCGGTAACGTGGTGGGCACAGCCACCGAGGGCATGATGAACTACAACGCCCTGCAGGCCTCGTATCGGCAGCGCTCCAACCATGGGCTGGAGTTTACGCTGAACTACACCTTCGCCCACGGCTTGACGAATACGGTGGGGTTCTTCGGCGTGCCTTCAATCAGCGGCGCGAGTCCCTATGCTGAAAACGCGTACAACAATACTGCCGAATATGGTCCGGTCGGGCAGGACGTGCGCCACAACGTAAGTGGAACGCTGGTCTATGAGCTGCCCGTCGGACGTGGCAAGCAGTTCGGAGGCAACATGAACTCGTTCCTCGACGAAGCAGTCGGCGGTTGGAAGCTGGCCGGTACTGGCATCGTATACAGCGGATTCCCGGTCACTCCGAGCGACAACAGTAACAACGCCTACACCAACAACAAGGCTCAGCGTCCCAACCAGCTCCGCCATCTCAAGGTCGTTCATCGCACCATCAATAACTGGTTCGGCACGGATGCCTCGGCAACCGCCTGCGCGCAGGGCGAAGACAACGGCGTCTGCGCTTATCAGCAACCATCCGATGGTACCTATGGCAACGCGGCCGTAGGCAGCCTGCGCGCTCCCGGATTCCAGGAGTACGACTTCTCGGCCTTTAAAGACTTTGCCGTCTTCCGCGAGCACAGTGTTGGATTCAGGGTCGATGCCTTTAATGCATTCAATATCAGCAGCTACGGCAACCCGGATAATACGGTGCAGGATTCCAACTTCGGTCTGATCAACAGTATTCGCTCGGTGCCCCGGCAGATCCAGCTCTCGGCCAACTTCAGATTTTAAACACCCGATTCGGTCTTAAGAATTCGTGATGCGGAGGCTACTAAGAAGCTCGAAAGCGCGCCTACTGTTCGAAGAATTTCTCGCCGGAGAGGATCAGACCGGTTACAGTTCACCGTTCAAGGCAGCTGTTCTATCCGAAGAGCAGGTTCGGCGGCCAGTTTTCTACTTGGTATGAGAAAAGTGCCAAGGCTCTCTGCACCTTCCACACTGTGCACATTCCACA
>CAZZXL010000193.1:0-8898 GCA_964658035.1 uncultured Acetobacteraceae bacterium
GATGAAGACGAAGTGATCGCCGCGTGCGACCTGCTGGTGGATTCAGGCGCTGAAGTCATCTCGCTGGCTGACACCGTCGGCCTCGCCAGTCCTGAACAGGTAGAGCGGGTGGTGCGCGCCGCCCTTGCAGCCACCAGCGAAGCCGAGATCGGTGTTCATTTGCACGCACGTCCCGAGGAGGCGGCAGCCAAGATAGAAGCAGCCTATCGCGCAGGCTGCCGTCGCTTCGATGGAGCTCTCGGCGGGCTGGGCGGTTGCCCGTTCGCACAGGATGCACTGGTCGGCAACATACCGACCGAACTGCTCTTGCAGACACTCGCGAAACTTGGCGCTGAGTTGCCCGAACTCTCTCCACTTGATGAACTGGTAGCAGCAAGCCTGGCTATCAGCGAAAAGTACGGAGCGACCCCGCAGTAATGCCAGCCCATGCGTTAGCATGCGTTGTTAGGAGGCAGCCTTGAGCGAATACGCGACCCTCTGCATCGGCGATGCAGAAGCCATTCGCACCATTACGCTCAACCGTCCCGGGCGGCGCAATGCACTTACCCGTCAAATGATCGCGGAGCTTACCTCTGCGCTTGCCGGGTGCTCTGAAAAGTCCATACAGGTGGTGATTCTAACCGGGAGCGGCGAAGCATTCTGTTCCGGGCTCGACCTGTCTGAACTACAGACCATGGCGACGCAATCGGAGGCCGAGCAACACGCTGACTCTGATCGCTTCGCTGCCCTACTCCGCACGCTTTATGCCTGCCCCAGGCCGACCATCGCTGCAGTCAACGGTGCAGCAGTTGCCGGGGGCATGGGCCTCGCGACCCTGTGCGACTTTACCCTTGCCGCGCCCGACGCGCGCTTCGGCTATCCGGAAGTAAAGATCGGCTTTATCCCGGCACTCGTGTCGGTCTTCCTCAAACGGCAAATCGGTGACAAGCACGCGCGTGACCTGCTTTTGACCGGCCGCTTGCTCGATGCAGAGGAAGCACATGCCCTCGGCCTGGTAACGCGCATCGTGGATGATGAGCCGGTGCTCGAGGCCGCGCTCTTGCTGGCAGCCACGCTGCAGAAGAACAGTCCGGCGTCTCTTGCGGCAACCAAGGAACTTCTGCGTGCGATGGATCTACCAGCGCTTGATCGCGACCTGGCAGCCGCCGCGGAAGCCAACGCGGCCGTGCGCAAGAC
Source organism: uncultured Acetobacteraceae bacterium (assembly GCA_964658035.1). Classification (GTDB taxonomy): domain Bacteria; phylum Acidobacteriota; class Terriglobia; order Terriglobales; family Acidobacteriaceae. Next base: position 1,177 of record CAZZXL010000193.1, read on the forward strand.
GCCGGACTTCAAGGAAGGTCTTGCGGCGTTTCTCGAAAAGAGAAGGCCGTCATGGATGGCTTGAAGACACGCGGATCTCTCCCTACGCTGCGCATAGATAGAGACGACAAGCATCGCGCCGGGATAGCTATTGATGCCGGCTTCCTGCGCCTGCCCGGTGCAGGCTCTGCTGTGTTGGTCAAGTGGCGATCGGACGATGCGCGCGTAGTTCAGACACAATCGTCAGCGCTGCGGCGCGCGCTTCTTGTAAGCGGTCCGGGGAAAAAGAGATTGCGCCCACACGCGCATGACCGCCGCCTCCGTAACGCTCGCAAATGGTGGCAAGGTTCATCATGTCCCGTCCGCGTACCTTGCCCCAGGGGTTCGATCCCACGGCAACCTTGGTGCGAAAACTCGACTTGCTCAGGCCGATCGAATACACCGCTTCAGGATGCAGGTAGTACGGAATGAACTTGTTGTAGCCTTCAAGCGGATGGTCAGTGATGTCGAAATAGATGGTGCCGTCGATACATTCGCTCCGTTGGCGAATCAGTTCAATTGCCTGCTGATGCTTCTCGACCAGCGGCGGCAGCAGCTCGGCAACGAAGGGCTCGCGCAACACCTCGTCCAGCGACTCCTCGGTCAGCAGGGGGATCAGGCGTGGGATGAAGGCCGGGTCCTGGGTGGACTCAATGATCAGCGTCAGTTTCATGGCCGCAGCCGGCATCTCGACAGCAAGGTCTGCGCTTTCATAGAGGGCTCCGTCAACAATGTCGGCCCACCTGATCAACTCCGCAACCGGCGCCGCATCGAAGCCGAACCTGGTACTGGCAATGTGTGCCAGGAAGCCGGTGCACGATGTGTAGGAAGCATCGTAAAAGCGCCGCTCGCTGAATATGCCGTCTGCCATGCCGCGCAGATACTGCTGGTGGTCCTCGGGTGTCAAGAAGGCGCTCAAATGATGATCAAACCACCAGGTGATCTTCGGCGAGGCAAAATATTTGAAATCCACGATCGCATTTTCATCGCCGGTAAAGTCAGCTTCGTTGAAGAGAGCGCCGGCCCGATGCACCAGGCCGTGGTAAGAATATGCCGCGTCGCGCGTGATGCATTCACGATGAAAGCGGGAGAAAAGCGAAGCAGAACAAGCTCCATCAAAGCACTTGTCATGGTAAAAAACGCGGACGTTCAAGCAGAGACCCCTTGCCGGTGCGTTTAAGTAGCAGCAATCCGGCACGATTGACTAGGATTGCCGGGACTCGCGGCGATGTCAAGCACACGAAATACGTACCACGGCCCGGGGGCTGCTTTATGCTTGGGTGCAAGCGCCATGTTGACCCGGTCTACAACACGAGCAGAAATGCAAGCAGAGACGCTGAGCCGGGCTGCCATCGAACCCTGCTGGAGTGATCACCCGCATTGATTGCCTCGGCTGCGTGGGCATACCGGAAGCTGCAGGCGCAATGGGTCGCCATACTGCTGATCCTGCTGGCGAGCACAGCTGCCGTGATGCCGCTGGTCCTGCGCGGACCATCCTGTGGACACGACTTCGACTTTCACCTGCTCTCCTGGCTGGAAGCGGCGAAAGACTGGCACAGCGGGCTCGTTTATCCTCACTGGCTGGTGTCAGCCAACTTTGGCGCCGGCGAGCCGCGCTTCATTTTTTACCCGCCGCTTTCGTGGTTCCTCGGTGCCGCCCTTGGGACTGGCATTTGCTGGTTCGCGTCGCCGCATGCGGCCTGGACGGCAGCACCCATCCTGCTAACCGCCTTCAGCTTTTTTGCGGCTGGTTGTGCGGTGTACGCCTTGTTGCGCAGCTTCGCCTCCGTGCATACCGCAACGCTGTGCGCCTGCCTGTTCGTAGCTAACCCGTACCTGCTCTTTGTCGCGTATGAGCGCAGCGCATTTGCGGAACTGCTGGCTACAGCGCTGATCGTCCTGCTACTCATGCTTGCGTTACGATCCACGCTCCCCATCGTTGCTACCGCCATCGTCGTGGCTGCGCTATGGCTTACCAACGCTCCTTCAGCGGTAATGGGCTGCTACCTGCTCGCCGGCATTACCGCTCTACGGCTGCTGTTGGAGCGCAAACTGCCCGTTGCGTGGCAAGCGGCTGCGAGTTGCGCAATCGGCACCGGACTGGCTGGCTTCTACCTGCTGCCGGCAGCCTACGAACAACGATGGGTGCAGATCAAGCAGGCCCTTTCCAAAGGCATGCGCATTGAAGACAGTTTCTTTTTCGAGCACACCGGGCAGCCATATCATGACCAGGTGCTGCATACTGCTTCGACCATCACGCTGATTCTGGTCGGGGTAGGCCTGCTGGCCGCGTTGATCGCGTGGAGGCGGCGGGAGGTGTCCCAATCAAAGCTGCTCACCATCTTTACGGCGATACTGCTGGTGCTGCTTTTTCTGCAGTTCAGGTTCAGCGACTTTGTCTGGCACGCTGCGCCGCAGCTGCAGTTTTTGCAGTTTCCATGGCGATGGCTGCAGGTCGTGAGTGTATTAAGCGTCAGCCTGGTTGCGATGGCGCTCGATCGCCTGCCAAGAAAAGGAATGCAGCAGATTTGCGTGTGCCTGCTGATTGCAGCGTCAATCTGGATCTGCGCACACAGGTTTTACCTGCGATGCGATGCTGATGATGCAGTCGACGGCCAGCTTACCAGCTTCCATGATGGCAGCGGCGTGCAGGGGACAGATGAGTACACGGCAACCGAAGCGGATAACAGCCAGGTGCTGCAGGACATTCCGCCGGTGCGGGTGCTGACCGATCCGGACGCTGAACTACCCGAGGCAAGCGCCGGCGATAATCCCGAATGGATCTCAGACTGGGCATTTCCTACCACGGCCAAAGCCACTTCTACGATCACTGTCTGGACAGCCCAGCACCGACGCGTCGTCATCGACGCCAGGCAGCCGGCTTACGCCGTGTTGACGTTGATGAACTATCCAGCATGGCAGATCAGCGTTGACGGAAAACCGCAGGCACTCGACATCCATCGCGAAGACGGGTTGATGGTGCTTGCTGTGCCGGCGGGCAAAACAACCATTGATGTTAAATGGCGCAACACGCCGGACATCGCCTGGGGACGATGGCTCAGCCTGCTGGCTGCCCTGCTCTTAGTGATCGCAGGGCGATTGCAGCGGCCGAAGAGCAGGGCTACCGCGCCGCAACCGGCGTAAGCTTCTCGCGCACCTCGGCGTAGGTTTTGCGGATGCCCTCCGCGAGCGCCGTAGTCGCCTTCCAGCCAAGTGCATTGATGCGCGTGACGTCAAGCAGCTTCCGCGGGGTGCCGTCGGGCTTGGTCGTGTCAAAGATCAGTTTGCCCTTGAAGCCAAGTTCGCGGCTGACCAGTTCTGCCAGTTCACGGATTGTCACGTCCTCGCCCGTCCCGATATTGATCAGCGGTGGATGGTCACCCTGCAGAAACGTATGGAGCTGCGTTTCGGGAAGCTCCATCAGGTGGAGGCATGCCTGGGCAAGGTCATGGCTATACAGCAGCTCGCGGCGCGGTGTACCGCTGCCCCAGACTTCGATGCTGTCGCGACCGGTCGCCACGGCCTCCGCTATCTTCCTCATCAGTGCAGGCAGGACGTGCGAAGTCTTGAGATCGAAGTTATCTTCAGGGCCGTACAGGTTAGTCGGCATGGCTGCGAGATATTTGGTCCCGTACTGGCGGTTATAGGCCCAGCACATCTCGATGCCCGCGATCTTCGCCAGTGCATAGGGCCGGTTGGTCGGCTCCAATTCACCGGTGAGCAGGTAATCCTCGCGGATCGGCTGTGGACAAAGCCTGGGATAAATGCAGCTTGAGCCAAGAAACAAGAGTCGTTGAACTCCGGCGAGGCGGCTCTGCTCAATCACGTTGTTCTGGATGAACAGGTTCTCGCGGATAAAGTCAGCAGGATAGGTATTGTTGGCCAGGATGCCGCCGACACGAGCCGCGGCGAGGATGACATACTCCGGCCGTTCTTCCGCGAAAAAGCGGGCTACGGCTAGCGCGTCGGCCAGGTCCAGTTCTGCGTGGGAACGCTTCAGCAGCGCTGTATAACCTGCACACTGCAGTGCGCGATAAATGGCAGAGCCAACCAGGCCACGATGACCGGCGATATAGATCCTGCTGTCTTTTTTCAATTCCAGATTCAACCTTGCTCCCTGGCAGTTCTTTGCAGAGTTACGACTCGTGGTACTGGTAGGAATTGAAGCCATGCTTCTCGACCAGCGTGTCGCGCTTGGCTTCCTGCAGATCGTAGGCCACCATCTCCGCCACCATTTCTTCGAAGGTTGTCTGTGGGCTCCAGCCAAGCTCACGATGCGCCTTGGAAGGATCGCCGAGCAGTGTTTCCACTTCGGTCGGTCGGAAGTAGCGCGGGTCAACCGAGACTACGGTTCTGCCCTTGTCATCGAGTGCACGCTCATCTTCGCCGTCGCCTTCCCAGTGGAGGCGCATCCCGAGGCATCTGGCCGAATGATCGACAAAGTCGCGCACGCTGTACTGGTGGCCGGTCGCAATCACGTAGTCGCGCGCTTCTTTCTGCTGCAGCATCAAGTGCTGCATGGTCACGTAATCTTTCGCATGTCCCCAGTCGCGCTTGGCGCTTAGGTTGCCAAGGTACAGACGATCCTGCAGGCCGAGATAGATCCGGGCCATGGCACGTGTGATTTTACGGGTCACGAAAGTTTCCCCTCGCCGGGGCGACTCATGGTTGAACAGGATCCCGTTGCAGCCATAAATGCCGTAGGCTTCGCGATAATTGACGGTGATCCAATACGCATAGAGTTTCGCGACTGCGTAGGGCGAACGCGGATAGAACGGTGTCGTTTCTTTCTGCGGGGTCTCCTGGACCAGGCCGTACATTTCGGAGGTCGATGCCTGGTAGTAGCGGGTGAACTTCTCGAGCTTCAGAATACGAATAGCTTCGAGCAGGCGAAGCGATCCCAGGGCATCGCTGTTCGCGGTGTATTCCGGTTCTTCGAAGGAGACTGCAACGTGACTCTGCGCCGCCAGGTTGTAAATTTCGTCCGGCTGCACCTTCTGCACAATATGGATCAGGGTGGATGAGTCGGTCAGATCGCCATAATGCAAGACCAGGTTGCGGCTCTCGACATGAGGGTCCTGATAGAGATGATCGATGCGTGATGTATTGAATGACGAGGCGCGGCGCTTGATGCCATGCACCTCGTAGCCCAGCTTCAACAGATATTCGGCCAGGTACGACCCATCCTGGCCGGTAATTCCTGTAATCAGTGCCTTTTTCAAGGCTTTTGCCTCCGTATTCGCAGTGACAAGCATGGCGGCATGCCATCCTGCGAAGTCACTTTACGGTAGCATGTTCAGCTGTCGTTTCTGAGCTTCCGGCCGTGTTTCAAGCGAGTTCTCTGCACTGAACGTAACCTCTGCTAGCGCCTTCCAGTCAGGTCGCGAAGTTGCTGTTCGAATCTTTGCAGCACCCGGTCTTTCCCGAGATGCTCGACGGCATGGATGCGGGCATTCACTCCCAGTTCGCGGCGCAGGATCGCGGAGGCGGCTAGCTTGGAGACGGCATCGATCACCCCTTTGACATCTCCGGGCTCTACGGCAATGCCACATCCCTGGATCGCCGTCGCCACCTGCGTGCCTCGGGCAGCAGTCGCAATCACCGGGCGGCCTGATGCCAGCATGCCCGTCAACTTGGATGGCATGACCAGGTCTGCCGCATCTGCACGCTGCGGCAGCAGGTGGACGTCGGCAGCATTCAACAGGTCATTTAATGCGGCAACAGGCTGTAAAGGCAGCATGGTGACGTTGCTGAGACCGGAGACTGCCTGTTCGAGTTGCGGACGCAGAGCGCCATCCCCGCAGAAGATGAAATGCACCCGCGGATCGGACGCAAACCACTGGGCCAGCATCGGCAGTAGTTCCAGTCCCTGCTTCATTCCCATATTGCCGGAGTACAGCAGAACGACCTTGTTTGCACCCAAACCGAGTTTGGTGCGCAGTGCGCTGACCCGATCGAGCGGGTGAATCATTGAAATGTCTACCCAGTTGGGAAACAGCAGGGCCTTGCCGCGATCTACACCCTTCTGCTCCAGCTGCGCTACCATGCGGGGCGATATGGTCGAAACGGAGCCGAACTTCCGCATGATCCAGCGTTCCAGCCTGTAAGCCATTTTGGCGACGCCGACGCCTTCCGGCAGAAAGCCCATTTCAAAGCCGGCATCAATCTCAAAGTCCTGCACGTGGAGCCAGGAGGCTGCCCCGGCAAGATTCGCCGCCAAGAGCGTAGTGAGCGTACAAAAAAATGCCGGTTCAACAGTAATTGCGATGTCAGGACGCCAGGCTACCTGGCCAATCATTACCGGCAGGCTCGACAACATGAAGGACAGCAGGTGAATGAGCCGCGAGAAAGCGGATGGCGCTTCGGGAACGAACAAGGGACAACGGAAGACTTTGATCGGTCCATCTTCGACCTGGTAGCGCCAGGGAGAATAATCTGCGCGCACCCGCCATGCAGGATAGTAGGGCGGCGCTGTGACCACACGTACCTGGTGCCCTTTACTGGCCAGCCACTCGGCCATCTCACCGGTGTACTTTCCAATGCCAGTGAGCTCTGGCGAGTAGTTGATGCCATGCAACAGAATACGCAAACTTCCAGTTCCTTTCCATCCAGCCCCTGTCATCAACAGGCGCACCAAATTTCAGGATATCTGAAGTCAGGCTGCAGCATTCGACCTGGCCACAGAAGACTGCCTCTCTTTGAAGCTGGCTTAGGGAAGTCTGCAGGCAGTGCAGGGTCAGGTATGATCGAAGCGATGTCGATTGACGTACGAGAACTGCTGGTAAGCGGCGCAGCACGCGTAGATGCGGCGCTTTCCACCCTGCTGCCTCCACCCGAACAGCAACCAACTTCCATTCATAAAGCCGTGCGTCACAGCGTGTTTGCCGGGGGTAAGCGCCTGCGACCCATTCTCTGCATGGAAGCGGCGCGGATGATCGCGAAAGATCATCAATATCCATCAGGAATTGAACAACTTGGTGCCGCCATCGAGATGCTGCATACCTATTCGCTGATCCACGATGACCTGCCGGCACTAGACAATGACGACTTGCGGCGCGGCAATCCGACGTGCCACGTCGTCTTTGGGGAAGCGATCGCGATCCTGGCCGGAGACGCACTGCAGACGCAAGCCTATGAAACGCTTGCGGCCCTGCCCTGCGATCCACGCGCAGTCATTTCGATGATTCACGGCATCGCTCAAGCCACCGGCACTATCGACGGCATGATTGGTGGGCAGGTGATGGATATCGAGAGCGAAGCCCAGAAGCCTACAGCTGAGCTGGTGGAGTCCATTCATCGAGCAAAGACCGGCGCCCTGATCCGCATCAGTGTTGTAGCCGGAGGCCTATACGCGGGTGCGGCGGCTGAGGATACAAAGCGTTTAACTGACTTTGGACGCGATGCCGGACTGGCGTTTCAAATCATTGACGACGTTTTAGATGTAACGCAGGAATCCGCCCAGCTAGGTAAGACGGCCGGCAAGGATTTGACAAGTGTGAAGGCCACATGGCCGGCGGTCTACGGGATAGAAGCCTCGCGGAAGCAGGCAGCCGCGTTGATTGACTCTGCCTTCGCCGCCCTGACGTCATACGGAGAGAGAGCCGACGCGCTAAAAGCTCTTGCAGCCTTCCTGGTAGAGCGGACACACTAACATCGGTGTCCCCGGTCCCCAGTGTTAGACAGGGTGCCCCAGTGTTAGACAGG
>CAZZXL010000194.1:0-8725 GCA_964658035.1 uncultured Acetobacteraceae bacterium
AGTTTCGCCTGAAGTGTGCAGTTCGTCACTCACGGTGATGTGATTGAGGCGGCATTGGCCAATGGCGCTTGCGGTTGAGAGGACAAGAACACTGGCTAAGAGCAAGGTCTTCAAGCGGTCTCCTGTACAACTTATGAGTTAGGGCCCGATATCTGTACGGATGGCCCTGAATCCCTCGTAAATACAGCAATTGATTGAACTGTGATTACTTGAGTGCCTTTGTCCCGACCCACCAGATAGTACGCAGGTACTGTGGGTTTGTCACATAAAATTATGTACTCATACCCAGGTAGTTGTAGTCGGCAGTTCTTGTGGCGGCCGAGACCCGGTTCCTTCTTCCCAGCAGAAGAAATGGATGTTCCGCATGCAGGCAGGTTTGAAGACTAAGTAAACATTCGGTAGAGTCCAGAGATGTCGACACTGGACTCTCTCTCGCTCGCGCTGCGGCGCTGGCGGCAGTTCCTGGCAAATCGCGGCGCTGCCGCGACAGTGACTGCGGTCGCCACGGGCTTAGCCCGCCGCCTGCGTCCGGCAGGCGCAACCGTGGCATCGGCGAGTGAGCTTTGGAGGAATGCCGACCAGGCATCCCTGAGCATTCACCCCTTCGACGCCCAGTTTGGAACCGACACGAGCGGCCTTATCTGGGGGGAAAACCTGCGCACCGGCCACCATCACGATACGTGGAACACGGCGTACTATGGCATTGCGCCGTCTGTGTTTGAACAGTCTCTTGGACGGCTTCGCAATGAAGCCCGGCTTGATTGGACGCACTTTACGTTCATCGATCTCGGTTCAGGCAAAGGCCGGGCGGTATTGCTGGCTAGCCGGCAGCCCTTTGCCAGGATCGTAGGGGTCGAGCTTTCGCCTGAACTGCATGCCACGGCCAGGACGAACCTTGATGCTTTCACGCGTGACGAAAAAGCTGAGGCGCGGGTCACGATGCTGCATGCAGACGCCGCCGACTTCCCCTGGGAAAGTGCGCTTGGCCATACCTGGATATCGGGAGACCTGCTGTTTTTCCTCTACAACCCATTCTCACGGCCGGTGCTTGAGAAGTTTCTCAAGCGTCTGCAAGCTTCGCTTCAAACCTCTTCGCGGAAAGTCTATTTCCTTTTTATCAATCCAGAACTGGATGCCGTGCTGACGCAGCAGCCATGGATCGAAAAGCTCTGGCAGCAGACAATGACCATCGGCGAGGCAGACCAGGCGGCAGATCGCTTCGGGTCGACAACGGAGACGGCTGCGGCTTATCAAGCGCATGCTCACAAGGTGAGGCAGGCAGTTTAATCTGCTTCCGAACCAGGAGTAGCATCCTAATCCAGAGTCCGAATTCAGATTCAGTACATTTGTAGGAGAAGATTGGCATTATGGCAAATGAGATAACCCTGAGCGATGCACGCGCGGTGATCGCAGCCGCGGAAAAGAAAGCTGAAGAAATTGGCCAACCCATGAACATTGCCGTCGCCGACTCGGGCGGCAACCTGGTTGCCCACGTTCGTATGGACAATGCATGGCGCGGCTCGATTGACATTTCTATCAAGAAGGCCTGGACTTCGCGCGCCTTCGACATTGCCACGAAAGATCTTGCTACCCACTCACAATCCGGCGATCAGTTCTTTGGCATTCACGCTTCGAACGACGGCAAAGTGATGATCTTCGCGGGCGGCATTCCTCTCAAGCGCGGCGGAAAAGTCATCGGCGCTATCGGCGTCAGCGGCGGATCCGGAGACCAAGACCACGCGGTAGCGGAAGCCGGCGCAGCGTCGTTCTCCTAGTCGTTCGGGAGAGGTTAGACTCGCGCACCATCATTCCCTATTCATGGGTAATGACCGCGATGCTGATGTAGAAGACACTTTGGCACGAAGCTCATTCAGTTCGCCACCGGACGCTTTATTCGGGGAGGGACTGGCTGAGTTCGTTTCATGAAGCACCAACCTATGACCACATACGTTTTGCGCATCCGGCGGGTCTTCTGCTGTCCAGTGGAAGACAGCCGCAGACCTGATCTGGAAAGTGTTACAAGATAGACGACAGCAAGGTAGGAATGGTGAAACGTTGTGAACGTTCCAGGGTTCGGAAGTACCTAAAAGGATGTGGGGCCGGCATGGTATCTTTGCCCACACAGGCTTTACAGTAGACGTTTAACGGACTGGACGCTTTGGTAAAGTGGTCGCAAGATCAATGCTTTAGATCAAATTACCTGATGCTATGGTGTTTCTGGCTGGATACACGGGCGGCCTTTTCTTGGCGAAAAGGCCCGTGTTCATCGTATCTTTGCTCTTACACCTTCAGGTAATTTGCTTTAGTCGACAAAGATAAAACATCCGTGGAGAAGATGCCCAGATGCAGGAAAAATGCTTGTCGGTTGTTGTGCCGATCTACAACGAAGAAAAGACTCTTGAAAAGATAGTCGGCAGGGTGCTGCAGCTGCCCCAGCTTCTTGAACTGATCCTGGTAGATGATTGCTCACAGGATCGGACACCGCAGATTTTAGCCGGCCTGGCTGCGCGCTATCCTGACGTGATTGTGACTACGCGCCATGCGAAGAATGGCGGGAAGACAGAAGCCCTCAAAACGGGCTTTCGACTGACGCGCGGCGAAATCGTTATTGTGCAGGATGCTGATCTTGAATATGACCCCGCAGAGATACCGGACGTCATCGCACCAATCATTGCCGGCCAGGCCGACGTGGTTTTCGGATCGCGCTTCCTGGTGCGTAAGGCGTCGCGCGCAGTGTACTTCTACCACTACGTGGCTAATAAGCTGTTGACACTGGCGTCCAACCTGATGACCAACATCAACCTGACAGATGTCGAAACATGCTTCAAGGCATTTCGCGGTGACATTATCCGGAAGATGAAGATCAACTCCAGCGGCTTCGGCTTCGAAATTGAAGTTACAGCCAAGGTTGCGAAACTGCATTGTGCTATTTATGAAGTGCCGATCAGTTACTACGGCCGCACCTATGAAGAAGGCAAAAAGATCACGGCAATGGATGGAGTCGCTGCGTTTTACTACATTGCCTTCTACAACCTTTTCTGCAGCCTGGAGAATAGTTTCACGTCGCTCCCGGAGTTAAAACCAAGAGAGTCTGGTCTGCCCGACGCCTAGAGCTTGTGCTGAAGTGGAGCGGGGAAGGTCAAATCCTGCTCCTTTTGCGCCTGAGAAGCAGGAACAACTGCGCCAGCAGACCGGCGCAGCCCGCTAAACTGGCAAACCAACCGAGCGCCATATGCGGCGGCACGAAGCGGAACCGGCTCTCGCTCTGGCCGGCAGGTAAGCCGACTGCCTGGAAGATATCGTCCACACGCGTCGGAACCATCTTTTTTTTGTTTACGACGGCAGTCCATCCAGGCATGAAAAGCTCACGGCGCATCAAGCTCGCGGGTGCCGCGCAGTTGGCGACCACGGTTTCGCGGCGAACGTCCTGCATGATGCACGGACCTCCAGAAACAACTTCATAGTAGGGAGCAGGGTTGGACAGTTCCCAGATTTCCATCAGTGAGTCTGAATAAACATGCTTCAATCCCCGCAGCGGCTGGCCGTAATCCAGGCCAAGCTGCACCGCTTTGCCGGCCATATCGCCTGCCGGAGTATGTATCTGCTGCGTTTCGGCATCCGACGCGGGAAGCAGCTTGAGATAGACGGATCGTGACGACGCGTCCTGGCGAATGAGTGTCAACTGCATCGACGCGTGTTGAGGTACAGGCAGCTCACTTTCGAGAGGCACAGCAAAGTACGCTGCCGCCTTGGCTTCAGCCAGGAGACGATGACCGGATCGGCACTGGTCTTCCACGCACGCCTCGACCGAGAGCGTGCCGTCTCCAGCTTCGCCGTCCTCGCTGGCCATCAAGGCTATGGCGTTAATCGGCTGGCTGCCTGGAATTGACGGCAAATTGGCCATAGAAATGGTTACTTTCTTTCCTGGCAGCAGGAACAACGAACCGCTGCCGTTACCTTCCGGCGTAAGTTCGCGCGCCGCGGTTTGAGGCGTGGTTAGACGCTTCAGCACCGTCGTGGCGAGCGACCGCTCGAACGCGGGGGCGGTGGCGTTGGCTGCTGTGACCCGACACCAGGTGATGGCAGGCTTCATGAACGTAATGCGTTCAACGAGCGATGGAGTCGCGGGCGACAAGGGGTTCGTCTGCCCCATTGCCGGGGTGAATACACGCGGTACCGGGCTTTGCCCGGCAGCTGTCGCAATATAACCCACGCCGACGTCACGGTAGTTCGCCAGGTGCTTGCTGAATGCCTGGGTTCCGTAGCCTTCGGGGAAGGTATCCGGCGTAAAATCAACACCGGCTGATTTGTCGAGAAGGCCAGGCAGCAGATGGTCGTCGACATAGCGCGTCCATAGTTTGGGGACCGGCAGTGCGTTGTGATCAATACTGGCGATCTTGAAATACGCACCATAATTTGCGGAGAGGGGCCCAAGACTGTAGACCCGGGAAAGACCCTGATGGTCATGGAGAAACTGTATGGCCGCCGTATCGACATGCGTGTGATGGCGAGCGCTGAGTTGCGGCATAAAAAACATGGCCATGGCATCGATCACCAACAGTGCCGCGACTACGTGACGGCATTGACCAGTCTGCCTGTGCTTCCACGCGAGGGCAACGACAAGAAACTCCACACCGACAACCGCTAGGGACAGGCACATGATCAGGAACATGAGCGGTTGCAGCGAAGCAGGGCGCTCCCAGAACGCACGCTGCGGCCAGGCGACGGCAATGGCCAGGGCGAGCATGGCCATTGCGATGGCGAAGGGATAGCGCCGGCGCAAAGGGACGGCCCGAAGCTCATCCAGCCCAAAAGCGGCAAGCACGGCGAGCGCAAAAATCCACGAGGGATCGGCATAGCGGAAGAAGGCTGCCCGGCGCAGCAACGGGATGAAATTCACGAGGTACTGGATGGGCTGGATGCCTAGCGTCTTGGCCCATGCAACCAACACCCAGGCAGCCAGCAGGATTCTTAACTTGCTGTGCGATGACCTGCGGACAATGCCTACCACTGCCAGCAGAATCAGCAGGCTGCCCGCATACCCTCCGGTGTTACCCCACAATTGATCCATGGGCAAAGAATGGAAGTTTGACGGCATTGGGCCGTAAACGTACGGCATCATCATCTGCGCGAACCAGGCTGCCGGCAAAGAGGCTTCGCCTAGCAGGTGAACGCTAAAGGAATCAGATTCATGAAGATAGTCGGCAAACGCAATGAGCAACGGAGCAGCGATGAGTAGGCCAAGGAAAAAGCCCGTGAGTGCGCGACGGGCCATCCCTAGGCGCTCCTGCTCACCAAGCAAACGGTAGACTCCCCATGCCAGCGCAAGCAAACCGCTGATGTAGGCCGTCTCGGGAAAACCAGCCAGGATAGACCAGGCAATCGCAAGGCCGATGGCCAGGATACCGGCTGGACCGTTCGCTGCCTTCCGCGCACGCTCAATGCCCCACAGGAGCATTGGCAGGAACGGCAGGGAGCAGTAGCCGGCTGCCGGACCCGGTGTCCAGGCGATGGTGCCATTAAAGGCAAAGACTGCGCCGCTCATCATGGAGGCAAGTCTGCTCAGCTTGAGTTCCCGCAGCAGAGCATAAGTACCGAGGCCCGCGATGATCTGCATACAGATGCGCTGCCACAGCAGGCCCTCTTTAAGAATGAGCAGCAGGTTGAAGGGCAAAAAGAATGCGCCCGGCTGCATCTCTCCCGCCAGCGGCATACCGACGCCTGTGTAGGGGTTCCACCAGGGAACAATGCCGTGCAGCCAGTCCCAGGCAGCCAGATGGCCAAGCGCCTCCGAGGTAAAGCCCGCATTGGGGTCAATGAACGGATAGCCGGGGAAAGGTTGAACCGCACTCGTCATTGATGAGACAAACCACACAGGATCGATACTGTAGCCGAGAAGCCGATGGGGTATGCAGGCGAGAATCGGAAGCAAAACGAGCAGAAAGACAGGCAGCCAGGAATGACGATCGAGGAACTCGGGGGGCGTTAGCAGGACTGACTTGTCGATGGTTCGTTGGCTAAGATCTTTCATGATGGGGGATCGCCGGCTCGAGTCTTCATCTGCGGGGCCGTCAACTATGCCGTGCGGGAACTTAAACCTCATCCTGATTCTGAAGTATCGATTGTATAGGAGCCTTACCGGCATGGAAGCCTTCTCCGCACCGGCGGTATCTGTATCAGGCGGGAGTGGCCGTTACAATCTTTAGATGACCCAAGAGATGACCCAGGCCATCGTCATCACCGTGAGCGACTCCCGCTCGCAGGGTCAGCGGGAGGATGTGGCTGGGCCAACCATTGCGCAGGCACTTACGGCCGCTGGGTTTGCCGTGAAACAGATTGTCGTTGTGCCGGATGATCAGGCATGCATTGAAGAGGCACTCCGCACAGCCGCCGGCAAGGTACGCCTGGTCGTAACGACGGGCGGCACCGGCATTGCGCCGCGTGATGTCACGCCCGAAGCGACTCGAGCCATCTGTGACCGGCTACTCGATGGCGTCGCAGAAGTGATGCGCGCTGAAGGATTGAAAGAGACACCCTTTGCCGCACTGAGTCGCGGCCTCTGTGGCACCCGTGGACAATCGCTGATTTTGAACCTGCCGGGCAACCCTCGGGGCGCAGCAACGTCACTGCAGGCTGTGATCCATCTTCTGCCGCATGCACTACTTGTGCTTGAAGGACGTGCGCGGCACGGTGATGCTTTGGCGAGTGCTGAAGAGTCGACCGCAGAGAAAGCTTATGTCCCTGGGTCGATTAAACAGAAGGCGTCGATTACACAAAAGGTTTCCAGATGAAAGCCGTCAGCAAACTGCTGCTTAAATACAAACTGTACGTGCTGGCTATCCTTGGTCCGCTTGGTGTGTGGGGCGCGTTTGTTGTGGCGTTCGTCGATTCCGGCACCATGCCGGTCCCCATGGACCTGATTATGGCGGGGTATATTTGGGCCGATAAGCGGCATTTTTATTTATATGTCATCCTGGCGGCTCTGGGCTCGGCGCTGGGCGGCCTCATTCCTTTCTTTCTGGGTCGTGCCGGCGGCGAAATCTTCCTACTGCGGCGCATCGATCGCGCTCGTTATGAAAAGCTGCTGGCCCGCTTCGAGAAGCAGGAGTTTCTAGCCATGCTGATTCCGTCCATGCTGCCGCCGCCGACACCGTGGAAGTTGTTCGTCTTTGCCGCAGGTGTCTTCGAAATGCGGGTGCTGGACTTCATGCTGGCGGTCTTTATAGGAAGACTGCTCCGCTTCGGAATCACCGCCGTGCTGGTCATCAAGTACGGCCCGCAGATTGTCAGTCTCGCCTCTGAACTGGCAAAGCAGCACACGCGTGCTTTGCTTCTTGGACTGGCTGCACTGGGAATGCTCCTGTTGCTCTGGCTGGCGAGAAAGATGTTTGCGAAGAAGAATGTCGCGGTGGCTTAACCCTCACTCGAGAATTGCCGTGCCCTGCCGCAGTGGCTTCGCACTCTGATCTATCCATTCGCCTTATCAGCCGCCCACGCACCCCAGATCATCGCAATCGGATGCAAACCTGCCAGTGCCCAGCCGAGCGTCGGAATGCCCAGAGCCAGGTAAAGTACCAGCATGATGATTGCTCCTGTAAGCGTGCTGTACAGCATGCCGAATGGTCCGAAGAAGAAGGTAAGGACCAGGGATACTACGACACTCTTTCGTTTAGCCATCGCGAAGCATGTTCTCCGGTTATTCTTTGCACCAAAGATGACAGCAATCCGATCAGGGTTGCTACTTGGGCGTACGAAGGGACTGGATTGCCCGATGAAGACGTGCCGAGAAGCATTAAGTTTATGCGGAAGAATTTGGCCGCAAGTATATTGATCGTGCCGACAGAGCCCCCGGTCGATTGCAACCAGCAGCATCCCACGATTCGTGGCGCCGCTTGGTAAGGCGCCAGACAATGATCCGAGGAGATTTGCATGTCGACTACCCGTTTTGAAACAACCATCAAGGCCCTCCACGAGGGTGCGAAGTCATTCACCGTAGACAAGGCCGTCAGCAATATCGAGGGATGGGAAGAGTATCTTTCCAAGCATCCACATGAAGGGGTGAAGACCGTTGTAAGCGATCTAGGCAAACTGAAGAAGCTGCTGCAAAGCACGGAACTGGATGGGGGCGCGATCAAGAACCTGTTACACAAGCTGGGCAAAGACACAGTTTCTGTTGCAGGCAATGACGAGGCCGGCAGTTCCGCGAAGATTAAGGAACTTGGCGCCGCTTTAGAGAAGGCAGCTTAGTCCAAATTACCTGAGGGTGTAGAGCGAAGATACGATGAAGATGGGCCTTTTCGTCCAGATAACGCCCACCTGTATCCCGCCAGAAACGCCATAGCATCAGGGTAATTTGCGCTTGTCGACTGACAACGAAGCACTCACACCGGTGTGGTCAGGAACAGGAGGTGTTGCTCCTATCCGCTCGTTTCTTGCTCCTGACCGCTCGCTGAATGCGTGTTACGCAGCTATTTGGCCAGGTGTACGGGCATTCATTTCAGTTGTGCGGTGAATCAGCGCCGGGACGCCGAAAGCCATGCCCGCGACCAGCGCCGTGGCTAGAAGGTCATTCCGGTAGAACGGTAGCCCGGCCAGGTAGCAGGTGCCAAGCCCGCCTGCCGTCTGCGGGTACATGGCAGAGCCTAGCCAGACGGTAAAGTTACTGATCAGGAAGAATGACGTCGAGGAGGCGATCGATGCGCCGATGACCCGGCCGGCGTTGACT
>CAZZXL010000195.1:0-8725 GCA_964658035.1 uncultured Acetobacteraceae bacterium
AAGGCAGTCAAGAAAGCAACCAAGTAACACAAGGCAACGCACCAAAGGCAAGTAATACAGGCAAGCAAAAAAGCCCGGCTTTATGCCGGGCTTTTTTGCGCCTGGAAGTTGGCGCCGGTTGCGCAGGCAGCCGCTCGCAAGAGGACTGCGGGTCGTGAAAGTGGCAACCGTGCCCGGTCAGAGTTGATTGAAAACGCAGCTCTTTCCACTGCGCTGCGCTTCGGTCGGATGACAAACCTTACGCTGCAGTCGGGATGACGAACCGTCACGCTCCGGTCGAGACACTCACACGCTCCGGTCTAGACACTCAAAAGAAAAGAGCCACCAGGGCTGACACCTGGGTGGCTCTTGATTCATCTTCCTACGCACAGCGATACGTCTATCCCCTGCGCAGCAGCTTCAGCTTTTCTTTTCGGCGGCGCTCAGGGCGTCAAGCACTTCCTGGCTGTGGTGGGAGGGATCGACGCCGGTCCATACCTTGACGATCTTGCCCTGCGGATCAATCAGGAAAGTATTGCGCTTGGCGATCTTCATGCCCATGTAGTTGGCGAGCGAGCCGTACTGCGGCACGACTTTCTTGTCGGGATCGGCCAGCAGCTTGAAGGTCAGGCCGTCCTTGGTGCAGAAGGCTTTGTGACTGTCGACCGTGTCGACGCTGACGCCGAGGACCACTGCGTGCGCTGCGTCGAAGGCACTCTGGTCTTTCTGAAAGTTATGCGCTTCGAGGGTGCAGCCCGACGTCTGGTCCTTGGGATAGAAGTAGAGGACGACCCACTTGCCGCGATAGGTGTTCAGGCTGACCGGCGTACCGTCCTGCGAGGGCAGCGTGAAGGTGGGCGCAGCCTGGCCGACCTGGGGCATGGTGTCGTCGGCGCGTGAGTGGCGGACAGCAACTAGGGCCACCGCAAGGAGTGCGATGACGGCGGCGGTAAAAGCAGTGATTCTGAAATTCTGCATACTCTGACTCCTCAAGAGCCGTGCCCTCATTCTTCGCAGCTTTTTGAGCGGGAGTGGGCACAGGGCTCAGCGTCCTTTGTACCTCATCCGGCAGCAGGCTGCGAGAGACGGGCGGTCCTCGCTTACGAGCAAGGGGGAATTTGTTCAGGACGCGGGAGCATTTGCCGTCGCAACGATGCAGATACCGGCTGCGTCTGCTTCCTGCAGGACGCGTTCCTGATCGAAGATGAGCGTGCGGCTGGCTTCGATGGAGAGACAGGTCGCTCTCGCGTTGACCATGGCTTCAATGGTCGCTACGCCGATCACCGGCACGTCGAAGCGCAGGTCCTGTTTCGGCTTGGCGATCTTCACCACGGTAAGCGAACGATCCAGGGTCGAAGCATTGCCTTCCAGGGTGCCCAGCAGCGCGCCTGCGCGGGCGATGGTGGCATCGGTGCCCTCCATGGCTTCTACGGCTACACAGGCCAGCCCGGCGATGACCACGGTCTGCCCAATGTCATAGCCGGCGATCGCGGCGGCAACGCGGCGGCCATAGGCCATGTCCTGCTGCTCAGCATCAGTGGGAGCACGCCTGGTGAGTACGCCTTCCTTCGCGAGCATGGGCTCAAGGTAAGCTGTCGACGAAACAAGTTCGATGCCTTCATCTGACAGTACTTTAGCGATCGCGCCCAGCAGCATGTCCGTGTTGCGCGTACGCAGGTTCAACAGCAGCTTGGCCAGCCGCCAGTCCGGACGAATGCTCGAGAAGATCTGCTTGTGCTTCACCTGGCCGGCCATCACGGCTTCTTTCACGCCCTCGCGCTGGAACGTTTCGATCAGCCGCGAAAGCTCGCCGAGAGAAAACCAGTAGACCTTGATGCCGGCATCCGCAGCCGCACGCGCTTCGATCTCGCGATCAGTTTCTTCCTTGATCGCGGCCACGACGACTCTGCGGCCGGTAGCTCGTGCTGCATCGAGCAGCAGGAAAGGAAAGCGGCCATTACCGGCAATCAGCCCCAGGGACGCTTCGCCCTGCGATGAAGCAGCCATCACTACTTGAGGATGCCGCGTTCCGCTGCGGCGACAAATTCGACCAGGTAGGCGACATCCTCCGTCTGCTTCTCGCTGCGTAGCTGCTCCAGTGCATCGCGGGTGTTCTTCTTCGAAGAGAGCAGTACCCGGTAGGCATGCTGCAGCGCGCGCAGTTGTTCAGGCGTGAAGCCTCGCCGCTGCAGTCCGACTTTGTTCAGGCCGTACGCATGCACATCGCGCTTCGCGGAAGTGAGTGAAAAGGGCAGCACGTCCTGCGTGATCGTCGTGCCGCCGCCAATGTAGGCGTAGCGACCGATGCGGCAGAACTGGTGTACCGGGCACAGCGCGCCGACGACGGCGTAGTCTTCCACAATCACGTGGCCAGCGAGCGTAGCGGCGTTTGCCAGGATGCACTCGTTGCCGACATGACTGTCGTGGCCAATGTGCGTGTAGGCCATGATGAGGCAGTTGCTGCCGAGGTGCGTCGTCCCGCCTCCGCCGCCGGTGCCGCGCGAGATGGTGACATATTCGCGAATGGAATTGTCGTCGCCGATGATGAGCCTCGTCGCCTCGCCGGCATACTTCAAGTCCTGCGGGGCAATGCCGAGGCAGGCAAATGAAAACACTTTGTTGCGCGCGCCGAGCGTCGTATGGCCGTCGAGGACCACATGGGAGACCAGTTCGCAGTTTTCACCCAGCACCACGTGCGGCCCGATGGTGCAGAACGGGCCGATGCTGCATGATTCCGGAATGACAGCGCCAGCTGCGACGATCGCAGTCGCGTGGATGCTCACCCTTGCGTCACCGGCTCGAGTGCCGGTTCTGCGGCCGGCTTCTCATTCGCCGGACCGGACGTTTTCCGTTCGCGCGGCACGATCTGGCAGCGGATGATCGCTTCGCAGACAACCTTGCCATCCACCACCGCGCGACCCTGCATGCGACCACCGCGGCGGCTGTACTGCAGCACATCCACTTCGAGGCGTACCTGGTCACCCGGAACCACGGCGCGACGGAACTTCGCGTCTTCAATGCCGGTAAAAAACAACAGTTTGCTTTCGCGATCGGGGGTCTCGTTCAGCATCAATACGCCGCCAGCCTGGGCCAGCGCTTCAACAATCAGCACGCCCGGCATGATGGGGTAAGCGGGAAAGTGGCCCTGAAAAAACGATTCGTTGATGCTCACGTTCTTGATCGCCACAATCCGCACCTTGGGTTCGAACTCGACAATGCGATCGATGAGCAGGAACGGATAACGATGGGGCAGCAGCGCCATGATCTCGTTGATATCGAGCACGGGCGCTGCCGGCGTTGCAGTAGAAGTCCTGTTGTCTGTTTCCATAGCGGCGACTCCGAGTATAAACCGTGGCGGTCGCTCGCACAGAGTGGCGCCACTTACTTCTGCTGGCTTTGCGCTTGTTTGTAAGCTTGTTTTTTCGCATCTTTCTTCCCGACTTTCTCAAGCGCAACATCGGGGTCGAACATGGCTGCCGGGATCGCTCCCGCATAGACGGCGTTATAGAGGAAGCGTTGACTGACCATATCGTCATTGTGGATGCGGGTCATGGAAAAGGGCGTCTGGATGCCATCAATGTTGTGGTAAAGCTCGTACTCGTCGGCGTCGACGTTCTCATCCTTGTAGAGCGGATCGCGCCAGGTAAAGCTGCGGCGCAAGGGCAGGTGGCTTTCCGCGTCAAGGTCAATGGTGATGTTGTCATTGCTGGTTGAGATCAGCGTCACGCGGTCCACCAGGTGCCGCTCGACCGTTGTCTGCCCGCCGCTTTCAAGGAGCGTGCCGGGGTTCTTCATCCACTGTCGGATAGCAATCTCAATGGAATGATTGCGTCGGCGGATCGCATCGTCGACATCCTTCTGCGGGATCGGCGACTTGCCCTTGTACGTCACCTCCCAGCCTTCATTGCCAACCAGAACCTCCACCACATCATGCTTCTTGCCGAGTTCGGTGCGGTCTTTGTCGGGGTAGGCGTGGTAAGCGACGTAATCGGAGGTTGCGCCGGTTGGCTTGCCCTTGTAGAAGGCGGCAGTGCGGCCGCTGGTCTGGAAGCCCGGCAGGTTAAGCCACTTGTCACCGCCTAAAGCTTTCACCATGGCATCCAGCAGTGCATGCACCTTCGCGTCAGTGGCCTGCTGGGCTTTATCCGGCGGCCCATTGGCGGGTCCCTGCGGTGGCGCGTCAATGGAATCCTGCGCGTGCGCGTCAAGGAGTGCGCCTGCGAGGAGGAACGCAAGGAGAAATCTCTTAGCCAACCAGAACGGCGCCGCCATTTACGTTAAGTACCTCGCCTGAAATAAAGCCTGCCAAAGGAGTGCAAAGGAAGAGGATCGGCCCTGCAATCTCGCGCACGTCGCCAACTCTGCCTAAAGGAATCGTACCGAAAATCTTCGCGCGCGTTTGGGGGTCTTGAAGAGCGGAGGCGGACATTTCAGTCGCTACCCATCCCGGCGCGACGCAGTTAACATAAAAACCCTGGCCGGCAAGTTCGCTCGACAGGCTCTTGGTCAACGAAATCAGCGCGCCCTTACTAACGGCGTAATCAGCATGGAAGGCTTCCCCGCGTTGTCCTGCCGTCGAACTGACGAGCACAATATGGCCGCGGGGACCATCTGTCGCCTGTTGTTGTTTCATCGCGGCAACCGCAGCCTGCACCAGTCCGAAAACACTGTCGAGGTTGATCGCGAGGGTGTCGTTCCATTGCCCGTCGGTCATGGTGTCGATGGGCACATCCTTCGGCGGCCAGATACCGTGATTGACCACCAGGCAGTCAATGCGTCCGAACGCAGCAATCGCCCCGGCAACCAGGGCGCGGCCATCGGCAGGCTTCGACAACTCCTGCTGAATGGCGATGCACTGCTCCGGGCCACCACATGCGCCGGCAAGGGCCTCGGCACGGTCGCGCGTGACGTTGTAGTTAAAGGCAACACGCGCGCCTGCGGCATGGAAGAGCCGGACGGTCTCGGCACCAATCCCCCGCGAGCCACCGGTAATGAGGGCCACTTTGCCTTCCAGTGAAAGAAGATTGCTAGTCATGCTTTAACGCTATCAGCTTGGGGTCAGCCTCGATCATTGCTGCCGCCACGCTGAATACACCGGGCTGTGCCGACGCAGCGAAATTAATTGTTGACTCGGAGTACTCTGCAATATAGAGTTCTCTTCATTGAGCTGCGACAAGAGGGCTCCTGGAGGCGGTTATGGCATTGAACAGCAAAATGGATGCACCCGAGCGGCTGGAAGCCGGGGAACAGTTGGCGTATATCGAAGGCATGATCCGCGAGGGTCGCAAGACAACGGAATACTGGGGATGGAGCCTGGTGCTTTGGGGCACCTCCTACCTGGTGGCAACTGCCTGGGGCAGTTTGCCCGCGGCCGGTCGCAGCGCGGCCTGGGCCTGGCCGGTCACGATGATCGTCGCCAGTGTACTGATGGCGTCGATTGCCATCTCTAAAAAGAAGGGGCAGCCTATGACCACCAGGAGCCGGGCCTTGACGGCGGTCTGGTCCGCAGCCGGTTTCGGCATTTTCCTTTACGCTTTCCCGACAGCTTTCGCGGGCCGCTACGGAGATGGCCACACCTACACGGCAACCATTGAGATCCTGCTGGGTGTGGCGCAGATTGGTGCCGGCCTCATCCTCCGCTGGCGCATACAGGTCATCATTGGCGCGCTGTGGTGGGTTGCTTCGCTCATCACCACCTTCACGCACACGAGCCTCGGCGTATCCGCACCATTTCTCGCCGCGACCTTCATCTGCTTCATCGGTTTCGGCAGTTACCTCATGATTAGCGAAGCCCGCGATAAAGCGGCGCTAAGAAGCGGGCAGGTGGCCCATGCCTGACCTTCCCGATCTCGATCCTGTAATCCACGGAAAGCTCCGGCTGGCACTGCTGTCACTGCTCACCGGCGTCGAGCAGGCGGACTTTACCTGGTTGAAAACCAAGACGGGGTCGACCGACGGCAACCTGGGTGCACACCTGTTGAAGCTGGAAGAAGCCGGTTATGTCACGGTCGAGAAGAAATTCGTCGCGCGCAAGCCGGTGACAGCCTACTCGATGACCGTCGCCGGCCGGGAAGCGCTTGCCAACTACGTGACTGCTCTGAAGGCCCTGCTGGGAACTGCCCTGGTGTAGGCAGTTCCAGCGATCAAGCACAAGAAAGCTTCGCTGGCCTGGTTGCTCCGGGCGGGGAACAAGTTTGTACGACACGGGCCGTAGCATGAAGGCGTTTCACATTTGCATAGAGACGCAGAAGAACAGGGCTAGAATAGCCCTCAATGTCCCCAACCAGGCCATTACTGGTGCTGCTGGCTGTTACCGATGAGGCTGCTTCTGCCTTACTGGCCAGCCAGTTGCGCACACTCGGCTGCGTCTGCGAGCTCTTCGCGATGCCGCCGGGGGGTGCCGCCGCTACCGGCAACGCGGCGGTTGCGCGGCTGCGCGCGGCAGACCTGCTGGTGCTGCAACTAGGTGAGGGAGCAGCTTCATGCGAAGTGGCCCGCTCGCTTGCCGGAATGCTGCCGGTGATTGGCGTCGCTGCGCCCGAGCCCGAGCTTTTTTTTGCAGCTGCCAAGGCCGGGGTCGAGAGTGTGCTGCCGCTACCCCTGCCCACGGAGCTACCACCCAGGAAGCTGATAGAAGCCTGTGAACGGCTGAAGGCGCGCGTGCAGGATGAATTTGCACCGTTGCCAGAGATGCATGTGTCAGAGATGCAGGGGTACACCGGCAGAACGCGCCGGGCGCTGCATGCGACCATTCCACGATTGTTCGCAACCTCCGAAGAGATGGCGGAAGTCCGCGAGATGATCGAGAAAGTTGCGCCCACCAGCGCGACCGTTCTGCTGCGCGGCGAGAGCGGCGTGGGCAAGGAACTGGCGGCGCGGCTCATCCATAGCCGCTCATCGCGCGCGCGTGAAGCGTTTGTAAAGGTCAACTGCGCGGCCATTCCGAATGACCTGCTGGAAAGTGAACTCTTTGGCTACGAGGCTGGTGCATTCACGGGCGCGACCAAAGGGAAGCCGGGGAAGTTTGAACTGGCTCACCATGGAACGATTTTTCTGGATGAGATCAGTGAAATGCACCCCATGCTCCAGGCCAAGCTGCTGCACGTGCTGCAGGATGGCGATTTTGCACGGCTGGGTGCGAAGCGGGATCTTTCGGTAGATGCGCGCGTGATCTGTGCGACGAACCAATCTTTGGACTCGCTGGTAGAGGAGGGAAAGTTCCGGGAAGATCTTTACTACCGGGTAAACGTAATTACCATCCTGCTGCCGCCGCTGCGCGCGCGCAAACGGGAGATTCCAGAACTACTGCAGTACTTTGTGGAGCGCTACGCAAGAACATATGGCAAAGCGGCGGCACCGATCGATGCAGCAACGACGGCTTACCTGATGGAATATGACTGGCCGGGAAACATTCGCGAACTGGAGAATCTGTGCAAGCGCTACGTTATTGTGGGCGGCACCAGCCAGATTCTGAAAGACATAGCAGTGCGGCATCCCGATGGACAACATGAAGACCTTTTGTTGTGCGACAGCCCGGCCCCTTCCGGAGCGGAGCGGGAACGGCCCATCGATCTGACCCCCGAACATGCCATTACAACGGGATACCAGTCGGCTCATTCTGTGGAGAAGGAAATGCAGGGGCCAGAGTCACTCCTCGCCATCGGGAAGCGGGCGGCGCGGGCAGCCGAACGGGTGGTCATCGAAAAAATGCTGCAGGAAACAAGGTGGAACAGAAGGGAAGCGGCACGAAGGCTTAATGTGAGTTACAAGGCGTTGCTGAATAAGATTCAGGGTCTCCAGGAAGAAGCTAAACACCAATGATAGGCACAGCAGTGCTTAATGTTGGCATCTGGATACCACTCCTTGGACCTTGCCGGCCTGGTTGTCTCAGCCTTATGGCAGGCCGGGGGTGCGGGCATACAGAGGGTAAAAGGGAGATCGGGTCTTGACTGCGACTACGGCTACTGAAGTGCAACGTGAACAGCAACACAAGAGACTACTTCGGGCGATGCCCCATTGTTCTAGTAGTTCATCCTTTTGGAACCAGCTTTCGGTTGTGTTCCCGTCCTGATTTCCCCTGGACTCCCTACCTAAAAAGTCTCTTGAGAAGGTCCGCTGGAAAGCGGACCTTACTTCTTTGGGCTTGCCGCAGCATATTCGGCGCATTTTCGTGCAATCGTCGGATGAGTCTGAACTTTACAGCGTTCCCTGCGTGGCCGCTTTGAAGGAAGAAGAAGCACTGCCGTGTCCGCCTCTATAGTTCCCCACCTATTCTCAGAAGGCTCTCATCTTCTAACATGATCACTGCATGGTGAATTCATCCATTGGTGGCGGAACAGCGCCCGAGGTACTGCAGTGTGACGCCTGGCAATCACTATCGTGGCTGGTGCATGGTTTTTCGCAGCGGCGTGGTGGAACAAGTCTCGCGTACGGGGAAAACGAACTGAATTTAGGCTTTACCATCGAGGACGATCGGGCACACGTACTCGAAAACCGGGAACGACTGATGCACAAGCTCATGGGCAGCTCGGCCGGCTTGTCTACCCCGGGCAATCCTCCACGGAAGATTGAATTGGTCACGCTCCAACAGATACATTCAGCGATCGTGCACCGAACCAGCGACGGTCTGCCGGTTGAAGCCGGGGATGGAATGATGACGGCAGAGGCAGGCAAACTGCTCGCGATTTTGACGGCGGATTGCGTGCCGGTACTAGTGATTGATCGCCGCCAGAAGGCGGTCGCAGCT
>CAZZXL010000196.1:0-8717 GCA_964658035.1 uncultured Acetobacteraceae bacterium
CGCAAGCGCTTGGAACGCGGATACAGCCCGCGTCCCACAAACCCACAGCCTCGACGGCGGCTCTAAAGTTTGGAAACCTTCCACGATGACAATTTCCGAAGACATTCAGACCGCGTGTGAAGACGATGTTTCCTTCATCGAGCAAGAGATCATCCGACTGCACCAGCTTCAAACCTCTTCGAACTCCTTCGAAGCTATCTACGGCACGGGAATGAATGGCATCCTTGAGCTCTCAGCAACGCTGAAACATCCCCACAGTGGGCAAGAATGTCGATGTGGGAGAGCAGCGCTTAAGCGCTTCCGAGCAATAGCTGAACGATTGATCCAACTTCGCATAGACGCCCCTGATTGGAATGTTTCGACGCTGGATGACCAACTCCGCGCAACGTTTTTACTGTTCATGACTGACGAGAGCTTCGAGGACAGCAAAGGTGCTATGTCCGCTTGGCTCCAGGATTCGGTGCGGCGAGTTCGAGGCCGCCATCGTAGGAGCACGCATTACGTTCCTTGCGTGGCTCTTCGTTTGGGGAGCGAAACCTCACATACTTTTGGCCCTGTAACGTTTCTCGACAAGTCCTCATTTTTCAACACACACGAGACTGGGATTGATTCCTATGAACGAGCTCGGGAGCGCCTTAGCGCACGAGCTTTTCGCAATGCAACTCCATCACAACAGGAATGCTTGCTCAACATCAAAGGGAAGAAACGTACGGGAGCGACTGAAGCATTTAGAAAATTCACAGAAGGGTTTTCGTGGATTGCAGTTGTACAAGTGCCGAAGTGTGATCATTCCGTTGCAGAGAAGAGGGCCGATGAGGCTGTGCGGATCGCGCTGTCAGCCACAAAGCTGTTGTTACAAGGAAGCGAAGGATCTGGCCTGCGAGCGCCTGACGATCCCGTACCGTTCAACACGCGCCAGCGATTGAGCAGCCTTGATGGCAAGAAATTCCGAACTACCGGAAGCTGGCAATTTGGCACTCCAACAGCTACTACGGAATGGTCCTCCTACATGGAGAGCGCGGCAGCTCCAGTGCTGGCCGTATGTGAAGAGCTAATTCAGCAAGCCCTAAACGGCAGTAGCCGACCATTTGCGTACCAAGTTGCATTACGAGCAATAGCTTGGTATTCAGACGCCATATCCGATGTGGGCGACGAAACCAAACTGATTAAGTGCGTGACCGCGCTGGAATGTCTGGTGCTGCCAGTAGACGGCGCAGCGACGGCGTCCTTTTCGATTCGGGGAGCTTTGCTCGCCCAACGCAACGAGATTTCTTTTGAGGACGGCGTCCCATTTGCCAAATCCTTGTACGCTCGGCGGAGTGATATCGCCCACGGGAATGTATCAGCTCTAAACGCTGTTCCTGCTGTCCTTACAAGAGATGCCTTGGACTTCGTTCGCCGAGCGATTCTTCAATTTTTGGTTTTCTGCAAACAGTTGAAGCCCTTTGGATCGCGTCGTGAGGGGACGAGAGAAGACATTCTGGAGCTCTACAGGCAGATTCAAGACTCCTATGAAGATCAAATTAAAGTGGTCGTGGATGAGAACAGGTGGGATAAGCCTTGGAACATCATGAAGCGGCAGAAGTAACCGAATCCGCTCGCTAACCGCAGTTGTCATGGACAAGCGCTGGCACCCGGACACCTCGAGCCATTCTTTAAAACCGAGCGGGTATCGCTCGACCGAACGAACGATTAGGCATGAAACTCCGTGAGATCATCGCTGGGTGACCACGACAACTATTCTCGGAGTCGTCTCTGTTGTTGCGGTGGTTGCCGGGCCACTAATCACGCTTTCTATTCAACGGTGGCTTGAAGACCGCCGAGAGAAGCGGCAGGCTCGGCTATGGGTGTTTAGAACGCTGATGATGTACAGAGCTACGCCGCTCGCGCCTTTGTATGTGCAGGCATTGAACCTGATCGATGTCGTTTTCAACGCAGAATCGAAGAAGGAAAAGGCGGTTCGCACAGGCTGGAAAGTTCTGCTGAACCACCTGGATAAGGACAAAGGCAGACCCGATTTTGGGGAGCAGAGCCAGACGCTAACGGCTAATTTGTTGGCGGCGATGGGCGCATGTTTGGGCTATGACTTCGATGAGGTCTACCTGAAGCAACATGCTTATCGGGGTCACTACACCAAACGTCAAAAATCGTACGGTAAGGGCTTTCGCGTCTCAGCTGACCTGAGACGCTTCTATACTCAGCGCAATGCATGCCCGCCGGGAAAAAAGGTGTTTCCGAACAATCGTCCTGCTTACAGTGACGGTCACCTTGTTGCTGGCGCTGCTGATTCCTCAGCCTCAGGACCACCATGGAACAGCGCTCGCAACGATTCTATTGTTGCCTCTGTTCCTGTTTGGGATCATTGAGCTACAAACGGCTTCATGGCTGCCTGGCTCACTCGAAGAGCCAAGTGCTCGACCGCTGACCTGCCGACCCTCACTCTTCCAAAGACCGCCTCCACCTTTGTTCGCCTAATAGCCAAACGACAGCCCGCAGGAAGGATCGTCATGCTCTTGCGTGCGGCGGTTAGTCATGCCCCTTAGACGACAGTATGAGGACACGAGTGAAACTCAATTTAGACGTTATGCTCCTTGGTGGGCTTTATTTCTTCTCCGCCTTTGTCGCCATTGCGTTCGCTTTTCAGCGATACCGATGGCGGCGACGACAACGGCAGGGCAAGAGCAACTGGGGCTTCTATCCGAGTTCCGCATCGTTGGGAAATGCACTGCAAGAGCTTAGCGTCATGGCGCAGCCTCAGGTGGAACACGTTCTTGAGGAAAAGTTTAGCGAGGATGCTGAGGACGATAGTGAGGGCGGCCCTGGAAATCCTGTCGCCCATCTACATAGGCAAGCCGCCAAGATCAGGAGGGGCGAAAAGCTCGATCGGCTTACCGCAAGACGCAGGCTGTAGCTATGAGGCAGCTCTTCGGACGTTGCGCAAAGGATCGTTTACGCAACGTGACCCCGTGAGGCTGAAATCCAGCATTCCTTTGTTGCAAAACACTGTTGCGATTGCTTTTCCGTCGGCAAGAGGTTTGCGCAAGAGAGCTTACCGTACGATTTTTGACGTTTGGTGTGGTGACCCCCACTTGCTGCCTTTAAAATCGGGGTCGGGCATGCCGAGTTTCGGCAATGGCTCACCATCCGCGAAGACGCGTCCATCTTTAAATGTGATGTTTTTTATTAACTCTTTGTCGCTGGTATCTGGGAAGAGAGACACGCTCAGCGTGTCTTGTTTCAGGTTTTCGGGAGGATCGCCCCAAAAGAAGATTAGCAGGTTGTGAAGATGGAAATATGAGTTCGGCGGCTGAAGAAAAATCTTGTACTGAAGCTGTATCGTGCCTTCCATGGGAGTGACCGGCAGCAGCATATAAACCACCGAGTTCTTTACCCCCGCAGGCGCTGGCACGATAATGCTGGTCGGTTGGATGAATGTCGGGAACGTGAACATATAAGTCGCGTGCGTGCTGAATACATGCCGCACGAAGTCTTCTGAGTTAGAAATCACCTTCTGTTGTGCCGCCAGTTCTGTTGTCGCCTTCGTGAGTTGGCCGCGCATCGTGTCGAACTCCGGCTGTAGCTTTTTCACGGCATCTAGTTGGGTTTGGGAGGCGGACACTTCCTCGCGTACAGAGGTGGCTTCCGTCCTTAGTTCACCCTTTGTTTCAAGGCGGTTGCTTCCAGGTCCGACGAGAGGTGAGACGCCTTTTGAACCGACGAATTGTTAGCAGCGATGGCGTTTTGGGAGGCGGTTTGAATATCCTTTACTGATTGAGCGGATGTCGTCTCGATTGCCTTCTGTGTAGCCGCCGCGCTGCTGTTTACAGCGACCTTTGCCCGATCAATGGCCGTCCAGAAATCAATTGCCTTCCAGCCCAAAAGAGCCAGGATTACGACTGCAATTCCTGTCCATATACCGCCCAGCAACTTTACCCATCCCCAGGCCCGTTCAAAAACCTTGATCGAGCTTTCCGTTTCGAGAATGTCGCGGTCGCGTACTTCGTTGCGCACGTTGTCAGTGACTTGCCGAGCGATGAAATCCTTGAGGACGAGCGGCGATCCGCATTGTCCGCAGAATGGTTGGTCAGACGGGTTTTCGTGCTCACACTGGTAGCAAATCCGAGGCATGGTCTAACAAACGATACACTTACGAGGCTTCTTTACCTCTCGTACTTTGGGGAGCGATATTGACCACTTTGCATCGAGCGACGGTAGCTGTTCTCTTACTGGCAGCGTCAACTGTTCACGCGCAGGCTACCGACTTCATGGCGAAGCAGCAGCGTTGCGCCGCTATCGTGAAGGTTAACATGAGCGCCACGGCTCGAAACAAACCAGCCGTGATGAAAACGATCATGGGTATTTGTTCGAGTACAGCCCTAGCCGTGACACTTGCGTTGAGGTGGTCCAGTACAGCGTCCAGAAGTCAGGGAAGCCCCATCAGGTGCAGGTCATTGCCTATAACGCCGTCACGCAGCAGCCCATGGAAGGCTACAAAAACATCTTCCTAGACGATGCCAGCGACACGCAGGCCATTCTTGACGCCACCAACTTCCTTTTCGACAAATACTCGCACTGACACTCACGCGTAATCGCAGGGAGGCGCTCGAGGGGAAATTTCCTCGAGTGCTCGAGGCGCTTGCGCACATCAAGGCTCGAGCAGCGTAAGACGACCCGGACAAGAGTTATGAGTACATCTTCTTTTCACGTATGATGATTGTCCTCTGCATGCGTTCCATGGGGCTACTGATCGAAGCGGCCATTTTCTGGCTGAAGCAAGCGCCCAGCATCAACGAAGGTGATTTAAACGGACGCTTCTAACGCGTGCTTCTTAGCCAGCAACCCTCCCAGCCGCAACGATCACGCAGCGGGGAAGGTCTAGCTCTCCTCCTCGGAGCAACCTGGGATTAAAGCACTTCGCAATCGTGGTCCGGATTGTCTCTGAGATGGTTATGGACTTCAGCTGCCGCCAAGTCCGCCGCGTTTGCATGACCGCTGGTGTACCAAACGTTCCCAAGATAACCACATGTAGCGCATGTTGCTTGGTAAGATCCATTCGCCATAACTTTCCTCCCCGAGCAGACATACTGATTCAGTAGTATTTGGTCTCAATCAAGCTAGCAGTTAAAGACAGGCACAGAGTAGACCCACCGATTGTAACTAGCGGCATCAAAGCGAAAATCTACATGCCAAACCACTTCCGGGGACGGGGAGCCCCTCATTTCAGGACTGTCCCATTGAGGTAGGCCTCCAGAGGCCTTGTTATTTGAGTCATTAAAATAAAATTGAGCGTGCCAGATGTCCGCATTAGACGTGTGATGGGTGAAAAGCCGGGCATCCCAAGATCCGCTGCCATCTGAACGAAGCGTGAGGGTGGCTGAGTTGAGATGGCAGTCGCCAGCATCTTGACCGGAATAGTCAAAGGTTTTGGATGGTCCGCCTGTAGCACCTTGCTCTTGTGAAAGGGAAGGTGAGCTAAACCCTGTAATTAGGAAAGCGAGCACTACAGGTAACAATCTCTGCACAAGTTTCATGTCTTACTCCACTGTAGAGAAATTTAGAGTACTGAGGCCCGGTGGATAGACTAACGAACAATACGGCCGAACAGCGCTATTTATATCTACATATGATAAAGGACGTTATCATATGTATATGAACAGCCCGCCAACCTTCGCCGCGGTCACTCTCGAAACCCCTCGACTGACCTTGCGCGAATTTGCCGAAGGAGATGCCGAGGCGATTCAGGTTTATGCCGGAGACCCCGAGGTGACACGCTTCACGAGCTGGGGACCGAATACGCCTGAGACGACGGCCGCCGTGCTTGCTAGCTGGCTTTCGGACCAGAAGGTCTCGCCTCGAACTGAATGCACCCTGGCCATAGTGCGCAAGGAGGACGGAATTTTGATCGGTGGCGTCGGCTTCGGAATGACGGACTGGAATAGCGGGATGGCGAACTTCGGCTATGTCCTCCAGAGATCCGCTTGGGGTAAGGGCTATGCCACCGAGGCGAGTCGTGCGGTCATGGATTGGGCTTTGAATGAACTCGGCTTGCGCAGGTTGATCGCCCACTGCGAACCAGCCCATGCCGCATCCTTATCAATTCTGAAAAAGCTCGGTTTCTTTCAGGACGCGGCGGTCTCCTTGCCCAGGATGAACGGGGAAATGCGTTCTTATCTGACCTTCGTCAAGGAACGTCCATGAGATCCCTTGCCCTGCTGCGGCCTACAGCTCTCCCATTACCTGCTCTCTTCCAGACCATGCCCGAAGGCGGGCGGCGCTTCTGGGAGTTCTTCACCGTCAACATCCGCAACCCGAACACCCGTCGCGCCTACTTCAAAGCCGTCCAGGGATTCGCCGCCTGGTGTGAGCAGCGAGGTCTCGGGGATCTGTCCGGGGTGACGCCGATGCACGTCGCGGCCTACGTCGAGCAGCTTGGCCGCACGCATTCGAAGCCGACCGTCAAACAGCACCTGGCCGCGATCCGAATGCTGTTTGATTGGCTGGTGACCGGGCACATCATGGAGACTAACCCGGCCCACGCTGTCCGAGGACCGAAGCACAGCATCCGCAAGGGCAAGACATCCGTCCTCTCGGCCGACGAGATGCGGGAACTCCTGGCCGCGATCGACACCACTTCCCTCATCGGACTTCGCGACCGCGCCCTGATCGCCCTGATGGGCTACACCTTCGCCCGCGTCGGCGCGGCTACCGGAATGCAGGTTCAAGACTTCTATGTGCAGAAGCGCCGCGGCTGGGTGCGGCTCCATGAAAAGGGCGGCAAGGTGACCGAGCTTCCCTGCCATCACAACCTGGATCAGTATTTAGAGGAGTGGATTGCGGCATCTGGGCTCGGCACCGAACCCGAGTCCCCCCTCTTCCCTCCCCTGCGCTATGGCCGGCTATCCGATCGCACTTCCCTGCCCCAGGCCAACGTCCACATGATGATCCAGCGACGGGCCAAAGCCGCAGGGCTCAAAACCAAGATCAGCGCCCACAGCTTCCGCGCGACCGGGATCACAACCTACCTGCAAAACGGCGGCAAGCTCGAGATCGCCCAGCAGATAGCCGGCCATGAGTCAGCTCGCACGACCGGCCTCTATGACCGGCGCAGTGACGAGGTGGCCCTCGATGAGGTGGAGCGCATCGCCTACTGACTTGTTGGTTGCAGGAGCGGTGATCCAGAACGATCTTGTGGAGCTATGATCCTCGCTGGAAAGAGCATGGAAGTGAGGCGGGATGAGGAAAGTAGTCACGACGTTGCTCGTTGTTGGCGCACTAGCAGTTGCGGGCGCTTATGAATGGCAGTACAGCGCCGATATGCAGGAGCACATCAGCACGGTAAATCGTGATCTGGACCGCGCACGCTCGGATGCAATCTACGCTACCGGCCTGATTGGCTCGCTGCACGCGGTGACAGCTCAGACTGAGGTCGGTGGCGAAATCATCAGCACGCATGAGCACGTTCACACCCTCAAAGACGAAGTGCTCGCCTGGAAAATCAAGAAAGCGTTAGATCGCGAGGGGATGACTGTGGGCGGAGCAATTCAGACCGCAATTGCAGTCTGGCCAGACAGCCTGTAATCGCTTGCTGAAGAATCACGCTAGCGAAGCGTTGCCGTCTCTCAACGTCCGTAGAAAGAATGTAACAGGTGCCAACAGCGACAATCTCGACGCTTTATGGCCCGAGTTGGACGAAGTGACCGACAACCCCATTTTCAGAGAACCACGAAAGCTAAGAGCAGGATGCCAACCCGCTTCAGTCAAGGTATTCTCGCAAAAGAGTCACGAAGGTACGTTCTACATGGAACGGTCAAACTACACAGAAACCGCAAGTCGCCCGCGCCCTAAGTGGCTCGAATGGCTCCGAATATTCAGCAGTTTCCTGATCCTGATGTACGCCGTTCGCAAACTTATCGGGAGCGGGCAGTTTGGCCTAAATGACTCTCTGAGTAACCAACCGATTGGCACCCTAAGCGGGTTCCAGTTGACTTGGTATTACTATGGGTTTTCACACGCATACGGAACCATTCTGGGGCTGACACAGGCCATCGGCGGGATACTTCTTCTCTTTCGCAGAAGTGCCGTCTTGGGCGCGTCCGTGCTTACACCCGTTATATTCAACATCCTGCTGATCAACATATTTTTCAGCATTGCGGCAGGAGCCGAGGTGTTAGCCGCTTTCATACTCATTTCGTGCATGCTCCTTCTATGGCATGAGAAAGAAAAGCTGGTCGCTGTGTTTTGGTCCGAACAACGGTCAGAAACCACTCTGGGTGATACGGCGGAGAAAATTGCAGTAGCAGTCGTGGCCGTACTTTTGATCGTTCTGGCGGTGATTTACGTGAGACATCCCGCCCACTGATGTTGGGTCCAGCCCTTGTAGGGGCTAATTGCCGGGAACTTCGATCAGGCC
This sequence comes from uncultured Acetobacteraceae bacterium, assembly GCA_964658035.1. Classification (GTDB taxonomy): domain Bacteria; phylum Acidobacteriota; class Terriglobia; order Terriglobales; family Acidobacteriaceae. Next base: position 8,411 of record CAZZXL010000196.1, read on the forward strand.
GCAGAGGATCTTTTCGTTCTGCCGCCTTTTGTAAGCCCCTTCCCTGCCCTGGTCTGAGGCGGTACTGAGGACTGAGATTGGGCCAATGCCCGCATCACGAGCTGCGGATCGTGAGCGATCACCATAAGAAGCGCCCGCGCCGCGGCTTCCGGGTTGCGACGGCCCGACTCCCAATGGCGTACGGCGTCCACCGACAAGCCGAAAGCATCCGCAAAGCGGCCTTGGCTGAAGTGAAGCCGATTTCTGATCCCGCGCACGTCGATGGATTCCGGCAGCGTGACTTTATAGCCTTTCCGCTCCCCTTCCA
>CAZZXL010000197.1:0-8389 GCA_964658035.1 uncultured Acetobacteraceae bacterium
CCAGGTTCAAGTCCTGGTGGGCCCACCAAAATTCCCCTAACTAGCACATTCTAAACGCAGAAATGCCCCCCGATGTTTTGGGAGGCAGGACACCAGTTGTTCTGTGTGCGGAGCACACCAGGTAAATCAAGAAGCACGTATCACCAGCACCGCGAGCGACAACGGCGGCGCATTCTCGATGCAGCGAAGGAACTCTTTGATCAGCACGGGATTGATCGGACCACGATGGCCGAGGTGATGACGGCAAGTGGGCTGCGGGCATCGACGCTCTACGAGTATTTCTCGAACAAGGACGAGATTGTGTGGGCCATCTTCAGTGACGTGATGAAGGAAGATTCCGTCCGCGCGAAGATCGCTGTCGACGGCGCTGCCACGGGACTTGCGAAGATCATGGCCCTGTCGGACCATATGGCGATCAACTGGCGAAGTTTCCGGCCAAGGTTCGATTCCTGTCGCAGTTTGACGCCATGTACGCGAGAGACTGGCCGGTGGAACGCCTTCTGACGCTTGAGGGGGAGCTCAACAAGAATGGCTTTGAATCTTCGGCACTCTGATCAGGAAGGCATCGCTGACGGCTCTCTTCGTTCTGATCTTGATCCAAACCTCACGCTGCATGCAGTGATGAATGCAATCGTCGGAGCGCAGCGACGTCTTGCCTCGCTGGGTACGAAGGTAGAGGTGGAATATGGACAATCGGTCGACCGGCTTTTCAGGGAAGTAATTCGCATTCTCGAGTTTGGTCTGCGCGCCACAGCATCCCCAGCGGTGCCTGTCGGTTCATACGGAGGTAGAGACTCGATCATCGAGATTCGATGGAGTCACACTGGAGACGACTTTGTATGACAGTGCGGGCCACATCGCAGGTCAAATCAAGTCAGCCTTGACGACCAGCGTCTCATCTATCGAACAAGGGCGGGCTCTCTGAGCAAGTTGCTCACCAGGTTGCTTACGGGGACGTCATGCTCGACCGCATCGTCACTGCATGGGAGCCGGCAGCCAAGGATCGTTACTCCGTCCTTATTATCGAGCCGGAGTGTAGGCAAGCACCGTCTGCGATTGTTCTCCCAGTCCATCAATCGCCAATTTCATTTTGTTGCCAGCAACCAAATACTTCGGCGGCTTCATTCCAAAGCCTACCCCCGGCGGGGTTCCCGTCGAGATAATGTCTCCAGGCTGCAGACTCATAAAGCGGCTTAGATAGCTCACCAGGTGGGCGACCCCGAAGACCATTGTCCGGGTTGAACCATCCTGGTAGCGTTGGCCATCCACTTCAAGCCAGAGGTGAAGATTCTGGGGATCAATAATCTCGTCGGTAGTCACCAGCCAGGGGCCGATTGGGCCAAAGGTGTCAGCACTCTTGCCCTTTACCCACTGACCCGTACCCTCAAGCTGAAAGGCACGTTCCGACAGATCATTGACAACGCAGTATCCAGCGACATGCGAGAGAGAGTCAGCTTCGTCGACATATTTTGCCTCGGTACCAATGACGACGCCTAGCTCAACTTCCCAATCACTTTTGGTAGAGTCGCGCGGGAGCACCACGTCATCATTTGGTCCGATGATGGAGGAGGTTGCCTTCATGAAAACAACCGGTTCCTTAGGCACTGCCATGTTCGACTCGGCAGCATGGTCAGAGTAATTGAGTCCGATGCAGATGAATTTCCCCACGGACCCAACGCACGGCCCAATGCGAGGAGTGCCCTTCACCGGCGGCAATGTTGCAGGATCAAGCTGCCTTATCTTTGCCAGCGACGCAGGCGAGAGGGCAACTGCCGCAACATCTGCAATTACAGTGGACAGGTCGCGAATGACGCCGTCCGCGTCCAGAATGCCTGGCCGTTCCGAACCTTTGTTTCCGTAGCGAAGCAGCTTCATATCTTCTCCGTGCTCTCTCGTACCAGGAAGCTGGCTTCTTACAGGTTGAGTGACTTGATGTGTTCGCGCAGTCCGGGGCCAAGGTCGGCGCGCTTCAACGCAAAGTCCACCGTTGCCTGCAACATGCCGGCCTTGTCCCCGGCGTCGTAGCGCTTGCCCTCGTAATTGAAGCCGAAAACCTTCTCATACTGCAGTAAACCCTTGATGCCGTCGGTCAATTGCAGTTCGCCGCCGGCACCAGGGGTGATGTGCTCCAACAGTTCAAAGATGCGCGGTGTCAGGATGTAACGACCGATGATCGCGTTCTTGGAAGGCGCAACGTCCTGCTTGGGCTTTTCGACCATCCCACGTACCCCAAACAATCGCGGGTCATTCTTATCCTGCTCGCCATCAAGGACGCCATAGGAGGAAATCGCTGGTCCTTCGACTATCTGCGTTGCCAGGATTGACGATTGCGTTTCGTCATAAGCTTCGATCATCTGCGCCAGGCATGGCTTCCTGGCGTCAATAATGTCATCGGGAAGAAGCACGGCGAAAGGCTCATCGCCGACCAAATCTTTGGCCATGAGCACAGCATGACCGAGGCCGCGGGCTTCCTTCTGGCGGATGTATGAAATATTCGCCATGCTGGATACGCTGCGACTCAGCTGAAGAAGTTCTTTCTTGCCGCGCGCTTCAAGGCTGGCATCGAGTTCGAAGCTGATGTCGAAATGATCTTCGATCGCCGATTTGCCGCGCCCCGTGATGATGATGATGTGATCGCAGCCGGAGGCAATCGCTTCTTCAACGCCATACTGAATGAGAGGCTTGTCGACCAGCGACAGCATCTCTTTGGGAACGGATTTTGTGGCTGGCAAAAATCTGGTGCCCATGCCGGCTGCGGGAAAGACTGCCTTACGTACTTTCTTGTTCATCAAACATCCTCACTTCATCAAGATGGAACAGCAGGTAGATGCGTACAGCTTTTCAGGTGATGCCCGGCACGGTTTCAAGCTGTTCGCGACAGAACCCTAGAGCGTTGGCGACTGGTCACCCAGCATCGCTTCCCGAATGATCTTGATCGGAACGCCGCCCTGGCGCATGAAGGTGTCATGAAAGTTTTGGAGGGAAAAAGCAGCACCCTCTTTCTTCTGCATATCCGCGCGCAGCTTCATGATCTGCAGCTTACCAAGGGTGTAATAAAGGTAAGTAGGATCAGCTGTACCTCGTTTCGTTTCTACCTCGCCGACTTCCTTTGCCTGGAAGCCTTCTTTCACGAAGAAGTCGATAGCCTGGTCCATCGTCATCTGGCCGGTATGCATCTTTATGCCGACGACAAAGCGAGCATCTCTCAGGAGTGCATCCTGCAACTGGCCCAGGCGAATCATCTTCGCTTCGCGCTCGTCTTTCGCGCCCGTACCGGGCTGCGCAAATCCCTGGTCAAGCATCATCTGTTCGCAATAGTGGGCCCAGCCCTCTACGTTCGTATTGGCGTAAAGCAGCTTACGCGTCTTGCTGGGCGCATCCGGCACCCAGAGGAACTGGACATAATGACCGGGATACGCTTCATGCACAGAAGTGCTGACGATCGTGCCGACGTTGAAGCCGTGCATGTAGCCGTTGACGCGCTCCGCATTCCATGACTTTTCCGGCAGCGTAACGTTGAAATAAGCTTCCTTCGCTACCTTCTCATAGGCACCTGGCGTGTCCATGGAGGCGAACGTGGTCGCCCGCATAAACGGCGGAGTATCTTCAAGGATCGGACGAATGTCAGACGGGATCGTGATGATGTTCTTCGCGCGGATAAAGGCAATCAGTCCATTGAAGGTATCGCGAAAACTCTGCAGTAACTGGTCCGGGGCCGGATGATCGTTACCCAGTTCGTCGAGCACCTGCTCGGGGGTCTTCGACGGAGCAACTTCATGCGCGATCCGGATGAAGTCAGCCTTGTTTTTGTGCAAGTCGGCGTAGCCGATCTCCAGCAACTTATCAAGCGGCGTATCGACCATCTCGTCGTACTGCAGCTTCTTAGAGAAAGTGTCGGCGCCAATGCGGAAATCGCCATTCGATTTCGGAAGAAGATCACCTTGTAACCATTGCTGGTAACTTTGCAAGGCCTTGATAACTGCTGCGTTGCTTTTTGCAAATGCAGCTTTTGTTGAGAAGTCGGTCGCCTTATTGAAGGCTAATGGAACATCGTTCTGGAAGAAGGAGATGATGTCCGGCAGCTGCTCCAGTGCGATTTCGGTATAGATCTTAGGCGGGTTTTTCAAATTGATGCGCGCGGCGGCAAGCGCCTGCGGCATCTGCTGCTCGCGTGCAATGACTGATTTGAGCCGTTCGTCGGGCGACGCAAAGGTCCGCTCCATCAGGCTGAACACGCTGTTGGTGATCCCGCTCGAATAAAAGTCGGGGTTCTTCTCCCAGGGGCGCACCACTTCAAGCGTAAGCAGCGTTGAGTGAATGTTGTTCAGGATGACCTGGCGGTCGCCGCGCGTGGTCTCCGTCAACGAACCGGGCGCAACGGCCTCAATCTTCGGCAGCCAGGCATCTAGGGCCTTGATCTCTCGATCCACGGCTGGCTGCGTGTAGTCTTCCAGCTTCGTATCGTACCGGTGAAAGCCGGCAAGTGTTCCATCTGTCGGGGAAAACGGAAAGTACACCTGGTCAAAATACGCATCTGCCAGAGACGAGAAGTTCTCATCAGCACTGGTCTCCGGTGTATGGAGTGCCTGTGCGTTGAGCGACCGTGGAGTAACAAACGAACCCGCCACCCAGCTGCCAATACTGATCGATATGGCGAGAAAACTTCTGCTAAAGTTCTTCATTCCTTGGTTGCTCCATCCGTCCCCTGCTTGATGCGCTCAGGCTACAAGCTTGTCAAGCAGCGCATGCACTTCGACCATAATAGCTTCCGGCTTGGTTGCCGCCAGTGGGAAACGCAGAATGCCCTGGGGCGTAAACTGCGCCCCCCGTTTGGAGTTTTTGGCTACCAGTTGCATCAGGCGCGATGGATCAATGAGCGCCTTGTCCGTAAAGCGGAGATGGAGCAGGTCGCGTTTGCGGTCCACCTGTGCCACGCCAAGACGTTCACAGGTCAGCCGCAGAATGCTGGCCTTCAGCAGGTGGCTGACGCTCTCCGGCAACGCACCATAGCGGTCTTCCAGCTCGGCGCGCACATCGGCGATGGTCGCTTCGTCCTGCGCACCCGCTATCTTTTTGTAGATGCGCAGCCGCTGATTTTCTTCAGGAATATATGTATCATCCACCCGCATGCTGATGCCGAGATTCAACTGGGTCACGGGCTGCTGAGGAAGGTCCTCGCCCTTCAACTCGCTGACCGCCTGCTCCAGCATGCTGGTGTACATTTCGAAACCGATAGCTTCGATATGGCCGCTCTGCTGGCCCCCGAGCATATTCCCCGCGCCGCGGAGTTCAAGATCAAGCGCGGCAATTTTAAAGCCTGCGCCAAGGTCTGAGAACTCTTTCAGCGCCGCCAGTCGGCGTCGTGCAATGTCGGTCAACTCCTGCTCTGGCGGGATCAGAAGATAGGCATATGCACGGCGATTAGAACGGCCGACACGTCCACGTAACTGGTATAGCTCCGATAAGCCGTGGCGGTCCGCGCGGTTGATGATAATCGTGTTCGCAAGCGGGATATCCAGGCCATTTTCAACAATTGTGGTCGCGACAAACACGTCATACTCACGATTCATGAAGGCGAAGAGTACGCGTTCAAGTTCTGCTTCGCCCAACTGTCCGTGGCCAACGCCGACCCGCGCGTGCGGCACCATCTCCTGGATTTTAGCGGCAAGTTCGTAGATCGTCTCTACCCGGTTGTGAACAAAGTAAGCTTGGCCGCCGCGTTCCAACTCGAGTTCGATCGCCGAGCGGACCAGCTTGTCGTCATACTTCGCAACCACTGTCTGGATCGCCATACGGTCTTTCGGAGGTGTCTCAATGACGCTCATATCGCGCAGGCCAACGAGAGACATATGCAGCGTTCGCGGGATAGGTGTTGCCGACATGGACAGCACATCGAGTGCTGCACGCAACTGCTTTAGCCGCTCCTTGTGGCGAACGCCAAAACGCTGTTCTTCATCGACGACAAGCAGACCGAGGTCCTGAAATTTCAGGTCTTTCGATAACAGTCGATGGGTGCCGATCAGGATATCGATCTTGCCCGCCTCCAGGCGCTCGAGTATCTCTTTTTGCTCCTTCGCTGTGCGGAAGCGGGAGATGAGGTCGACGTTGATCGGGAACTGCGCGAAACGCTTCTTGAAAGTTTCGAAATGTTGAAAGCTGAGCACGGTTGTCGGGGTCAGGACAGCGACCTGCTTACCATCCTGCACCGCCTTGAAGGCTGCGCGCATGGCGACTTCAGTCTTGCCGTAGCCGACGTCGCCGCACAGCAGGCGATCCATCGGCATGCGCGATTCCATGTCAGCCTTGATGTCGGCAATCGCCGAAAGTTGATCGTCCGTTTCGTTGTAATCGAAGGCGTCTTCAAACTCGCGCTGAAATTCGTTATCAGGAGAGAAAGCGTGACCTTGGGCGGCTTTGCGCTGCGCATACAGCTTGAGCAGTTCGTCCGCCATGTCTTCCATGGCCTTCCGCACCCGGGCTTTGGTCTTGGCCCAGCTCTGGCCGCCGAGCTTGTTCAGGATGGGCGCGGGTCCCGCATCGGTCGAACGATATTTCTGGATCAGGTCAAGGCGGGTGAGCGGTACGTAGAGCTTCGCGTTTTCCGCGAATTCCAACACCATGAACTCGACGCTGATGCCGTCCTGTTGAATCTCTTTCAGGCCGATGTAGCGACCAATGCCGTTCTCTACGTGGACGACATAATCACCGACAGCGAGGTCGCGGAAGTCTGAAACGAAAGCCGCCGTCTTTGATTTCGCCTTGCGCACGATCGTCTGTGCCGTCACGTCAGCGTCATCGTTCAGGTCATTCGCGCCAATGATTACGATGCGCGAGCCGGGAATGCTGACACCGGTGGCGAGGGCGGTGCGCAGAACAATCGGGGTGCGCAGATCGCCGGCCAGGTAACTCGTTTCATCAAAAATGTTTTCGCTGCCCGCATGTTGCGCACGACTGCCGAGCCGGTAGGACAAGCCGTACTCGCGCAGCAGGTTCGCCATTCGCTCCACTTCGCCCTGGTTGGGCGCGGCGATCAGCACCCGCTGATCGTTGTCAGCAAGGCTCTTTACCTGCTCGATAAATTGCGGGATCGAGCCATGGAAACGCATCGTTGGCCGCGTCGAGAACGCGACTTCATCCAGCGCCATGGTGTCTTCTTCAAGTACGTCCACTGCGCCAAGCTGATCGAGCTCAAGACCGGGTAGCGAACCGATCTTCGGCAGCAACTCCCATGGCGGCAGGTAGATATCCTGCGGGCCAATCAAAGAGCCGATGCCGGAACGCTCATGCCGCTGCTCCACCTTGTTCCACCAGCGTTCGGACTGGTTCTTGAGCATGCCCGGCTCTTCAACAAATACCTGCACGTTCTTTGAGCGGTCGCCGAAAAGATCGAACAATGTTCCTTTCGCTCCCGCGATGGGAGCGAAAAACTCCCATCCTGGAAACACGGAAACGCCACCCGAGGCGATTGCTGCCGATACAGCAGCCGGGTCGTCATCGCTCGCCGCCATGCGATTGCCACTGAGCCGGGTATGTACAGCGGCCAGCAGTTTTTCTGACACTGGTGTTTCAGTAAGGGGTAGCAGCAGGGCCTCATCCATTGGCGTGGAGGAACGCTGCGACTCCGGTTCAAACTTGCGGATGGACTCGATCTCATCCCCAAAGAAATCAAAGCGCACCGGCCGGTCCATCTCCGGCGAATACACGTCGAGGATGCCGCCGCGCCGCGTAAACTGGCCGGGCATTTCAACAATATCCATCTGCGTATAACCGATGCTCTGCAGGTGCGACGTCAGCATGTCGATGTCGACTTCTTCGCCGCGGCGCAAAATCTGGGCCAGCCCCGCGTAATACGGCCGATCAAATAACCGCATGCTGGCTGCTTCAATCGGTGCAATCACAATAGACACACGCGCTGTCGCAATTTTCCATAGCACCGCGGCGCGTTGTTCCAGCACATCCGGATGCGGCGAAAGATTTTCGAAAGGAAGAACATCATGCGCGGGCAAACGGACGATGCGTTTGCGTTCAATGGCGCCGGTCAACTCAGCCGTCGCGCGTAGCATCTGTTCGAGCGACTCGGCTGCCTTGTTATCTGCAACGAGTACCACGACCGGGCTTTGCGCGGCTTTAGCAAAGTAGGGAAGATAAAGGGCCCGGCCGGTAGCCGTAAGTCCGGACACACGACGGCGCCCGGAACGAAGGGCCAGATGCCTTCGCACACGTTCAAAGCTAGGGGAGTGCTCCAGGTCCGCAAGCGCTTCGCGGACAAAGGGAAGAATCATTCTTGCAATAGTCTATCAAGCCTCAGGCGGCGCCTGCGCGGCGGGCGGTACTGGCCGTACGGCCGGTCTTGTCTAAGCAGGGCGGGCAGAAAGCCCTATCCCGAATG
>CAZZXL010000198.1:0-8301 GCA_964658035.1 uncultured Acetobacteraceae bacterium
CGAGACCTGGGGCAGCCACAGTTGGGGCTGGCGTGCAGAGATAACGCAGGTGCTTCGACTGCGCTGAGCTTCGATCAGGATGACAAATCAGTGGCAAGCATTCGCAGAATGACCCTTCAGTGTGCAGGCGCCTAGGACGACAGCATGGCATACTGCTGGCTTGCTTCGTAGCTCTCCAATTTTGCTTCGCTGGCGAGGTCAATGACGAGTCTTTCGAGCACCAGGCGCTTGTCGGGTGGTGACGATCGTAGCTCAAGGTCGGCGCGCGCGATCAATCGCAGGGCGCGGGTAAGTTCGCGGCGCGATTTGTAACGGCGCGCCTGCTTGATGAGTTCCTCGGCAGCGAAGGGCGGCATGCGGAATCCTTGCCACAGCACGGCCCAGATAGCCCGCGAGTCGCGCACGTTCTTTTCGAGGATGATCAGCATCTGCCGGAAGGTGCGCGCCAGCATGTAAAGATGGCCGATGGCTGAATCTTCGCCGCCGTCAGAGGCGTTCAGCAGGCCGCCGAGCAGGGCCAGGGCGCGCGGTTTGTCCTTGGCCGAGATGGCATCCGTTAGTTCATACAAGCTGCGCTGCTTGGCCGCGAGTACCATGGTTTCGACGTCCCCGATGGTGATGGGCCGGCGTAACGTTTGGGTCTGGGCAGGGCCTGCCGGTGACGTATACAGCAGAAGCTTTTCGAGCTCACTCGCAATCAGCATCATATCGGCGCTGAGGGCGTCGGCCAGTTCGCGCGCGGCGTCAGGCTCGAAGACGACGCCCTCTTTTTCAGCGGCCGCGATGAGCCACGCAGCCGCGTCGGCTTCATCCACCCGCGCCAGCTCGACCATGCCGCACCAGTGGCCAAGGCTCTCGCGAATGCGCTCGTAACGGTCCTTGTCCTGCATGTCCATCTTGCGCAGGTCGGTTGGAATCCTCAGGTGGTCGGCGACGAAGACCAGGAGGCATTGCGGACTTTGCTCGCGACCGTAGGCATCGAGCGCAGCGAACTCTTCTTTCTTGGAGCCGCGCGTGTAGAGGTTCTTGAGGTTGCGCACGAAGATGACCTGGAACGGCGCCATGAGCGACGGCGTACGGGCGCGATCGAGTGCTTCAAAGATGGAGATATCGGCCAGGTCGATGTCCGAGAGCGAAAAGTCCTGCATGGCAGGATCGACGAAGGCGTTGAGGATGGCGCGCCGGCAGCGATCGTAGAGAAACACTTCATCGCCCAGCAGGACATAGCCGGCCCGTAACTGGCCTTGGCCCGCGGCGGCATTCTGTATCTCTGCCAGGAAGCGGTCAGAAGAGGCGAAGCTGCGAAGCGGTTTGGCGGACGTCGGCATCGTTGGGGTGTTCCTGTACTGGGTCTGTTCCTGTTTAGTGTAGAGCGGCAGTCAGCGTTGCTGCGACATTTCAATGAAGGGTGCGCTTGCCTTGTTACTAGCGCAAATTACCTGATGCTATGGTGTTTCTGGCTGGATCCAGGTTGGCCTCTTCTTGGCGAAAAGGCCCGTGTTCATCGTATCTTCGCTCTACACCTTCAGGTAATTTGCCTTAGAACGACTCGAGAAGATCGCCTACCAGGGCCTGCGAAAAATCACGGGCGAGGCGGACTTCAGCAGGGGAATCTTCCTGGATAAAGCTGGCCAGGTCGGCCGTCGCTTCGTACTGCTGGTGGAACTGGTAATCGTCATGCTGGTAAAGGATGCGGTTGTCCCGCCCGGTGAGCGTGATGTTGGCCGTAAGCGTAATGAGATAGGTCGACGTCTGGCCGGTATTCGAATTGTAGGTGTAAGGCGAGACTGATTCGTTGAGGATGATGCCGGTCAGGGTCGCATCCGCTTCAGAAGCCTCACTGACAGGGACGATCCTGTCGCGGGTACGTGTCTGCAACTCGTTGACAATGGCCTGCGTGATGGCTACTTCCGCGTGGTAGCGCTGTGTTTTATTTTCGACAAACTTTATCGCGATCGTGTGAACATCCGGCGGCAGGTGCGATGCTGCCCCCACCGCGTGGTAGCCGCAGCCAGTGGTGAGGAGGCCAATGGATGCGACCAGGATGGCTAGTTTATGCATGTCTGGATTATTGTCGCAGGTCTGAGTGTGTCCGGCAGGTCTGAGCGTGCCCGAACGAGCATGGCTGCTCAAGTAAGCACCAGCGGGCGGGCGCGTAGCTCGTACCGGCCTAGGGCCTAGATCATTTCCAGGTCCCAGAGGTCGTGCAGGTGCAGCACACCTTCAACCAGCATCCCCGCATCCACGACAACCAGCGACGTGATCTTCGATTCTTCCATCTGGCGCACGGCCCGCGCGGCAAGCTCGTCCGCGGCTATGGTCTTTGGATGGGTATGCATGGCATCAGCGGCGGTCATGCGCAGGGCGTCCGGCCCGGCAGCTTCCAGCATTCTTCGCAGATCGCCGTCGCTGATCATGCCAACCAGTTTGCCGTTGACAGCGACAGTAGTCATGCCCAGCTTCTTGCGCGACATCTCGTAGATGACGTCCTTCATCGGCGTCTCCGGCTTGACCATGGGCACGGCGTGGCCGGTGTGCATCAGGCTGTTGACGCGGGCCAGGCGGCTGCCCAGTTTGCCGCCCGGATGCAAGTCAGCAAAGTCTTCCAGCCGGAAGCCCTTGCGCAGCGAGACGGCAACCGCGAGCGCATCGCCCAGCGCCAGCATGGCGGTGGTTGAGGCTGTGGGCGCAACCCCCAGCACGCAGGCTTCTTCCGGCACACTGCAATCCAGTGCCACTTCACTCTGCTGCGCCAGCGTCGACTTCATCTCGCAGCAGAAACAGATCAGTGCATCGCCAATGCGCTTCAGCGTCGGCAGCAGCCGGAGAATTTCCTCGGTCTCGCCTGAAGCCGAGAGTGCAATCACAGCGTCGCCACAGGTCAGTACGCCGACATCGCCATGCAGAGCCTCGGCAGGATGAAGAAACAGGGCCGGCGTTCCCGTCGAACTGAGGGTCGCGGCAATTTTCTGCGCGATGATGCCACTCTTGCCCATGCCGGTCACGACCACCCGATGGTTGGACGTGCTGCACTTCTCGACCAACTCCACGGCCCGCTCAAAGGCAGCGGCCATCGGGCCTTCCAGCCGGTCGGCGAGCGCAACCAACCCCGCCGCTTCAATGCGTACCAGTTCTGAGGGCGTCTTTGTGGACATCAAGCTCACTTTCCAGGGTTCTGTCATGAGGGTTATCGGCTGGATCGGGTGATGGATGAGCGAAAGCTTGCACATGAGTCACCGCCCCGCCGCCCCACCGTCGACTAACGTGCTGCTTGATGGACCCGTCTCGACCCGCCCACCAGCTCAACCTCAAACCTTGAAGATACACACCCAGGCCTTGCACACGTTTTCACAGTCGACAGGTAAGTCGACTAAAATGAAGAGTCCTGAGGAATTCTGCATCTTGAAGCGAAATCAGATCGTGCTTACCGTCATTATCCTCGCGCTCGGCCTGATGTTCTGGTCGGGCTATCACAATTTCCAGCGCCGCAAGGCAGAGCAGCACGCAGCCACCCAGGCCACACTCCTTCCCGGTTCTTCCCCGACCGACCCCTCCACCCAGAGCGTTGGTCAGGATGTCGCCGAAGACGAAGGCTTGCCCAACCTGCGCGGCAAAAAAGCCCCGGCCTTCATTCTAAAAAATACTGAAGGTAAGCGCGTCTCGCTGGCCGACTATAAAGGCAAGGCGGTGCTGATCAACTTCTGGGCCACCTGGTGCCCGCCCTGCAAGATCGAAATGCCCTGGTTCATCGATCTGCAGAAGCAGTATGAAGCCCAGGGATTCACCATCCTCGGCATCTCGGAAGATGATGTCAAAGATCATCCGGACGTGGTGAAGTTCAAAGACAAGATAGGCGTCAACTATCCGATCCTTCTCGGCGACGATGCCGTCGGCAAGGCCTACGGCGGCCTGGAGTTTCTGCCGACCTCCTACTACGTCGGGCGCAATGGCAAAGTGGTGGAAGAGACAGCGGGCCTCGCTTCAAAGGACACCATCGAAGCGCATATTAAGAAAGCACTGGCTACAGGCGAATGATGGGCATGCGAATGATGGCCCGGCGCACCCGAAGCCGGCGATTTGCAGGCTGGCAAAGCAGCCTTGGTTCGCGAGTAGGGCAACTGGCCGTTCTTAGCCTGCTTTGCAGTGCTGTCTTACGCGCGCAGACTGACAACCAAAAACTGCCCTGGCAGACAGATGCGCCCACGCTTTCCAGTCATCCAGCCAACTCGGTGCAATTTCTTGCACCGGTCGAGGCAGATGTGCCGGCAGGTAAATCCTCCATCGTCGAGCTTCATTTTAAAGTGGCTGACGGACTGCATATTAATTCGCACGCACCGCATGGCGCGAGCCTGATTCCTACCCAGGTCATGGTTGCTGAGAGTACCGGACTGACCACGCAGAACATCGACTTTCCCGCAGGCGTCGAGACTAGTTTTCCGTTTGCGCCCACTGAAAAGTTGAGCGTGTATACGGGCGACTTTGTCCTGAAGGCGCACATCCTGCCGACCAGCGGCAGCCACACCTGGCAGGGCGTCCTGCGTTACCAGGCGTGTGACAAGGAAGCCTGCCTGCCTCCGCGCAAACTCCCCGTGGCTTTCGACGTGGTCGCAAAGTAGCTGCTGCTCTCTACAAGAACCCCCAGTGCCCCGGCACTCGCGGCTGACGCCTAAGATGTGGGTGCCCCAGGTCTCGTACCTGAGACCTGGGATCTCCTCTAACTCGGCGAAGCCACACTTTCCACCGCGTCTTCGACCTTCAACAGTCGCGCCACGACGCGCTCTTTGCCCAGTGCCACCATGACGGCGAACAGGCTGGGCGCGACGCCCTGGCCGGTTAACGCAACACGCGCCCCGTTAATCAGCAGGCCGGCTTTAATGCCCTTCTCCTCTGCAAACCCTCTAAGAACTGCCTCCGTTCCAGCCTCGGTAAATTCCTCCGCAGACGCGTAGCGGGAAGCAAGTTCGACCAGCAGCTGGCGCGTACTTTCGTCGTTCAGAAATTTCGTAACAGCAGCAGCGTCGTATGGATACTCATCCGTAAAGTAGGCCCGGAAGCTGCCGCCGAAGTCTGTCAGATTGCGCGCACGCTGCTTTACCAGGTCAATGGTCGCAAGAATGTCTTCAGCCGAACGAGAAGGCTCAAGCTTGGCCCTGTCCCATTCAACTTCAATCAATGGCAGCAGCTTCTCCGCAGGATATTTACGGATCCACTCCATGTTGAACCAGCCGAGCTTATCGTTGTCGAAGACAGCATTCGATTTTGAAATACCGTCGAGCGAGAACAGCTGGATCAGCTCTTCCGAGCCGAAGATTTCTCGGTCTTTGCCGGCTTCATCCTTCACCTGGCCAGGCGTCCAGCCGAGCAGGGAAAGAAAATTCCGAAAGGCTTCAGGCACGATGCCCATCTCCTTGTAGGAGATGACAGAGGTCGCGCCATGACGCTTCGAGAGTCGTGTCTTGTCCGGCCCCAGGATGAGCGGCACATGCGCAAACACCGGCAACTCCGAGCCCAGGGCGTGGTACAGCAGCACCTGCTTCGGCGTATTTGAAATGTGATCGGCGCCGCGAATGATGTGCGTCAACCGCATGTCCATGTCATCCGCAACCACTGACAAGTGGTACGTCGGGATGCCATCCGAACGCAGCAGGACAAAATCTTCCAGCTCCACATTCGCAAATTCCAGCTTGCCGAACACGGCGTCGTTCCACGAAGTGACGCCCTCAAGCGGCGTCGCAAAACGGATCGCGCTCGACAGGCCAGCATCGTATTTCGCCTGCACTTCATCGGCAGAGAGGCTGCGGCAGCGCCGGTCATACATGGGCTGCCGGCCCTCCGCCGTCGCCAACTGGCGACGCTGCTCCAGTTCTTCTTTCGTGCAGAAACAGGGATAGGCATGGTCACTTGCGATCAACTTCTCCGCTGTCGCCGTGTAGAGATCGAGCCGCTTCGATTGAAAGAATGGACCCTCATCCCAGTCGAGGCCCAGCCAGCGCGTGCCTTCGACAATCCCCTCGACCATCGCTTCAGAAGAGCGTTCAAAGTCTGTGTCTTCAATGCGCAGGATGAACGTGCCGCCGGTATGGCGGGCAAACAGCCAGTTGAACAAGGCAGTGCGAGCGCCGCCGACATGAAGATAGCCAGTAGGCGAAGGCGCAAAACGAACGCGGGGTTTCACAGCTTCAGACAAAACGTTTCTCCAACTTTCAGAGTATGCGGTCGTACTCAGCCCGCCACAACTTGTGATCCTGAGCGCAGCTGAAGAATTGCAACACTTCTTCAGCCACGAACGAATACTCACTCAACCGGCAAACCATCCAGCTTGATTAACCGCCCAACGGGATACAGCCCCATGTGCTGATCGAACCAGGGCGAGTGATCGTAGAAAAACGCCAGACGGGCTTGCGGGTTGGCCGCAAAGCGCGGATCACTCTCAATCTTATGTTCGAACTCCGCCTTCAGCTTGGGATCAGCGGCCATCATCTTTCTTGCCAGGGGTTCAAGCACATACGCTTCGCCATATTCCTTCTGCTCGAAAATGGAATCAAAGAAGCCCCACGCCATCGCCGAATCGGGTGCCTGCGGTTCGAGCCACTCAATGGCGACGGGCGATAAACGCTGGTTCAGCTCGACGACACTCGATCCCGCAGGATACGTCACCGTCTCTGTGACGAGCGTGCATTTGCCGAACTGGCCCGCAAGCGGCCCTGCGCCTTCTCCCGCAAAAATCGGATGTCGACCCTCAAATGGCGGCTCGTTCCAGGTCATTCCACCGCAGCGATACGTCTCTACAGGGCCCGTCCACGCCGCGCTCGTTTCGTGCATCACCACCTGGTGCGCCTTCAACACGTCGATCACCTGCGTCCATTGCTTCGGCACGATATACGCGGCCGGCGGCACGATCGAGGCCGTCACTTTGAAGCCACTCTGGATGGGCAGCGTCACATTCCACGGCTCGTGCGAATACTGGATCCACATGGCGCCCGAAACTTCGCTCAACTGCCGCGTGTACTTGTAGCCGCGGAAAAGAAACGGCGTCGTTGATTCGCCATTCCATCCTATCGCCAGCGGATAGGCCGCATCACCCAGCGGATGCGCGCCAAGTTTCTCTGCATGTGCATCCGCCTCGGCGTTGAGCGAAAGCAGCTTGTCGGCATCGCGATTCATCACGACCAGCAGTGCCTTCAACACTTCATAGTTGCCCGTGACGCGCGTCTTGTAATCCTTCAGCATGTGCATCTCTACCAGCATGCCGGGACGGTTTTCAAGCACCATGTAGCCAGTGGAAAAGCGTGGCGGATCATCGTTGAAGCCAAGACCCCTGGCCGGGTCGCTGTCGTCTGCCAGCGTGATGTAGGTGGGTGACGCGAGATGCCCCCTCGCATCCACCTGGCGCTCGAGATCAGGTGTTACGCTTTGATCAATCCATCGCGCCATGGGTCCATAAACATTCGGCCCGTCGTCAATGGAGTAGGTCACGTCATACTGATAATCGGCGCCGTCGGTCACGTGGTCATCGACAAAAAAGTCGGGCAGCCACTGGTGAAACATGGTCAGCAGCGCGCGCGTTTCCGGCTCCTGCGCTTTCAGATAGTCGCGATTCAGGTTGATGTTCTGACCGTTGCCGCGCCAGCCCATCTCTTCCGGCCCGTCCTGGTTGATGCGGTTGTATTTGCTGCGGCGCTCGTGCCCATCCGCGTTGTACATGGGGATGAACATGAACACGGCGCGATCGAGCAGCTTCGCCTGTGTCTTTGTAACGACCATGTCGCGCAACAGCGCTAGGCATGAGTCCTTACCATCCATTTCACCCGCATGAATGGAATTCTGCACCAGCAGGATCGGCCGCTTCTGTGCGTGTAACTGCGTCGGGGCGAAGACACCGTCCTTTGAAACAATCACAAGATCGAGTTCGCGACCCTCGCCCGTCTCGCCAAATTTTTCAATGCGGACCTGCCCGGGTGCAGCCTCTGCCACGCGATGCAGATACTGCATGGTTGCTGCGTAATCCGGTGTAGACCTGTAGTTTGAAACCTCTGCGGGAGTCGCCCAGTCGGCCGCACTTTGAGCAGACGCGAGCCCACTGACGCTTACCCATAAAACCGCAATGGCCATAGCGAACTGTTTCATGCTGGTCTCCTGCAAACTACAAACAACTTGAACCGTCACTACTTGCCGCACGTTTGTGCTGCCTCCTGCGCGGCAGAATGCAGCTCCCTTCACTGGGCTGCGAAAGGTGCCGTCGAACAAAGTGCGACCAACGGGAGCATGGGCGGCAAAGCCGCGTCCGCCCGTACGGCCAGT
>CAZZXL010000199.1:0-8189 GCA_964658035.1 uncultured Acetobacteraceae bacterium
GCCCCCGGTCGGCCCGGCTTTGCCGCCCAGTGCGCCAATTGTTACGGATGCGAAACGCCGCGTCCCCGTGCCCTCGTTTGTAGGCGAGCCTTTGCGGCAGGTGGTGGAATCGGCCGGCCTGGCTGGTCTTGAAGTGCAGTTGCTGGGTGATGGGATTGCTCGCGAACAGGCTCCGGCAGCAGGTACGCTTGTTCCGCTCGGTACAGAAATCATCGTAAGATTCCGGCGCTGACATGGTGCTTGCAGAACTGCTGGCCAATGCTAAAGTAGTTCGTCTTGCCGGCCCTGATGTCTCGATCGACGGCATTGAGTATGACTCGCGCCGGGTCGGGCCGGGCACATTGTTCGTTGCGATGAAGGGCGGCGCAACCGACGGCAACCGCTTCATCGAGAAAGCTGTTCAGAACGGCGCCCATGCAATCGTCACCGACACTGCATCTATTTACGATTCGTTTTCGGCGACTCACCCGCAGCTGGCCATAGCGCAGGTGGAGCATGGCCGTCGTGCCCTGGCTGAGCTCTGTCGCAGCTTCTACTCGAAGCCTGATGAACGGCTGGGCCTGACCGGGGTTACCGGAACGAATGGTAAGACCACGACGGCGTACCTGCTGGAACAGATGTTGCGGCGGCAGCCGCGCAAAACCATGCTGCTTGGCACCATCGAATACAGGATCGGCGATCTCGTTCTGCCTTCGCCCCATACCACACCTGAGTCCCGCGACCTGCTGGAACTTCTCGCTGACGGGGTCAAAGATGGCGTGACCGAAGCAGTGATGGAGGTGTCATCTCACGCCCTTGACCAGGGACGGGTATGGCAGGTTGCGTTTGACGTGGCCATCTTTACCAACCTCACGCGTGACCATCTTGATTATCACGGCACGTTTGATGAGTACCTCCGGGCCAAGCAGCGCCTGTTTGACGGCAGTTGTTCGCAGGCCCCGGCATATGCCGTGGTCAATGCGGATGATGCCGCAGGCGGTCAGATCGCCGAAGCCGCTGGGAGCGCCGGTGCGCAGGTATTTTCCTACGGGATAAAGGCGGGAGTTTTTCGGGCCGACTCGATCCGCATGTCCGCTTCGGGAACAAGCTTCATCATGCAGACGCCTTTTGGCCCGGCGCAGATGCAGACCCGGCTGGTCGGCAGCATCAATGTCTATAACCTGCTCGCGGCCTCAACTGCAGCGTATGCTCGCGGTATCTCGATTGAGCACATCACCCAGGCGGCGCACGCACTGCAAGCGCCTCCAGGCCGTTTCCAGACGATCGATGCCGGCCAGGATTTCACCGTGATCGTCGACTATGCACATACTGACGATGCATTGAGAAACGTCACCGGCCTGGCCCGCGAGCTTACCCTGTTGCACGCGGGACGAGTGATCACTGTCTTTGGCTGCGGCGGGGACCGCGATACAACCAAGCGGCCGTTGATGGGAAAAGCCGCAGGTGAGGGCAGCGATATAGTCGTCGTAACTTCCGACAACCCGCGCAGTGAACCGCCCGAAGCGATTATTGCGCAGATCCTGCCCGGCTTGCAGGGAACCAAGGCTGAAGTGATGGTTGAAGCAGATCGGTCCAGAGCGATCCGGATTGCGATTACTAAAGCACGCAAAGACGACCTGGTCTTGATCGCTGGCAAGGGGCATGAAAAAACACAGACCATCGGCACGCAGGTGTTACCGTTTGACGATGCTGCCATCGCGGCCGGTATCCTGGCAGAGCTGGCTTCTCGAGGCAGGTCATGAACCTTGAACTGGAACAGATAGCACAGTGGTGCGGGGCGGGCATCACCGTTGGGCACGCGGAGCAGGCCCGAGGCCCGGCTACGGGCTACTCCATTGACACACGGACACTTGCGCCCGGCGATTTATTCTTTGCCATTCGCGGTGACGTCTACGATGCGCACGACTTTGTTCCTGCAGCATTGAAGAAAGGCGCGCGCGCGGCAGTTGTTGCGAAGGCACACCTGACCCGCATGCTGGTAGAAGCGCATCAGCATACGTTGCTGGTTGTCGATGATCCACTGGTTGCCATGCAGACACTAGCGTCGGCGGTTCGCAGGCACTGGGGCAAACGCGTGATTGGTGTGACCGGCAGCGCAGGCAAGACGACGACGAAAGAAGCCATTGCGACAGTGCTGAGCGAAAAGTTTCGCGTCTTGCGCTCGCAGGGGAACTTGAACAACCACTTTGGGGTGCCCCTGCAGTTGCTGCGCCTGGAGCCGGAAGACGAGATCGCTGTGATTGAGATGGGGATGTCGAACGCCGGTGAAATTGCTTTGCTGGCCCGCATCGCTACGCCGGACTGGGGCGTGGTTACGAATGTCGGCAACGCGCATGCTGAGAATTTTCCGGATGGGATCGTGGGCATCGCGCGCGCAAAGTATGAATTGATTGCGGGGCTGCACGGTCAGCATCGAGTCGCATTTCTCAATGCAGATGATCGTTATGTCTCACAATTTGGACGAGACTTCGGTGGTCGCGTACTGTGTTTCGGGACAAACGTGACGGCAATTGTGCGAGCGCAGCAGATTGAGGAACTTGGTGCGAACGGTACCCGCTTCGAGGTGCACGTGGATGGTCGGCAGGCGAATGTGCATCTTGGCCTGCTGGGCCGCCACAATGTTACGAATGCCCTGGCGGCAATTGCGACAGGCCTTGAAGCGGGTATGACGTTGGAAGCATGCGCCGCAGCCGTTGAACAGTTGCGGCCTGATAGTCGTCGCGGCGAAATGCTGTCCTATGCCGGTGCTCGCCTCATCAATGATTGCTACAACTCGAATCCCGAAGCCTTGCGCTCGATGATCGCGACGCTCGCATCTATTCCGGCGAAACGGCGCATCCTGGTGGCTGGCGAGATGCTCGAACTGGGGCCCGAGACGATCGCTCTGCATCGGGCGTGCGGAGAAGCTGCGGCAAAGGCAGGTATCGATATCGTTGTGGGGGTGCGCGGCAAAGGGCAGGACATCGTGGATGCAGCGAAAGCAGCAGGCACCCAGGCCATCTTTCTTCCCGATGCCGTTGAAGCCGGCGCATGGCTGAAGAGTACGCTACGGGAAGGCGACGTAGTGCTGCTCAAGGCTTCCCGGGGTGTGAAGCTGGAACGCGCATTGGAAAGCCTAAAGCCTGAGCCAGATCCGGCCGGGACGATCGGCGCCTAAGTAGTTCAAGGCCACCGTTGTAGTGAGAACGATTGATTATTTGCGGCTGTAAGATAGGGGTCAGTTGACCCGATACGTCCCGCGGAGGAAGTTTGCTTTACTGGCTCCTGTATCAAAAACTTTTCCCGTATTTCCGGCCATTCCGAATCTTCCGCTTCCTCACCTTCCGGACAGCGTTTGCCACGCTGACAGCCATGCTGATCGGACTGGTAGTTGGTCCCTACGTCATAGAGAAACTGCGTGAGTTTCAGATCAGTCAGTACATCCGTGAAGAGGGTCCGAAAGACCATCAGAAAAAAGCGGGCACGCCGACCATGGGCGGCGTCCTCATCTGTGTTTCGATCCTGCTGCCGACACTGCTATGGAGTGACCTGTCGAACCCATTCGTATGGATGGTCATGCTTTCGACCCTGGCTTTTGGAGGCATCGGTTTTGCCGATGACTACATCAAGGTGGTGAACCGCCGCAACCTTGGCCTCACTTCGCGGGCAAAGCTGGGCCTGCAAGTTCTATTGAGCGTCGCCATTGCGATTACGCTGGTGATGCTTGAACAGCAAGGCAGCTATTCCACGCGCCTGGTCGTTCCCTTCTTCAAGCAGTTTCGTCCGGACCTGGCAATTGGCGCGCTGCAGCATGTACCGCACCTGGCGCTGCTGGCCTTTTTGCCGTTCATCATCTTCGTGGTGCTGGTGACCGTGGCATCAAGCAATGCCGTTAACCTGACAGACGGCCTGGACGGTCTGGCGATCGGCTGCACCATTATTGCCGCGGCCGCGCTTACCGTACTGACCTATGTCAGCGGCCATGCCGTGTTTTCGGACTACCTTGAAATGCAGCGGATGCCCATGGTCGGCGAAGTAACTGTCTTCTGTGGCTCGATGGTTGGCGCCAGCATCGGCTTCCTCTGGTACAACGCTCATCCGGCAGAAGTGTTCATGGGTGATGTTGGTTCGCTGGCGCTTGGGGGAGCGATCGGCACGGTAGCTGTGGTCATCAAGCAGGAACTGCTGCTGCCCTTTATCGGCGGCATTTTCGTACTTGAAACACTCTCCGTGATTCTGCAGGTGGGGAGCTATAAACTTCGCAAGGGCAAGCGCATTTTCAAGATGGCGCCTTTGCATCACCACTTTGAACTGAGCGGCTGGTCTGAATCAAAGGTGATTACCCGCTTCTGGATCGGGGCACTGGTATTTGCACTCTTAGCACTCACCACGCTAAAACTGCGGTAAGCCCTTCGCTTGTGCGCGAACGCGTGGGACAATCGCCTGTTGATGTGCACTGCTTTCGCCGCTCCATAAAATGAACGTTCACCCCGCAGGATTTTAGAGTCAGATGGTCGTATGGATCTAAAAGGGAAAAAAGTATTGGTGGTGGGTCTGGGCAAGTCCGGGCACTCGGCGGCGTTGTTCCTGCGCAGACTGGGAGCACAGGTGACCGTGTCGGACATCCGCAGTGCCGAGGCGCTGGGCAAAGAACTGCCGGCGCTTCTGGAGGAAGGGATTGCGGTAGAGACGGGCGGCCACGGCCTGCTTACCTTTCGTCGCCAGGACCTGATCGTGGTAAGTCCGGGCGTCCCAATGACGACGCCTGAGCTGCAACAGGTACGCCAGCTGGGTTTGCCCATTATCGGCGAAGTTGAATTGGCCTCAAGGTTTCTAAAGACGAAGATCCTTGCCATCACCGGGTCCAACGGCAAGACGACGACCACGACTCTTTGCGGCGAAATCCTAAAAGCAGGTGGACTGCAGACGCAGGTTGGCGGCAACATCGGCATCCCCGTCATTGAACTGGTCGAATCGCCGGAGAACCAGTCTGAGCATGCTGCAGAGGCCTGGTCCGTGCTTGAAGTGTCAAGCTTTCAACTCGAGACAGCTGAAACGTTTCGCCCCAAGATCGCGGTCATCCTCAACATCACGCCCGACCACCTGGATCGCCATGGAACGTTCGAGAAGTACGCGCTGGCAAAAGAGCGCATCTTCGGGGCACAGACGGCTGATGATTTCCTTGTGCTGAATGGCGATGGTCCCCGCGTGCAGCAGGCAGCGAGTCGGGCCAAGTCCCAGGTGTACTGGTTCAGTCGCAGCAAGATGGTGAGGCAGGGTGCGTCGGTGGTCAACGGGGTGATCGCATTTCGTGCCAATGATCAGGCTTCGTTTGAGCCGATTGTGAGTGTTACGGATATCCCGCTCAAGGGTGCGCACAATGTAGAGAATGTGCTGGCAGCAGTCTGCGCCGCCCGCCTGGCCGGCGTCAGCGCAGAGGCCATTGCCAGCGCGGTTCGCGACTTCCGGGCGGTTGAACATCGGTTGGAATTTGTGGCCGAGATCAAGGGCGTCCACTACTTCAACGATTCCAAGGCGACGAATGTGGATGCGACGATGAAAGCCATCGCGGCGTTCACCGGGGGTGTTCACCTGATCCTTGGCGGCAAGGACAAAAATTCGGATTACACCCTGCTGCGGCCGCTTCTCGAGGAGCGCGTCGCGGCTGTTTATACGATCGGTGCAGCGGCAGAAAAGATCGAGCGGGAGATTGCCGGCGCTACGCGCGTGCTCCCAGTGAAAACGCTGGCGGCTGCCGTTGACGCTGCCGCACATAACGCTGAGCCAGGCGAAGTTATCCTGCTGGCGCCGGCCTGCGCCAGTTTTGACCAGTTTGACAGCTATGAGCATCGCGGCCGTGTGTTCAAGGAACTGGTAGCCGGGCGAAAGCTTGCTGTTGCGCATGCGGGAGGACAATAGGCAGTGGCAAAACGTGTAGGCGTCGACAAATGGCTGTACGGGGTGATCCTGCTGCTGGTTCTTTTCGGGCTGGCGATGGTCTTCTCCGCCTCCGCAGTTATGGCCAGCGAACGTTTCCATTCGCCATACTATTTCGTCAACCGCCAGGCCGGATGGGCTCTGCTTGGGCTGATCACCATGACGGTGCTCATGCGCGTGGATTATCGCAAGTTCAACCGGCCCAATGTCGTCTTTCCGGCCGTAGCTATCACCATGGTGATGCTGCTCGCGTCCTTTGCCATGCACGATTCGCACAATACGCATCGCTGGATCAAGCTGGGCTCCTTTTCTCTACAACCGTCTGAGATTGCTAAACCAACCATCGTGCTGTTCCTGGCATGGTTTCTGCAGAACCGGTTGCAGCACATTGAGGACATCCGCAATACGCTGCTGCCCGCCGCGCTCCCCAGTCTGCTGTTCATTGCGCTGATTCTCAAGGAGCCGGACCTGGGTACAGCATTAGTATGCGCAGCGGTTACGTTCATGATGCTCTACCTGGCCGGTGCCCAGCTGAAATGGTTCGGCGTCGCCGCCGTCGCTGCTGCGCCGGTCCTCTACTGGATGCTCTTCCACGTCGCTTGGCGTCGTGAACGCATGCTGGCCTTTATTGATCCATGGAGAGATCCTAAGAAGACCGGCTTCCACACCATCCAGTCGCTGATTGCGGTAGGAACTGGCGGACTGCATGGCCTCGGATTCATGGAGGGACGGCAGAAGCTGTTCTACCTGCCCGAAGCGCATACGGATTTCATCTTCGCCAATGTGGCTGAGGAACTCGGGCTGATTGGCGCCATCATTATCGTCGGCCTCTTTATTGTGCTGGGGTATCGGGGATTGCGGGCTGCCAGTCTTTCGCAGGACCCGTTTGCCCGCTTCCTGGCCTTTGGCATCACCGCGACGGTGCTGATCCAGGCATTCTTCAACATCAGCGTTGTGCTGGCACTGGTGCCGACCAAGGGCATTACGCTGCCGATGATCTCGTACGGCGGGACGTCAGTGTTCTTTACCCTGGCGAGCCTTGGTGTGCTGCTGAACCTGACACGCGAGATCGATTAACCGGATGGCGGGATTCAGAGTGCTGATTGCAGGCGGCGGCACGGGAGGGCATATCATTCCCGCCCTGGCAATTGCCGACGAACTCAGAAAGAACCACTCGGCGGAGATTCGCTTTATCGGAACACCCCGCGGCCTGGAATCGCGTTTGGTTCCGCAGGCGGGATACCCTCTTGAATTGATCGAGGTCGGCCAGCTCAAGAATGTGAGCCTCTTGACCCGGTTGAAGACGATGACGGACCTGCCCCGATCCGTCCTTTATTGCCGGCGGTTGCTGCGAGTCTGGAAGCCGGCGGTGGTGATTGGTGTTGGCGGCTATGCTTCCGGCCCGGCGATGATGGCAGCGGTGCTTGGCGGTGTTCCTACGCTGGCGTTTGAACCGAATGCTGTGCCCGGCCTGGCAAATCGCATTGTGGGGAAACGCGTGAGTGCCGCCGCTGTGAATTTCCCCCCCGCGGCAGGATTTTTTCGCAATGCCCAGGTGACGGGGATCCCGGTACGGCCGGAGTTCTTCGCGATACCTCCGCGTGTCGCCGGCAGTCGTCCGCACCTGTTGGTTTTTGGCGGCAGCCAGGGCGCACGCGCGTTGAATGAGCGTATGCCGCAGATCGTGTCGCGCCTGCTCGCCGCTGTTCCCGGCCTGACCATTCTGCACCAGGCGGGTGCGCGCCATGCGGAGAGTGTGCAGGCAGCCTATGCCGCCACGGGAACGCCGGTTGATCGATGGACGGTGAGTGCATTCCTTGACGACATGGGAAAACGCTTTGCAGATGCAGACCTGATCCTGGCACGCAGCGGCGCCAGTACAGTCGCGGAACTCGCAGCTGCCGGAAAGCCTTCGTTACTGGTGCCGTTTCCTGCAGCAGCGGATGATCATCAAACGCGCAACGCCGAGGTGCTGGCTGGGGTGGGTGCCGCTATTCTGCTGCCTGAAAAAGAGATGACCCAGGAAAGGCTGCTCCAGGAGGTTGTGTCTGTGCTGGCTGATCCTGGACGCCTTCAAGCTATGGGCGACCAGGCGAGAAAGCTGGCGCATCCTGATGCTGCCGAGCGCATTGCCAACATGGTTGTGGGATTGGCACGCTAAAAGAAAAACGGCTGACAAGAGCTCTGTCAGCCGCTTCATAAGTCGTCACCTTCAGGTAATTAGCCTAGCGATGTCCGCCGCCGCCACCGCCGTGGAAACCGCCACCGCCGCC
>CAZZXL010000200.1:0-8147 GCA_964658035.1 uncultured Acetobacteraceae bacterium
AGTCCGGAGACTGTGTCCAGGTAGCGTCTGCCACTCTCATCAACCAGGTAAACGCCGGATCCACCAGTAAAAACCACATCATACCGGGGGTAAACCGGGAGCATAACCTTCCGGTCACGCTTGAGGATGGCCGCTGATTGTGATTGCGGCTCGGAAGAATTCATCTCCTCATTCTCACAGGCGCGCGCATTCCCATCAAGCAGGAAGACTAAGCTGCACCTGCGGAGTCACGAACTTTTGTGTTATTCACGCAGCGGGCGGCACGCAGGGTGCTTTGTACAGGGGGGCGTTTTCTTCCGGAAATGGGATTGTACCTATGGGCATCCATAAGCAATCAGAGGCGGGCACCTCGCCGGCTTTTCCGGCAAACTCAGCCCGGGACCCAAATGAGGCTAAAACTACCGAATGCGATTGTAAAATGAAGGAGTTATGTAGCATTTTGACCTTGGACGACACTTGTGAGCAGGTGGCACGAAGCGTGCATACTGCTTGTTGGAACAGGCCACGTTCGCCGGACTCCGCATGCAACGATCGCTCAAAACTCGGCTCATTGTTGTCTTCATCGGCCTCTTCACCGTCGCGGCAATCATTTTTGCTTCCATCAATTTCAGCAAAGAGAACTCCTTCGAAGTTCCGACGGATGGGGTCCGCTGGTCGGAGGCGCCGGGTGGCCTGCTGGCGGATTCGGTACCCGCAGACAGCCCGGGCGAACACGCCGGCATCAAGCATGGCGATCTGCTGGTCGGGACGCGGCATCCTTCTGAACTGAACAATGGACCTGAACCGGTGCAGCGCATGGCGTCGCTGGAACGTGAATTCTTCCATACCGGCGCCTTCCAGCGGTTGGATTACACGTTGATCCGTTCCAATGTACGCATCGATGCCTCCGTCATCCTGATTGCTGCCGGGCGCAGCCAGTATCAGGAACTGCGGCTGATCGCACTGGTCTACCTGCTGATCGGCCTGTACGTGCTTTTCCGGCGATGGACCGCTCCACGCGCTGCCCATTTTTACCTTTTCTGCCTGGCATCTTTCGTTCTGTATTCGTTCCATGCAAGCGGCAAGTTCAATGTTTTTGACTGGTCCATCTACTGGTCGAACATCGTTGCCGGAGCGTTGCAGCCCGCGTTGTTTCTGCACTTCGCACTGGCGTTTCCTGAAGAGCGGTCTGACTTGCGCCGCCGCCGCTGGCTGATCGCTCTGACGTACACACCGGCCTTGCTGGTGATCGGGCTGCAGGTGATGGCCGTACTGGCGTGGTCGGCTACGGTGCAGTTGAGCCACCGGCTTGACCAGCTAGCCACAGGCTACCTCGCGTTCTACTACGTGCTGGCTGCGACTGTCTTTTACATCAACTATCGGCGCAACGAGAATCCACTGCGACGCCAGCAATTGAAATGGCTGTTCCGCGGCACCTTCGTCGCCGTGTCGCCGTTCACGCTGCTCTATGTCATTCCCTATCTGGCTGACTGGATCACGCCCGAGTGGTTGACTAATGTCGCCGGCTTGTCGCTGGTGATTCTTCCACTCACGTTCAGCTGGGCCATCGTACGTTACCGGTTAATGGACGTCGACCTCATCTTCAAGCGCGGCGTGACCTACACGCTCGCGACCGCCTCGCTGGTCGGCTTGTATTTCGGAGCGGTCGCAGTTTCAGCGGAATTGGTGCATACGCGCCTGCCAACGCTGGGGGTATGGGGCCTGATGGCCTCGATCATCATCACGGCGCTGATGTTCGATCCTCTCAAACGACTTTTCCAGGAGCGCGTCGACCGACTGTTCGACCGCAAGCGCTATGACTATCGCCAGACGCTGACAGGGTTTGGCCGCGGGCTGAGCTCGCAGACGGATCTGCAGGCGCTGCTCAATTCCATCTGCGACCAGCTGCCGCGCACGCTGCTCGTTTCACGCGTCGCCATCTTTCTCGCCGGGCCCCGGGGGCGCTGTACCCTGGCGGCAGGCCACGGACTGCCACCTTCCCTGTACGACGCGTCCACTGACCTGCATCTCGGCTTTCTTGATTTTGACCAGCCGGGTGCTGCGTCGCATATCTTTTTGGAGACGCCGCAGCAGGCAGTCTATCTGCCGGAACCGGAACGCCGCTCTGCCGGCCTGCTTGATCTGAACTACTACATACCGTGCCGCGTCCAGGACAAGACGATTGCCGTCATCGGCTTTGGCCGCACCGTTGAGGGGGATTTCCTCTCCAGCGAAGATGTGGAATTGCTTGCATCGCTCGCCAGCTATATTGGCATCGCGATCCAGAATGCCCGACTCTATGCCAGCCTGGCCGAGAAGGTGTCAGAATACGAACGGCTGAAGGAGTTCAACGAAAATATTGTTGAATCGATCAACGTCGGCATCCTCGCTATCGATTTTGAAGAGCGTGTCGAGAGCTGGAACGCGCAGATGGAAGTGATGTATGCGCTGCCGCGGATCGATGCACTCGGGCGTCCGCTGGCGGAGATTTTTCCAGCTGACTTCATCGAAGAATTCCATCGCCGCAAGGATGAGCCCGGCGTCCACAACCTGTACAAATACCGGTTGAAGACCCATGCAGGCGAGGTGCGCACGGCCAACATTGCCATCGCCCCGCTGGTCTCGCGCAGCTTCAGTATCGTAGGCCGCATCATCCTGGTGGATGACATCACTGAACGCGTGCAGCTTGAAGGCCAGTTGACGCAGGCCGAAAAGCTTTCCTCTATCGGATTGCTGGCGGCCGGGGTGGCGCATGAAGTGAATACACCGCTTGCCGTGATCTCGGCCTACACGCAGATGCTGGCAAAGCAGGTGCGCGATGACGAGCGTCTGTCGAAGCTGCTGGACAAGATCACGCAGCAGACTTTTCGAGCGTCCGAAATTGTGAACGGACTGCTGAACTTCTCGCGGACGAGCGCCACCGAATTTCAGCAGATTGATCTCAACCACACTATCCGCGAAACACTGACACTGCTCGAGCACCAGTTTAAGACCTCGCAAGTGGAGGTTGACCTTGCGCTCGATGCCGTACTGCCGCCGATCATGGGAAATCCCGGCAAACTGCAGCAGGTTTTTCTGAATCTTTTCCTGAATGCAAAAGATGCCATGCCCGGCGGTGGACGGCTGCTGATTGGCACAGAGTGCAATGGGCACGTATCCGTTGCCATTACAGATACCGGCTCGGGTATTTCGCCTGAGAACATGCAGAAGATCTACGACCCGTTTTTTACGACCAAGAGCGCTCCCAAAGAGGGCCAGCGGCGAGGGACAGGCCTGGGTTTGTCGGTGACGTACGGCATCATCCAGGAACACGCCGGCAAGATTGTAGTCGAAAGCAAGATTGGCCTTGGCACGACGTTTCACCTTGAATTTCCACTTGTAAGGAAGCCTGCACATGTCTGAATCTGCTCCAGCATTGCTGGCCAAATCTGCGGCGGCGGCCGCGGGAATTGCCCACAAGGTTTTAATCATCGACGACGAAGCGGCGATCCGCGAGTCGCTCGAGACCTTGCTTGAACTCGAAGGCTACGTGGTTGAAATGGCGCCCGACGGTCAACGCGGACTGGCAATGCTCGACCACACTTCGTATGACCTGGTGTTGCTCGATCTGGCCCTTCCAGGCATGAACGGCATCGAATTGCTGCCGCGCATCCATGAGCGTCAGCCGCAGGTACCGGTGATCATGATCACGGCATACGGCACGGTGAACAATGTTGTCGATGCCATCCGAGCTGGCGCCCAGAACTTCGTTCAGAAGCCGTGGGACAACGAGAAACTGCTCGCCGATATTCGCGCCTCGATCGCGCGCTTCCGCGCCGAAGAAGAAAATCTTCACTTAAAGCGAGCGCTGAAGCAGCGCTATAACTTCTCAAATATCGTGGGCAAGAGTGATGCGATGCTGCGCATCTTCGACCTGGTGGCGCAGGTCGCACCCAGCCGGTCAACGGTGCTGATCCAGGGCGAGAGCGGTACCGGTAAGGAGTTGATCGCGAAAGCGCTTCATGCCAATTCTCCCCGTAAAGACAAGCCGTTCATCCCGGTAAATACTGGGGCGGTACCGAGCGAGCTGCTCGAATCCACCCTGTTCGGCCATGTCAAGGGCGCCTTCACATCAGCCATCGCTTCCAAAAAAGGACTCTTCGAAGTTGCGAATGGCGGTACGCTCTTTCTGGACGAGATCGGGACCATGGGTCTTGATACACAATCCAAGCTGCTGCGCGTTTTGCAGGACCGCAAGTTCATGCACCTCGGCGGCATCCAGGAAGTGCAGGTGGATGTGCGCATTGTGGCGGCTACCAACACCGACCTTCGACAGGCCGTGCGTGAAGGTAAATTCCGCGAAGACCTGTTCTACCGGCTGAACGTCATCACGATTGATCTGCCGCCGCTGCGTGGGCGTAGAGAAGACATTCCTGCACTGGCCGGGCACTTTCTGAAGCGATTTGCCGAAGAGAACGACCTGGCTCCGCGCTCTCTTTCGCCGGAGGCGATGCGTGCACTTTTGGACCACGACTGGCCGGGCAATGTGCGGGAGCTAGAGAATGCCATGGAGCGCGGCGTCGTGCTTTCTTCCGGCTCGATTATCGGTATCGACCTGCTGCCCAGCCAGTTGAGCGGCCGCGACTATACGGCAGGCCTGCTTGAACATAACCCTGACTCGTCGCTCTTCGATATTCTCGAACAGATCGAACGGCGCATTATTATGGACAAACTCGAACAATGCAAGTGGAACCAGACGGATGCTGCCGAGCAGTTCCACATCCCGCTTTCCACGCTGAACCAAAAGATCAAGCGGCTGACAATTGAAATCAAGAAGCGGAACAAGGACGGCTGAGGCTGCAGCAGACTTCCAAGCGTGCCTTGCGAATTTCTTAGGTGTTCAGCTTTCGTTGCAACAGAGTTGTCATCGGCACCAGTCCGTCCTGCAGCATCTCGACATCCGATCGCCCTGTTCGTGGTCGTAAGCTTACGTGAGTCGGACCTGGCGAAACTTGCATCGAAGAATCTGTTACCGTCTCATTGAGAGTATTCTCCTGTTGCCATGCCTCTTTTACCTTTAGACAAGACGGTCTTTTGCTTACCAGAGAGCCGGCCATGTCTCTCTTTCCGGAGTACACCGACAGGAGACCTACCCGATGCCGATCAATACACTCGATAGTGCGGCCAAGCGTGGCGTAAACGCCATCCAGGACTATGCCATTCTTTCCGGGCAGGCCATCGCAGGAGTCCTGCGCAAACCGCGTTACGTGGGAGATATGTTTACCCAGGCCGACATCATCGGCGTGGGTTCGCTGCCGATTGTCGTACTAACCGGGTTCTTTACCGGGGGGGTCCTGGCACTGCAATCCGCGTCGTCGCTGGCGCAGTTTGGCGCAACGGCAATTACCGGCCAGCTGGTAAGCCTTTCGATGATCAAGGAGCTTGGTCCGGTGTTGACCAGCCTGATGGTCTCCGGCCGCAATGCCTCCGGGATGGCCAGCGAACTCGGCTCCATGGTCGTAACTGAACAGATAGATGCCATGCGGGCCCTCGGTACAGATCCCATGCGGAAGCTGGTGTCCCCGCGCGTTATCTCGACCATCATCATGCTGTTTTTTCTCACTATCCTTTCAGACACTGTCGGCACGGTGGGCGGGGCGGCTGTTTCGATTTTCATGCTGGGTCAGGATGGCTCGCAGTACTTTCACACTGCCTACCAGTCGCTGGTATTTGCTGACATTCTGCAAGGCCTGGTCAAGCCGATCTTCTTCGGATTCATCATCGCAACCATCGGCTGCTATTACGGCATGACGACACGCGGCGGCACGCAGGGCGTTGGGCGTTCGACCACCCAGGCAGTGGTTGCCTCTTCCATTCTTATCATCATGACGGACTTCGTGATCAGCCGTTTCATGATCGGCATCTTTGGTCGCTGAGAGGGAAGCCAGGCCGCTATTATGTCAACCGCTCCCGTAGCTGAATCGACACTGCAAACGCGCAATCCTGCCGAGCCTGTCGTCGTTTTTGAGCATGTGTCCATCGGCTTTGAAGGGAAACAGGTACTTCAAGACATTTCTTTTGTCGTGCACCCCGGCGAAACCAGGCTTCTGCTAGGACCTGCAGGCGGCGGCAAAAGTGTGCTGCTGAAACTAGTGGATGGGCTCATCCGGCCGGATGAAGGGCGCATCTTCGTCTTCGGCCAGGAAGTCAGCGCCATGCGCGAACAAGAACTGCTGGAGCTGCGCGGCTCGATCGGCATGGTTTTCCAGGAAGGCGCACTGTTCGATTCGCTGACTGTCGGCGACAATGTCGCGTACCGCCTGCTGGAAAGCCAAGTCGCTGCCGAGGAGATCAAGGAGCGCGTCCTCGAAGCCCTGCGCTTCGTGGAACTGGAGCAGACAGTCGACAAGTTTCCGTCGCAACTGTCAGGCGGTATGCGGCGACGCGTCGCCATTGCACGCGCGATTGTCGGCAAGCCCGAACTGATTCTCTATGACTCGCCGACGGGCGGCCTGGATCCGATTACCTCAACCAACATCATCGAATTAGTGATGAAGCAGCGCGATGTGAGCCACACCAGTTCCCTGCTGATTACCCATCGTCTGCAAGATGCCTTTGTGCTTGCAACGCACCACTTCAACCAGGAAACGAACCACATGGAGCCGAGCGAAGGCAAACAGGGCGACCTGAATACCAGCTTCCTGATCCTGCATGACGGCAAGATGGTGTTCGATGGATCGACCCATGACTTGATCAAGTCAGACGATCCTTTTATCAAGGATTACTTAAGGTAGGGGTGCCAATCTAGTAACCTGCCTTGGCTTGAGTTCAATCCGTCAAGCCCCATGTCTCAGAAGCGAGACATGGGGCACCTGATCCACGTGCCACAGGCAAGTCCGACCAACGGGAGGATCATTCGCCGAAGGCGTGTCTGCTTCAATGGCAAATCGTCAGTCTCCGTGGAGCATGCTGGGTTCTTCGGGGGAGCGCATACGGACCAGGCGGTCGACCGTGTACGGAGAACGGTTGTTACTGGTGTAGTAGTGCCGCACCTGCAGTTCACCTATCAGGCCGATGGCGACCATCTGGATGCCGGCGAGGATCAGAATGCCGGCAATGACGAAGAGCGGGCCGTGCTGATCCATGACGTGCTGATGGGTAATCAGCTTCAGCACGAGCAGGAAGACTGAAAGCATCCCGCCGAAGAGTACACTGAGCGCGCCAAAGCTGCCGAAGAAATGAAGTGGGCGCGACATGTATTTCAGCAGGAAGCGGATCGTCAGCAAATCGAAGAAGACGCGGAAGGTGCGCGAGATGCCGTAGTGGCTCTTGCCGCGTTCACGGTTCACGTTCGTGATGGGGATTTCGCAGATACTGGCGCCATACCAGGCTGCAAGCGCCGGGATAAAGCGATGCATCTCGCCGTAGAGCGGAATATTGTGGATCACTTCGCGGCGATAGGCTTTGAAGGTGGTGCCGAAGTCATGAATGTCGACACCGGAGAGCCTGGCCATCAGCCAGTTGGCGCAGCGGGAGGGAATGCGCCGCATCACGAAGTTATCAATGCGTTCCTTGCGCCAGCCGCTGACCACGTCATAACCCTCTTCCAGCTTTGAAAGGAACTTAGGAATCTCTGCCGGGTCATGCTGCAGATCGCCATCCATGGCGAGAATGTAATCGCCCTGTGCATGGTCGAAGCCGGCGGCGAGAGCGGAGGTCTGGCCAAAATTGCGGCGCAATTTCACCACCAGCACCCGACTATCGACAGCTGCAATTTCTTCCATCAACTTGTAGGTGCGGTCGCCTGAACCGTCGTCGACCATTACCAGTTCGAAGCTGTCACCCACCTGCTCCATCACATCTTTGACGCGGTCATAGAGGGCGGTGACGTTCTCTTCTTCATTGTGGAAGGGGACAACGATCGAATACTTGGGCATGTTGGAATTATATGCGTTTTTCGGGGTAGATTCGTAAACCATGGTTGCTCAATGAAGAGCGTACCCGGTGAATGCACTGCACTATCCAGCCAAAACGAACGGTAAATTCGTCCTGCAACATCGGACATGGTGAACGGCCTGATTTAAGCTCGAACATGGCCGTTGGCGGCCTGCAATGGCCGTTTCTCCATCGGCAACGACTTCTAAGGACATAGAGTGGCAGCTATTCATCACGAGCTCAAGATCACGCCT
>CAZZXL010000201.1:0-8114 GCA_964658035.1 uncultured Acetobacteraceae bacterium
CTGAAAGCAGATGCTCTCTCGCCTGGAGTTCCGGACAGATAGCGGGTTCATCCAGCTGACGGAAATTCAACCTGGCTCCATCACGGAAGACTTGTCCGTAGGATGTCGGCTCACCGAACGTGAAAGCAACCGTGAATCCTAGTTTTTTCGTATAGAACTCACACGAGACTTCGACATCGGCCACAAAAAGCTGTGGTTCCGCAGCAAGGAGTATTGATTTGAGAGCGGTTTCCGCCTGTACTTCCTTCATTATGTGGACTCCTATCAGCAGCGCACCTGAATTCTCCACTGGCCTCTTTCGCGAGCAAGTTTGGAGCAGGGCCAGTGTAACGCTGTGCCGAATTCTGCGTGCCAATGTCCGGCCCGTTCGTCAGGCAGTCAGGTGGCGCTGAGCGAACTCTGCGAACCATGGACGGCGCTATTTTGGTGATCACCTTTCCTGGCTTTTACGGCGCAGTAGCCATTGTGTCGCGGAATCCTGCGCCATCTCTCGTACAATCGAGAATTGACGATGTCACAGACGCCTCTCGAAGCAACACACCCCGCGCCCGATGCCTCTGCCCTGGGTCAACCCAAACGCGTGCTCAGTGGCATGCGCCCGACCGGTAAACTGCATCTCGGCAACTACATGGGTGCCCTCTACAACTGGGTCCGCCTGCAGAATGAGCACGAGGCAAGCGGCCCCAACCCCGGAGCG
Organism: uncultured Acetobacteraceae bacterium; assembly: GCA_964658035.1. GTDB lineage: Bacteria > Acidobacteriota > Terriglobia > Terriglobales > Acidobacteriaceae. The sequence continues at coordinate 698 of CAZZXL010000201.1, forward strand.
GCCAAGTACGACTGCTACTTCTTCATCGCCGACTGGCACGCCCTCACTACCGACTACGCCGACACATCGAACCTGCGCCAGAACACCTTCGACGTAGCCCTGGACTGGCTTGCTGCGGGCCTCGACCCAAAGCAAGCCGTCATCTTTGTGCAGAGTCACGTGCAGCAACATGCCGAGTTGCACCTGCTGCTCTCCATGATTACGCCCCTCGGCTGGTTGGAACGCGTGCCCACGTACAAAGAGCAGCAGGAAAACCTCAGCATGAAAGACCTTGGCACCTACGGCTTCCTGGGCTATCCATTGCTGCAGGCAGCCGACATCCTCATCTACCAGGCAGACTTTGTACCCGTAGGCCAGGACCAGGTGGCGCACGTCGAACTGACACGCGAAGTGGCCCGACGCTTCAACCAGTTCTATCCCGGGGCCGGCGGCCGGCACATTCTGCCGGAGCCGCAATCCCTGCTGACGCCTTCGCCCAAACTGCCCGGCACCGATGGCCGCAAGATGTCGAAGAGCTACGGGAATACCATCCTGCTGACCGATCCCGAAGCGATTGTCCGGCAGAAGCTCAAGACCATGGTTACCGACCCGGCGCGCGTTCGTCGCACGGACCCGGGTGATCCGGATAAGTGTCCGGTAGGCGACCTGCACAAAGTCTTTTCTACGCAGGAAACGATCGCCAAGGTGTATGACGGCTGCTGTACCGCGGCCATCGGCTGCATTGAATGCAAAGGTTGGGCGGCTGATGCTATCGTCCGCACGCTGGCGCCGATCCAGGAGCGCCGCATCGGGTACGAAAAAGATCCGGCCCTGGTGACCGATATCCTGCTGGATGGCAAGGCCCGCGCGATCGCCCGTGCCGAACACACCATGCAGCAGGTTCGCGCCGCACTCCACCTGGCGGACGATCTGCAATGACAGGAAGCGATCAAAAAGCCGCAATGGCGAAGACCGACAGGCAGACAAAAAAGGAAGCGGAGAACATCTATCCCTTCTCCGTCAACATTGGCCAGGTGTATGACGGCCCGCTTGACCTGCTACTCGACCTCATCCGCAAGCAGGACATCGACATCTATGACATTCCCATTGCGAAAATCACCGCGCAGTTCCTCGCCTATGTCGAGCAGTTGAAGCAGACCGATATTGATGCCGCCGGCGATTTTATCTACACCGCCTCGCTGCTGATCCACATCAAGAGCCGCATGCTTCTGCCGCGCGCGCCAGTCGATGCAATTGATGCAGAAGCGGAAGACCCGCGCAGAGAACTGGTCGAGCGCCTGCTCGAGCACGAGCGCTTCAAGAATGCCGCACAGATGCTGCGTACCAAGCAGCAGATTGAAGAAGCCACATGGACCAATCCCGGCCTGCGTCACTTTCGCGCTGAAATTGCCGGCGCCGGCATCGATGCTGACAGCGATCCGTCGATGGCGCAGGAGATTGCCGCTGATGTTCCAGACCTCGTCCGCGTCTTTCGCGAGGTCCTGGACCGTGCCAAGCAGCGGCCTGTGCTTGATGTGGATGAAGACGCCGTTACCGTCGGCCAGATGATCGAGTTTGTCCGCCGCCGCCTCACTATGGAAGACAGGCCGATTGCCCTCCGCCAACTGCTGCGCAACTCAAAGACTGAGCGCGCCGTGATTGCCATGTTCCTGGCGTTGCTGGAACTGGTGCGGCTACAGGCAATTCTTCTGCGGCAGGACAGCAACTTTGCTGAAATCTACATTAAAAAGCACGCTGATTTTGAACAAGTAACCAACGAAGCACTGCAGGCGCGCGATGACTGGCGATAAAGTTTTCTGGAACGAACGACCACGACGCACGGGCCACAATGGCGAAGTTAAAGCACCCACGGCGCGCGTCGATCTCGTCGGCGTCGGACTGAACGCTACGGACACAGTAATCCCGCTTGAAAACTTTCCTGAGCGCGGGTCTAAAACTGAATACAGCACAGTCGCTGTTTTACCCGGCGGCCAGGTCGCGTCGACGGTCGTTGCCTGCCAGCAATGGGGGCTCCAGACCCGCTATGTCGGCAAGCTGGGCGACGACGCCGCGGCTACTCTCCACCGCCAGGAGTTTTCACACGCCGGCGTCGAAGCGCAGATCATCACCGTGCAGGGCGGCGCGAGTCCGCAGTCGCTCATCCTGGTCGACAGCAGCGGGGAACGCACTGTCCTCGGCCGGCGCGACGAACGGCTGATCCTGCAACCGCATGATCTAAAGCGCGAGTGGATCATCAACGCGCGCGCATTGCACATTGATGGACACGACACAGACGCTGCCGCGAAAGCAGCGCAGTGGGCCCGCGAAGCCGGCGTGACCGTGATTGCAGATGTTGACGAAGTGTATCCCGGCATTGACGCATTACTTTCACTGGTGGATTACCTGATCGTCAGCCGCGACTTTCCTGCACGCCTTACCGGCGAGACCGACCTCAGGCAGGCATTGCCGTTGATGCATCGCCGCTACAATTGCACGCTCACCGCCGCGACGCTTGGGCCTGACGGAGTCGTCGCCTGGGATGGCGACCACCTTCACTATGCCGCGGCCTACCGAGTGCCTGTTGTTGATACTACGGGGGCGGGCGATATCTTCCACGCCGGCTTTATTTTTGGACTCCTGCAAGGCTGGCCGTTAACCCGGCAACTTGATTTCGCCTGCGCCGCTGCTGCGCTCAACTGCAAATCAGTCGGCGCACGCGGCGGCATTCAGACAGCGGAGACGATTGAAATCTTCATGGCCACCGGCACTCGTTACCACGCGAACCCGTTTGCGTCGGACGCTTCTGCCTTCATCGACCCCCCGTTCGCCAAGGCGAAGCGTGGCTAAAGCGAATTACCTAGATGCTATGGTGTTGCCGGCTGAATACCAGCTGGCCTTTTCCTGGCGAAAAGGCCAGCGATCATTGTTTCTTCGCTCTACACCTTCAGGTAATTTTCCTTAAACTGCGCGCAACAGCCGTGCCGGCAAAAAGATAAGGGCGGACACCAGCGAGAGAGCGCCATCGACGGCAATGCCGACCACGCGAAACGGTACGAGCAACAGCCAGACAATGGGATAGAGAACGAGCGCGACCAGCGCCAGCGGCCAGCAGACCACCAGCAACAAACACCAGATCAAGAATTTCATCGCGTATGCACCTCGATGCCAACAGCCACGATGGCACTCAGTATATTGGATACGCATTCCCTCCTGCTTAAGTTCCGGGACCTGGCATTGGCCGGCGCATTAACTCGCGCCGTCGGGTAGCTTCGCGGTCAGCACTGCAGTTGTGCTATAAGTGCAGCGGATGCGATTCCGAGCAAAATTCGGGCTCATTGGTTGGGGTTATGTCGCGGTCGCTCTACTGGTTCTCATGTTCACTCCCTGGCACGACCGCCAGAGGAATTACTTTAATGTCCCGATGCTTATCTTTGCAGCCATGAGAATCGCTAGTTACTTCTTCGTTTATTGGGACGTGGACGCGACCGGCCTGCACGAGCGGCGGTTCTGGGGAGAGAGGAAAATCCCGTGGCAGGAAGTCAAACGTGTGAGTGCGTGGGTTGAAACCCAGCCCTGGTCAGACACCCTTGCAGTTCATTACTCCCGCCCTGCTCCCATGTCAGACGCAGGCAGCATCATCGCAAGTCCAGACGACCGGCGACAGTTTATCGCCGGTCTTCGGCGATATGCGCCGTCAGCGCAATTTGACGTCTGATCCTCCAACGCAGAAATAGCAGCCCCCACCAAGCCGCATACGCCGTCCGCAAACACGACAAGCTCCCTGCAGGATCGTCGCTAAGCTACTATTCTCAGGTGTCCAGCAGCGACCCCGAACACGCACTGATCTTTGTCTCCATCGCCTCCTACCGCGACCAGCAGCTGGAGCCGACCATCCGCGACTGCATTGCCAAGGCGCGGCATCCGCAGCGGCTGCGCTTCGGCATCTGCTGGCAGCATGGCGATGATGAGCAGCCACTGCCGTTCGCGCATCATCCGCACGTGCGTCTTCTTGACGTCGACTGGCGCGCCAGCCGCGGCGCTTGCTGGGCGCGCGCACAGATCATGCATCTCTGGCAGGGGGAGGACTACTTCCTGCAAGTCGACTCACACTGCCGCTTCGCTACCGCGTGGGACGAGCGCATGATCCTGGCCATGGCCGCGACCGGCAGCGACCGGCCGCTGCTGAGTACGTATGCCTCCGGCTTCACGCCGTCGCTCGACGGAAGCCAGGAACGACTCGGCGGCTATCCGCAACTGATGGCTATCCAGACCTTCACGCAGGACGGTCTTCCACAGTTGAAGCCGGTGGATATCCCGGACTGGCAAGCCCGCACCACCCCGATGCGTGCCCGCTTCCTCGCTGCCGGTTTTCTTTTCACGCTGGGAAAGTTTGTAGAGGAAGTCGGCTACGATCCAGAACTCTACTTCTTCGGCGAAGAGATTGCCATGACCCTGCGCGCCTACACCCACGGCTACGATCTCTTCCATCCGCAGCAAGTGCTGGTCTGGCATGACTACGTGCGTAGCTACGCGAAACGCCACTGGGACGACCACACCGAAGAACAACAGCCGGCGCGCGACTGGTCGAAGCTTGATGCGCCGAGCCGCGAAAAAATCAAGCGCCTGCTGGCCGGTGAATCAGTCGACAGCTACGGTCTCGGCACTTTTCGCACACTGGCTGAGTATGAAGCTTATGCCGGTCTCTCATTCCGCGAGCGCAAAGTACAGGACTACACCCGACGCCTGTTCGAACCACCTAACCCGCCCGCCGAGCCGCACTGGATCAACCAAATTTATACCTGGATCGTGCGCATTCTGGTACGTGACCCTGCATGACCACGAAGGCCGCGAAATCTACCGGCGCGATTTTCCCGGATCGGAGTTTGCGGCCATCTCCGGTGACGAATCGAAGATCGCGCTGGTGTGTGAATTTGAGGCAGGCATCGTGCCTGTTTCATGGACAGTGTGGCCAGTCGATGCCCGGTCGCAGTGGCTGAGCAAGATCACGGGCATACTGGCGGATGATGACTATGCAATCGTTTCCGAAGACGAGGAGGATTCTGGATTCTTGAGTTGAATGACTCAAGATCGCAGTTCCTTCGACTTCTCGCAGCATTGCAAAATGTGAATTTGTGAGCGCCCTGTTCGCAGACGCCACACCAGGACCAGCCGGAACTCCCGTCACCCGGCTGAGCCCAAGGGTCAGAGCCAGCAACGAAGACATACGACCAGCGGAAGCATCAGCGCCAAGGGCGCGCCCGCCCTAGGCCAGACAAAAAGATGGGTCCCGCGCAGTGCGCCGGGACCCATGCCTGAGGCCTCTCGTGGTTGAGGTTGATAGACACACCCTATAACCTTGGTCACCATCGCGTGTATTACCCGATTTCACTATTACCTTACCTCGGTCACTAATGATCCTTCCGCGGCGAAATTCATCTGGCATTCACACCACATTGACACTCGAATCCCTACCACTTAAGTAGCGTTGACAGAATAGTCCGCGTTCGCCTGGCTATTCACGGAGATTTTCATGGCAACTACCCTTCCCAAAGTAAACGCTCCCGTGCTCGCCCCGGACAAGAGCAAGCGTACGGTAGCACAATGGGGCATTATTGCCGCCGGCATCATGTTCGTCGTCGGCATCGGCTATGTCGCCACGCGCATCGCGCACGACCTTTCCGGTGTGCACAACAGCTCTGTATGGCCTTTCCTGCTGCTTGGCCTGGCGCTGACGATTGCCCTCGGCTTTGAATTCGTCAACGGCTTCCATGACACCGCGAACGCGGTCGCAACTGTCATCTATACCCACTCGCTCGAACCGCACATGGCGGTTCTATGGAGCGGTACCTGGAACTTTATCGGCGTACTTCTATCCAGCGGTGGCGTAGCGTACACCATCATTACCCTGTTGCCGGTCGAATTGATCCTGCAGGTGGGCTATGGGGCCGGCTTCGCCATGGTTTTTGCGCTGTTGATCGCAGCCATTCTCTGGAACCTCGCGACCTGGATGCTTGGCCTTCCTGCTTCCAGTTCGCATACTATGATCGGCTCGATTATCGGCGTCGGCCTCGCGAATCAGTACCTCTCGAAGACCGCTACGCATACTTCCGGCGTGGATTGGTCACAGGTCACCAACGTCTTCAAAGTACTGTTGATTTCTCCTGTTGTCGGGTTCGTCTTCTCTGCGTTACTGCTGTTGTTGATGAAGTTGGTCATCAAGGACCCGGCGCTCTACGAAGCACCTAAAGGCACCGAGCCGCCACCATTCTGGATCCGGTGCATGCTGATCCTTACCTGCACCGGCGTCAGCTTCGGCCATGGTTCGAATGACGGCCAGAAGGGGATGGGACTGATCATGCTCATCCTGATCGGTACAGTGCCGACGGCCTACGCGTTGAACCATGCCGTCGGTCCTAACCAGTTGCCGGACTTTGTTGCCTCTTCTCAGCGCGCCATCAGCGTGATGCAGCATGCTGTCGTTACCGGTGGCGCCACGGAAAACCCGGCGCCCCAGCCAGTCGCCCCGGTGCAGGGCGATACCAACGGTAAAGACGGCGGCGAAGTGGAGCGGTTCATCAGTGACCGTAAAATCTCGCCCGCCACGCCCGCTGCCGTCGTCGACCTGATGCATAAAGTGGAGCAGGAAGTTACCCAGTACAAAGCGCTCAAGAATGTTCCGCCTGACCAGCAGCGGAACGTCCGTAACGACATGTATCTCGAGAGTGAAGCGCTGCGGGTAATGTCTAAAATCAAGAACCCCAGCTTCAATGCGGACGACCAGGCGGCGCTGAATTCCTACCGCGCCAAGCTTGACACGGCGACCAAGTTCATCCCGACGTGGGTGAAGGTTGCCGTCGCCCTGGCCCTTGGCATGGGCACCATGATCGGATGGAAACGCATTGTTGTGACAGTGGGGGAGAAGATCGGGAAGACGCACCTGACGTATGCCCAGGGAATGTCGGCAGAAATTGTTGCAGCCTGCACCATTATCATGGCCGACCAGTTCAAGATGCCTGTGTCGACGACGCACGTACTGTCTTCCGGTGTCGCCGGCACCATGGCTGCGAACAAGAGCGGGCTGCAATGGTCGACGCTGCGCAACATCGGCATGGCGTGGGTGCTGACGTTGCCGATTGCCGCCCTGCTTTCAGCCAGTCTCTTCTGGGTATTCCGGCACTTCTTTTAGCCAAGAGGGGCGCAGGTTTGGGCCCCTCCTATGCAGTCTGTCGCAGGTAGTCCAAGGCGATCAGAACGTTTCGGCGACTCAGCTTCAGGGGTTGCGCGCCTTATTCCTTGGGAGGGGCGGTTAAGAGCGACCGGGCAGCGTTACCTTCAAGCAGGCTCAGGCACTCGGCCACGCCCACGGCGCTGCGCCGCCGGTCCGCAATAAACCGACCATCGTTCGCGAAGAGAACTTTCAGCGACTCATCCATAGCGC
>CAZZXL010000202.1:0-8066 GCA_964658035.1 uncultured Acetobacteraceae bacterium
AAGCGCAAGAACCACACCATCGAAGCCATCGTCGACCGCATCATCCTCAAGCCGCTCGCGCCCGACGTAAACGCAACCCTCGCAACAGATTTGGGTGCCCCAGGTCTCGCCTCTGAGACCTGGGCCTCTACCACCTACCACCTATCCTCTACCAGCTATCCGCTATCCTTGAAATCATGCAATCCCGCACCGGCTCTGAAATCCGCAAGATGTTCCTCGACTTCTTTCACTCGAAGGGACACAAGATTGTGCACTCGTCTTCGCTCGTCCCGCACAATGATCCGACCCTGCTCTTCACCAACGCAGGCATGAACCAGTTCAAGGACGTTTTCCTCGGCCTCGAGCAGCGGGACTACACGCGCGCCACCACTTCGCAGAAGTGCGTTCGAGCCGGTGGCAAGCACAACGACCTTGAAAACGTCGGCTTCACCCGCCGCCACCACACCTTCTTCGAGATGCTCGGCAACTTCTCCTTCGGCGACTACTTCAAGCGCGACGCTATCGCCTATGCCTGGGAACTGGTGACTTCGGAAGCCTGGTTCGGCATCCCGAAAGACAAGCTCTACGTCACCATCTTCAAAGGCGAAGGTACGGTCCCAAGGGACAGCGAGGCACACAGCTACTGGATGGAACAAGGCGTCCCCGCCGACCGCATCTTTGAAATGGGGATGAAGGACAACTTCTGGCAGATGGGCGACACCGGCCCGTGCGGCCCCTGCTCGGAAATTTTCTACGATCTCGGCATTGAAGCTTCGGAAACAGGAGAAGACAAGCCGTTCGGTGAAGATGATCAGCGCTACGTCGAAATCTGGAACCTGGTCTTCATGCAATTTGACCGCAGCGCATCCGGCGAGCTGGCACTGTTACCAAAACCAAGCATCGACACCGGCGCTGGACTGGAGCGCGTAGCCTCCGTCCTCCAAGGCAAGCTGTCTAACTACGACACCGACCTCTTCACGCCACTGATCGCCCGCGCCGCCGAACTCACCAACTCTGCCTACGGCGATGGCACTGCGACCGGAGACGCATCACTCCGCATCATCGCCGACCACGCACGCGCCGCAACCTTTCTCATCAACGACGGCGTTGTTCCTGCGAATGAAGGACGCGGTTACGTGCTGCGCAAGATCCTGCGCCGCGGCATTCGGCATGGAAGATTGCTGGGCCAACAAGAACCGTTCATGTTCCAGATGGTCTACGCCGTACGCGACGAAATGCAGTCCGCTTATCCAGAGTTGATAGAGAATGCTGATCGTATCGCGAATGTAATCGACGGAGAGGAAAGGCAATTCGCTCGTGTTCTTGAAACAGGCGACAAGAAACTCCAAGATGTTCTGGCGGAGCGCAAGAACAAAAAGGTTTTCTCAATCCGTGCCTATATGGACGGTTTAATCAGGTCCCGATTTCCTAAGTCTGACAAGCGATTCGAATACGATGAGCAATTCACGCTCGCCCATGACCTCCTTCGGCAAGATGGAAAAAATACGTCAGGATATGAAGGTCTTATTGAGTTGCTTGACGGAAAGGCAGGGCTACATAAGTTTCAGGAATATCTAAAGGGATGGGAGAGCGCCACACCGGCCCAGGAGCTAAGCGGTGTTGACGCATTCCACCTATACGAAACCTACGGCCTACCGCTCGACTTCATGGTCGACGCAGCACGCGACGCCGGCATTGGCTTCGACCTCACCGGCTTCGAGCAGGCTCGCGCCGAAGAGCAAGCCCGCGCCCGCGCCTCCTGGAAGGGCGGCTCCAAGGCCAGCGCCAGCCCCGTCTACCGCGATCTTCCAAAGACGATCTTCGACGGTTACACGGCACTCCAGGACCAAGCCGCGACCGTCCTGGCCATGGTGAAAGAAAACGCCGGCGTCAACGAAGCCCAACCCGGCGACCAGGTCGAGATCGTCCTCGACCACACCACCTTCTACGCTGACTCCGGCGGACAGGTCGGCGACCACGGCTGGTTCTATTCAGATGACCACAACACCATCGTGGCTGAAGTGCACGGCTGCACCAAGCCCGTGCAGGGCATCTTCGCGCACAAATGCACAGTCCGTCAGCCATTGAACGTTGGTCAGCGCATCGATACGGTAGTCGATCAAAACTACCGCGACGCAACCAGGCGCAATCACACCGGCACCCACCTCATCCACGCGGCGTTGCGCGAAGTCCTCGGCCCCCACGTCAAGCAGGCCGGCTCGCTTGTGTCGCCGACACGGTTACGTTTTGACTTCGCGCACTTCGCTCCCATCGCCGACGAAGACTTGCAGGACATCGAAGATGGCATCAACCAACAGGTCCTCGCCAACACCACTGTTCAAACCATGGTCGACGTCCCCATCGACGTCGCCGTCAATGAGTACCATGCCATGGCGCTGTTCGGCGAAAAGTATGGTGACAAGGTCCGCGTCGTCAAAATCGGCGATTACTCCACCGAACTCTGCGGCGGTACGCACACCCGCGCCACCGGCGAGATCGGCCTCATCAAGCTGACCGGCGAAAGCAGCGTCGCCTCCGGTGTCCGCCGCATTGAAGCCCTCACCGGCTTCGGCGCTCTGGCCGAATTTCGTCGCGATTACGACGTCGCCCAGGTCGCATTTCAGTTGACTGGTACATCGCGGGTGCCCCAGGTCTCGCACCTGGGACCCGGGTTTTTGACTGACACAAGACGGGTGGAAGAACCATCCCCCGCCGAAGCCCTGCGCCACAAACTCTCCGCGCAGGAAGACGAACTGAAGAAACTGCGCCGGGAACTCGACCACGCACGAATGAAATCCGCGGCCTCGTCCGTCTTGTCCGCCAGCGACCACGCCGTCGAAGTCAACGGCATCAAGGTGCTAAGCCAGCGAGTCGAAGCGCTCGATCGCGGCCAGATGCGGACCCTGGTCGACAACCTCCGCAACAAACTTGGCTCCGGCGTCGTCGCTCTCGGTGCCGCTACAGAAGACGGCAAAGTCGCCCTGATTGTCGGCGTCACCAAAGACCTGACCGCCAGGCTGCAAGCCGGAAAGATCGTCGGCCTGCTCGCCCAGAAGGTAGGGGGTGCCGGCGGCGGCCGTCCCGACCTCGCCGAAGCCGGCGGCAAAGACCCGTCACAACTGGACGCCGCTCTGGCGAGCTCAGCCGAGGTGGTGCGTACCCTGATGGGTTGATTGGCGCGCCTTTTTCTGCGTGGCCGGGTTTAACGTAACGTGCTGACTGCGGTACATCCCGGGCAGGTCGACCGCGGGTTGACCGGGCAGCAACTTTATACTGAACACGGACGCCGGCCCGCGACGCGTCTTACCCCTATGCCGCTTTTCGCCCATTTGCAGCGCGCCGTCGTCCTGATGCTCTGCACCGGGCTGACCGTGGCCGGACAAGGCCGCAAGACTGCGCACGTCAGCAGTACCGGCAAGGCAGGCTCGTTCGATCACGCGGAACGGATGCGCGAAGCGCTTGAAGGTCGTCCCCAGGTGCAGCGTACGCGCGCCGCCTACGAACGCGTTCTCGATGCTTATCGGGCCATCTACCACGCAGAACCCGCCAGTCCCCACGCCGACGCTGCCATTGATGCCGTGGCCAGCCTGCTGGCCGAAGAAGCCCGCACCCTCAATGACGCCTCGCTCCTGCATGAAGCTGTCATCCAGTACGAATATCTGCGAAGCACCCATCCCGGCAGCCCTTTCCGTCAGAGTGCGCTCCTGAGCGAAGCCGAGATTGAAGCAAGCGATCTGCATGACGACCAAGCCGCGCAGCAGGCATTCGCTGCGTTCTTGAAGGAGTACCCTCACAGTCCGCTTGCTTCAGAAGCACGCCAGCAGCTGAAAGCAATCGACCACCACGTCCCACCTGCGGCCTACCAGGAACCGCAGCCAGCGGCTTCTCGAAACCAGGCTCCCGGAGCGACCGAAACTGCCCGCGAACACGCGCGGGAACTGGCCGCCCTGAACGCGATGCCACCGGAATCCGCATCCTCTGCTGCAGTCCACTCGCGAGCACTTACGCCCTCGACGCCAACGCTCGCCAGTACTCCACCCAACTCGACTCTCAATCCAGGCTCCCCGGCTATCCCGAACACGCCGGTCCTCATCACCGGCATCCGGCACTGGTCGACGCCTGTCTACACCCGCGTCGCGATTGACCTCACCAGCCAGGTACAGTTCGAGGCCGCGCGGGTACCGAATCCAGACCGCATCTTCTTTGATCTGCACGGAGCACGTCTGGCGCCGGAACTGATTGGCAAATCCGTCGACGTGACCGATGACGGCTACCTGAAGCGGGTGCGTGTGGCGCAGTACTCGAATGATTCGACCCGCATTGTGCTCGATGTGTCGCACGTCAGCGAGTACTCCGCCTTCTTCCTGCCAAACCCCTGGCGGCTGATCGTGGACATTCACGGTGCCGCGCCAGTCGACACCCGGCAGGTAGCAGCGACGGACACAAGTGCCACACAAACGGCCAGCCTGAGCAGCCGGGCAGGCGCAGCGAACGTCGCCGCCCCATCAGCCGGGAGGAATGTGAATCCTGCCCCGCTGCAGGAGGTCGCAACCCTTGGCCGGCAGCCAGACCGCGTCAAAGCCACGCACCATCCAACCACCAGTCCCATCGCGGCTTCGGTAAGCGGAACCACCCGCGCCGCACAGCCGAACGAGTTGGAAGAACTGGCCGGAGCCACGCCCCCGTCTCTGCCCCCGTCTCCGTCTCAGGCGTCCTCAGCCCTGCAAATGCCTAAGCCGGGCAGTCCCGCCACGGCCGGCGCTACCGAGATTGCCCCGACCGCAAAGCGCACACGCCGCCATTCGGAACCGCCTGAGACCAACACAGATGCAGCGACAACTGCGAAGCGGCTGCCGACCCACCTGGCGCCGGAAATTCCGGCCGCGGGTGCTCGCGAAGCTACACCAACTTCCACCGGGGAACGCTCGCTGGTGCGCGCACTCGGCTTGAAGATCGGCCGCATCGTGATCGATGCCGGCCACGGCGGCCACGACTCCGGTACGCTCGGCCCGGGCGGCATTGAAGAGAAAGACGTTGTACTCGATGTCGCTCTGCGCCTGGGCAAACTGCTGAAACAGCGGCTCGGCGCGGATGTTATCTATACGCGCGATGACGATACGTTCATCCCTCTCGAGACGCGAACGGCGATTGCCAATAAGGCACAGGCCGATCTATTTATTTCTGTGCACGCCAACTCAAGCAGCGATGCTTCGGCGCGCGGGGTTGAGGTCTACTACTTGAACTTCACGACGTCGCCCGAGGCACTCGAAGTCGCCGCGAGAGAGAATGCCGTGTCAGATCAATCGATCTACCAGCTCTCCGACCTGGTGAAAAAGATCACGCTCAAAGACAAGATAGACGAGTCACACGAATTTGCTGCGAACGTCGAAAGCTCTCTTTATGGTGGCCTCGAAGAAGGCAACGCCGGCCTCAAAGACCGCGGCGTCAAGAAGGCCCCGTTTGTTGTGTTGATCGGCGCGAATATGCCGTCCATCCTGGCAGAGATTTCGTTCCTCACCAACCCAGAGGATGCGCGCCAACTGCGTGATCCCGCCTATCGAGAGCGCATTGCTGAATCGCTGTACCGCGGCATCGAGAAGTACGTCTCCGGCCTGTCGGGAGTACGCCTGGCGCAGACTGCCAGCCGTCCGTCCGGCCAGTAGGACACACAGTGGCGAACGATGGCGGTTGTTCCGGCACCGACGGCGGGCCGACAGATCGACTCTTGTACCATGAGAGCGAATGGAACGACGCTTCTTCTCGGCACCCTTGCCACTGCTGTTGCTGTTTACCGCCCTGTTCACCTTCCTGATCCAGTCCGGGGAGCTGGGCACGGCGGACACCACATTTCGCCTGCAGGTGACTCACTCCCTGTGGACAGGCCTGCCGCAGGTGTTCCCCTATCAGTATCCCGAGTTTGGTCTGCACGGCCGCAACGGCCACCTTTACGCCTGGTTTGGCATTGGCCAGTCCCTGCTGATGCTGCCGGCGGATTTGATCGGCACAGCGGCAACCCATCTACCGCTGTGGAGCGATTACGTTGACACCCAGGCTGATCCCGCGATCCGCAGCATCGTCGTCAGCATCAGTACCAACATCCTGGTAAATGTGCTGACCGCGTTGGTAGCTTTTCGCTTTCTGGCGCTGCTGGGCTTCTCCGTGCGCGAACGCATCGCAGGGGCCCTCAGCCTGCTGCTGGCAACTACGCACCTGCATTACGCGCAGAATATGCAGGAGAACAACTACATCTTCCTGCTCGCGCTGACCGGCTTTGCGTTGCAGTTGTACTGGCTGCAGAGTGGCGAAAAGCGCGCTCTTTTCTGGGGCGCGATGGCGCTCGGCCTTAACCTGCTGACCCGGTTGACAACGGGTCTTGACCTGATGGCCGCCGGCGGTTTTCTACTGCTGGTCCTGCTCTTCTCCCGCCGTCAGGCCGGGGCACCACTTCACGAGGACTTTGCCGTCAGCCCGTCCGCCATACAAGGGGACCCGGCCCTTGATGTCAGTAGCTCGAAAACAATCCGTGCGGTCGCGGTCACGTATCTGCGGACGGCAATCCCCGTCTACGTCGGGTTCTTTTTCGTTGACCGGCTCTACCAGTTCATCCGCTTCGGGTCGTGGACCAATACCTACGTCACCATCTTCGCCCGGGAAGAGCGACAGATTGATCCGACCCTGCCGTTGAAGTATCCATTCAGCGGACACTTTTTTGCGGGCGGCATCACGTCCGGCATGATCGGTCCATTTTTTGCGCCGGAGAAAAGCGTTTTTCTCTTTGATCCAGTCTTTGCCCTGACCCTGCTGGTCACAGTCCTGCTGTGGAAGCGTTTCTCGCCGACCATTCGGGCCTTCCTGGTCACGTCGCTGCTGCTGATCTTCGCCTACCTGGTGTTCTATGCACGATACTTCTCATGGCCCGGGGACTTCGCCTGGGGAGACCGCTACATTTCCAGCGCCGTCGAATTCAGTACGCTGCTCACCTGGCCGCTCCTGCTGCGCTACTGGCGAACACTGGGCCGGGGGATGCGGACGGTGGCAGTTGCTGTGACTTCGGCGAGCGTGGTGATTCAACTGGCGTCGCTGGCTTACTGGCTGCCGCTCGAGATCTACCAGGAAGAAACTCTCGGTCACCCGACCTGGGTGATCCTGCTGCGTTTCAAGAACATAGTGGCGCGCGCACTGGGCCAAAGCGTGGCCTGGGGCATGACTTCGCAGGACCGCTTCCCCGCCATGTACCAGGACCCGTGGGACGCGCAACACATCACTGCGTGGTATTTCCTGCCATCGCTATTGCGGCACGCCGGTGTTGCGCCGTTGTGGGCCGTCGATGTCCTCTATGGCGTATGGGTGATCGTCGCAGCGGCGATGGTGGTCGCCGGCGTGCGCCTGGCGCGATGCTTCGCGTCCGGCAAACATGCTGAGACGGCAACTTCGTAGCCTCCCCGGCGCAAGCCCGGCTCTGTAGCGCCGGTCTTTGTAACAATGGCATGTGATGCCTGACCAGACCGCGACCGATCTTCCTCCAGCAGCAGACGCTCAACCTCACCATAAAGGCATGCTGGCGCTGCTCGGCCTGGCCTGCGGTGTCGGCGTCGCGAACATCTATTACAACCAGCCGCTGCTGCTCGAGATCAGCCGCAGCCTCCATATTGCCGAGCATCGCGCCGGCATGATTGCCGTGGCGACGCAGGTAGGCTACGCGGTCGGCATTCTCACCTTTGTGCCCATGGGCGATGTGCTCGAACGCCGCGCCCTGATGATGCGGCTGTTTGCCGCCGTGTCCCTCGCACTGCTGCTATGCGCGATCGCCCCGCAGTTGTGGCTGATGGTGGTGGCTTCCGTCTTCATCGGGCTCACCGCCTCGGTCACGCACATTGTGCTGCCCATTGCTCCTGAAGTTGCGGACGAAGCAGACCGCGGGCGGGCTATCGGCACGGTCATGACCGGGTTGCTGCTGGGCGTCCTGCTGGCGCGCGCGGTCGCCGGCTATATTGCCACCTGGCTGGGATGGCGCGCCGTCTTCTTTACTGCCTTCGCTGTCAACGCCGCCTTCGTGCCCATCCTCTGGTGGCGCTTCCCGGTCCTCC
>CAZZXL010000203.1:0-8054 GCA_964658035.1 uncultured Acetobacteraceae bacterium
CTTTTGGCGTGCCGGGAAGTCCCCTTCGTTTCACCTGTTTTAGACACCGCTCTGTGGAACAAATCTGTTCAAGCGTGCCGGGAAGTCCCCTTGCCGAACTTTTGTTTTAAATGGGTTACGGACTAGCTGATCTGTCGAGCAGCGGCACCTTTGGCTAAAAGATACCGGCCTCTCAATGGAGGCCCGACCATAAGGCCGGTTTTCAAAGCCTCGGCTTGCAACTCCGGCCAGATGATCCGCAAAGCGGCGATGGCTTCGGCAAACCGCACCTTGATCCGGCGGCTCGTTTTATCGTCTTGCCAGAGCTGCATTCGCAGATACTCCCACTTGATAAGGCTGGACTTGTTGGCTGCATAGCAGCGCCAGTGAAGCCATAGCATGAGGTCCTGGAGCTGCGATTTGTTGCGCGTTGTCCTGATGATCGCGGCCGGTGTAGGAACGTGATGCCGCTTAAGGTCAGCGAAGAAAGCTGGGTCAATCTCCACTCCGAAGACAACATCCGAACCAATTGGCAGTAGAGATTGCCCTCTCTGCTCGGCCCGTACATCGACGCTGGTAGGTAGATGAGAGTGGCGGATAACGGGCATCAGGTCGGCAGTCGTTCCGTATTGAGTCGTGCGTTCGACTCCAATCGTCAGGCTGCGGATTCTGAGGAAACGCTGGCGGAGATCCCGCCTGTTTTTTCCGCCCTGAGCCATGTTCATCATCTGGAGAAACTCGGTCGCCGTCTCCCAGCTGACGAACCTGGAATCATTCTTTACCGCTTTATCAAAGAGAAAGTGCAACAGACTGCGATCGCTTCCATACGGCATACCGGCTTTGAGCCCGGTGCTGAAGGTGACATCAACCACGCTGCCATCGGCGAGCCTGGCTGACCTGGTGATCTTGGTCTGATCGGTCTTGTCATAGGGCAATCCGCAAAGGATGAGGGCCTGGGCGACCTGGAATATTTCTTCTTCGCCTCCATTCGCATCCCTGTCGATGCGAACCTTGGCGAGGGCTGCGGCCTGTCGGGTTTTGCTGAGATGGTCTTCGACTTTACGGTTACGGAGCTTTTTAGAAGGTGAAGGTTTGCTAGGTTTCAGAGCCTCCGGGTGGCGAGCTAAGAACTCCTGTACTTCCTGTTCGAGCCGAACCTTTTCGGCCTCCAATCTTGCAAAGACTTCCCGGTAATGCTGCTCTTCCTCCTGCTTCAGTCGATGGGCATTCGCCACTTCATCGGATCTCCGCTGCTCTGCAGCGGGATCGCTTGAAGGTACAACGAGCTTTTGAGACTTCCTTGTCATCGCGGAACCAAATTGAAGCAGAATATGGAGTTATGCAGAACTGGAGAACTTCAGTACTTAAGAACTTAAGAACTGAGGTACTGTTCGAGGAGAGATTCAATCAGCTCCGACAATTCCCTGCCCCCGCTGTCTTCCCATTTACGGGCGGCCGCAGTTTTCGTTTTGCGGCGAACGTAAACCTTGAGTTGCATGAAGTCTGGGTTGGTGTACTTTGCTGCGGTGCCAGGAGTGGGGCCGCTTTTATGCGATGTTCGCTGCTTTGACTTCTCCAGTGACGCAGTTTCAGCGCTATGTTGAGACGTTTCCGCATTTAGCGGCCTCGGTGCAAGTGAGCTGGCTAAACTCATGCTCGTATCTCCTTCCCTGCTGCTTTGTAGGCTTCCCAGGCCCTATGCGCGTTCCGGTCCTTGGTTTGGTTGACGATCTCGCCGGCAGCCGCCGCTTTCGCAAAGGCTTTAAGCATGGGGATCTCGGAGGTCAGAATTTCGACATTCATCTGCAGGAGCAATCCACGCAACTCCGCCGTTTCTTTGGCGGCATCTGGGGGAACCCTGGTGAGCAGGACTCGTAATTTATCCGGTCCATGCTCCCGGATCGCTCTGATGGTTTGGCCGAGCCCGTCAGTATCGAGACTAGCGGGAACGGATGGGATGAGGATGAGGTCGCACGTGGCGTAAGCGGCACGGAGATCTTCGGCAGTCTGGCGCTGCCCTGTGTCGATCACAGTATGCGTAAAGTCGGGCATGAGTTGCGCGGCTTCCTGGACGGGCGCAACGCGGAAAGGGAAGCCTGCTCCTCGCTGGCTCCAGTTGATCGCGTTCCGGGTATCGTCACCATCAAGCAACAAAGTTGACCCTAGAGTTTGGAAATAGGCCGCGAGATGAACGGCAGTCGTGGTCTTTCCAACTCCCCCTTTGTGGCTGACTACGGCCAGAATCACGCTGCACTCCTTAAAAAACTGAGGTACTCCGGTACTTAGCAACTCCAGTACTAATGAACTTAGGTACTGGAGTTCTCATTGTCAATGGGATCAGTGTTCAAGGTGCCTTTGTGAATACCATGCCATTGGCATACACTCACATTATGCAAACGGTCGTCGAGACGCTGACGTACCTCAAAGCAGCCTCGGCTCTTTTCACGGAAGCGGAGCGGGCAGACATTGTCTCGGCCATCGCCTCAGACCCCGAAGCAGGCGACCTCATGTCGGGGACCGGGGGCTATCGCAAACGGCGGTTCGGACGGGCCGGAATAGGCAAACGCGGCGGCGCACGAGTCGTATACCTCTACGGCGGTGAAGACTTTCCCATCTTCCTTATCACCGTGTATGCGAAGGCGGAAAAGGGCAACCTAAGCAAGGCCGAACAAAACGCTCTCGCGAAAATGGCTAAGAGCTTCTTCGCGGACTACGGGAGAAAAGCATGAGCAAACTGTTTGAAGAGATGGCGCAAGGCACAGCGGAGGCCCGCGCCTACATGGAAGGGGAGCGGAAAGGCTATAAAGTCACGCTGCCGGAATCCATCGACGTGCGTGGGATCAGAACCCGGCTCCACTTTAGCCAGGGCCGCTTTGCGGATGCTTTCGGCTTGTCGGTAGACGCGGTGCGCCATTGGGAGTCGGGCCGTCGAAATCCGGAAGCGGCGGCACGGGCGCTTCTTATGGTGATCGCTCACGATCCGCAGCTCGTGATGCAGGCATTGGCCCAACCTCAGTCCTCAATACCGGCTCGGACCAGGGCAGGGAAGGGGCTTACAAAAAGCGGCAGAGCAAAAAAATCCTCTGCAGCCTGATCAGAACTTCGATGTTGCCGCAAACACCGACTTTCCGGGCAGATCGCCAATATAGAGTTGGAAGAATGTGGAAGTTGTGGCCCCGCAAGCCGAGTTATCCAAAAGCCGCAGAAAGCGAAGTGAGCGGCGTCAGCATCGTTCTCCTCCAGAAACATTTTGAGAGCTTCACGACGGAACAGCTTACGAACGCTATGAAGAAAGGTTGGAGGCGCGATCCTGACCCGGTGACGTTCTTCGCGAGCTCTGTGGGTGATGGAGAAGGTGCAGTTATCAAACTGAACGGAATGTTCATCACGATGCAGTTCTTTGACCATCGGCTGGATACATCCGCGCTCGGCGAGCAGGAGTTGCCACAATGGGCTACCCACCAGGCCTATGCCTCCATCACCTACGCGTGTCCCGGGGGAATACCGGCCGGAGCAGTTCGAGATCAGTTTTACGGGTTCTTTGGGCTGCTCTGCGCTGAACTGATGGGCCAGAACGTTCTAGGTCTGTTCTTTACTGAAGAGCTTGTGCTGCTTCGCAATCAGCCCTGGATACTGCAAGAGCTTCGCTCTGGGAATAGCATTAACCCCGCTGAATTGGCCGCAAAATGCCTCTGAACGCAAAACGGCATTTGCGGAAACTACGTCTCAAGCGTCTCCCGGACGCCTTAAGGCACCTGTTACATTCTTTCTACGGACGTAGAAGAAACGTAACAGAGGGCTAAGGCGATGGCGAAAAGCAGGTTTGTGAGCTACCTGAGGGTCTCAACCGCACGGCAGGGAACTAGCGGCCTGGGCCTCGAAGCGCAGCGCGCCGCCGTCGCCGGATTTCTCAATGGTGGCGATTGGACCCTGGTGGAAGAGGTCCTCGAAGTCGAGAGCGGAAAGCGCAATGATCGCCCTGCCCTCGCTACCGCCCTCAAGCTCTGCCGAAAGCATCGAGCTACCCTGGTGATCGCCAAGCTGGACCGTCTCGCCCGCAACGTCGCCTTCATCTCGAACCTTATGGAGTCCGGCGTTGAGTTCGTGGCCGTCGATATGCCCCAGGCGAATCGGTTCGTGGTCCACATCCTGGCCGCAGTAGCTGAGCAAGAAGCGGAGGCCATCTCGAAGAGAACCAAGGCAGCCCTCGCAGCCGCAAAAGCGCGGGGAACGAAGCTCGGCGGCCGCCGCGTCTCGGCTGAGCGCTTTGCGGAGATCGGAGTTGCAGCCCGCCAGGTGCGTACCCAGAGAGTGAGCCAGGTTCGCTCGGAACTCCTTCCGACGATCACAGCCATACAAGCCACCGGCGCAAGCTCGCTCCGCGCGATCGCGGCAGAACTCAATGCTCGCGAGATCCCAACGCCTCGAAGACTTGGGGAATGGTCTGCGGTCCAGGTCCAGAGGGTGATGGAAAGACGCGCTTAGGGGTGCGGTCACTTAACCCTCTGTCACCAGATTGCTGTGACTCCGTTGTTCTTTACCGCCTCGCATATATAAGCAGCGTTATGCTCAACGTCATCTCCTCCAATGCGGGGCCGCTCGGTACCAAGTCCAAGCTCAAAGGGCTGAGTCGTCAGTCTTGGATGAAAGTCGACGCGAAGCCTCCAGTAATCCGACCCGCTTTGAACGCCCGCTGCAGGCATCAAGAACTGCACGGTCCGGCATTTGGGAGAGGTTTGGAAGGCAGCTGAGAGGCCTTTAGCAAAAGTCTGTTCTCCGTCTCTCGCTTCTCGTTCACAGGATGCCTTCCTGTCGGGGCTGCATACAAGGTTCTTTAAGGCTGCGGCGCTTGACCAAGCTTCGTCGTAGACGATGGTGCGGTGCCGTGACTCAGTTGAACACCCGGCTAACGATAGGACAGCGATTGCACAGGCCAGGAATAGACGGCCTATCGGCTTCTTGCTCGTAGACGCAACGTCGAACTCCAATTGAGTACGCTCCCGCTGACCAGTGTAAGCATCTTCCCACAAGCCGCGCGCAATCCGGACAGAGACCGACGCACGCGTGTACGCAGCTAAAACGTCCGTTTCAGGAGTAACAAGACGATCCTGACGCCGTAGAAGGGGACCTTTCAGTGAGTACACGCGCTAAAGCAACAGTAGCAACCTCAGCGTCTTGAAAGCGAAACCGTTCTAGGGCGTTTCGGAATGGAAACACAACTGGTCCCCGGCATCATCCTCCAATCCTTTCCGTCCCATGGGCCACTCTGCGTTAACGGTTGAACATCCATGACGCGCCCGTTCAATCTCGCCAGCGAAGAGTGCGGACAGCAGCCCGCCAAAGACTCGGGGCTGTCCAGTCGCAGAATACTTGGCCCTTGGGAAGAGACGAGGATTGCTTTGCCATAGGTCTGGATTACGCTCGGAGATCTCTTCAAGTGTGGTGCGTAGCGAAGTAAGCCAGGAATGGCATGTAAGTCCTCCCACCCGCTAAACGCCTCAGGACTCGTCTGAACGATGTGTAGACAGGAGAAGCGAGCTTCCTCCACTTGCCTCCTCCAGGTGCCGACGAAAGGAGACATCTTTTCTAAAGATTGATCCGTTCGCGTCAGAACCACTTGCCTGTCAAAAGCCTTTCGATGGAGGCGGCCTGACCAGCCGTCTTCCGCCGATCTTACAAGATCAAGATCTGCCCACCCCACATGCAGAGCAAGCCGCCCATCCTCATAACGCACGCTTCCTCCTTGAGGAGAGTCGGAGAAGAAGTTCTCATCCCCTAACTTGATCGTCGAAGAGGAGCGATGAAACACGCCTACCTGTAGAGCTTGCCAAGCCTCAGGCCCTCCTTTTGACGTTCGGACGTCATCGGAGAGAGACGTCGTAAGGGTTAGCTCTATACCAACTGCGCCTCCCTGACCGTCATCGATTTGCCAAGCTCCCGAGAGTGACTCTGGATTGATGATCGCTTTGCCACTATAAAAGCTTCGGTAAAACCCTGGATCAACTTGAGATTGTGGCAAAGTTTTAGAGCCAGAAGTGCCGCTCCGACTGCATCCCCCCATCCAAATGAAAAGGATTACAGCTACAAGCCGCTCTGTCTGGATCGATAGCGCCATCTCTTGTTAGACACCACCTGACGCAGGCCTGTTCCTTTGCGAAGTCTGGATGTATAGACCCTAGTCGCTACCTACGACAACTCCGGTTATCAGGGGGATTGCCAAAACGCCGTTTGGCGGGAACACCGGCATCAGATGGACCAAAAGGTTCAAGATGGAGATCATTTCGGTAGCGCAGTGATGTGCCAAAATACAGCGGCATTACTTTGTTCGCGGTCAATGAGACCTGGCTGAGGCATAGACTGGACGCCATGAAAGTAGTTTGGCTGAGTTGGATTTGTTTGCTCGCGTCCGCTCTTGCACTGTCCGCCACGGCCACAGGCAACGCGCAAAACACGCCTTCCGTAGCCGCGCCGCCGCCCGAGTCGGTCGCCACGCAGCCCCCTCCTCTCTGCAATCCTGCATCTCTCGATGCAACGTTCACCTTCGCCAACATCCCTGCTGGCGAGCAAACGGTCTCTTTGCATTTCCAGAACCAAGGCAGCACAGCCTGCCGTATCGAAGGCCAGGCAGGTGCCTCCTTCGCGGTCGACGGACACAGTATGGCTATCGAGAATTGCTGGCTGTGTGACCAGCATGACAGGCCGTTGCCCTACCCGGAGCGACAGACCATAGACCAAGCCCTGCTGGCACCAGGCGAACGCGCCGCCGTTGATCTGCACTGGGCCACGACCGGATCGTCGTGTCAATGGGCCGATTGGGCCGACTTTGTTGTTCAATGGGCGCTCCCGCCAACCGGCTATCTGTTCATCCCCTCAGGCTGGCCTCTTCGCATTTGCTCGTCAGTCAGAAGCTCCGGCTACCGCCTGGGAGCGGGCTTGCCATCGATCGCTACGGTCATCGACGGAGCCTTGCGAATCTCTGTCCTGCCCAACCCCGTCTATAGCGACGAGCGGGCGACGCTGCATATAGAACGAACGGATCAGACAGCCCCAGCTGGAGAGACCACTGGTTGCGCAAACCTCTACACGGTACGGCACGGACCTGAGATTGGCACGCGACTCGACCCGCTGACCACGAAGGTGTCATATCCCATCGCTTCGTTCACACCGGAACAGATTCGGGAGGATCAGGAGCGAGCGTGGCCGTCATGGAAGAGGGATCGAATGCGAACCTGCGACGTGGGAGCTGGCTGGACAATCGTCGATGCCGAAATCAGCGCCTCCGATCTTGCCCAGGTAACTCACATTGAGTGGCGTACCGCCCTTGCGCAGCCAACCTTTCTGACTGCGGCCACGAAGTTCACCGTTCTGGGCGTCGATACCCTCCCGCCCAATTGGGGCGAGTCGGCTGCCGGTATCCGAGCCGGTCTATCAGTCGACCACCCCACCTTTATCGAGGGTGAAAAGATCCCGCTCCACCTGCGTTGGGAGAACGTAGACGCGACCGAGCCGCTGGGGCAAGGCGAGTGTGCCGAACCAAGGCCGATACTAGAGATCCAGGATTTCGAACATAATGTACTGCGGACGATTCCTATGGAACCAATGTGTATGGGCCACGGCTGGGGACCTTTTGGAATTGACCACGGAAAGCCGCAGCGAGCGTTTTACGAACTTACGACGACAGAGCTGCCACACCCCGGCGTGTATTACCTAGTCAGCGTCTGGTCGCCCCATGTCCTTTACGGCGAGGCTGAACCATCGCGCAGGAGGGCGGGCAAGTTTGGCGGTGTATATTCGACCGCACGCTCACTACGAGTCCGTGTCGAGATAGTGGCGAAGCGTAACCCATAGTTCAAGGTGCAACTAAACGACTTTGCATTGCAGCCGTCGCCCTCTCAGCCTTTTCCCTGCGAACACGATGAAGACGAATCAGTAGTTTCGACCTGCACGCAAAAGTCGGGTTTTCGGCAACTTCAAATTTCTCCCCGTCGTCGTGGCTGTGGTTTTGTGGGACGCGAGCTTCATCCGCGTTCCAAGCGCTTGCGCGTCAAATCCATAGCCTGCCTTTAGTGCTGCCC